>JAIEPM010000246.1 GCA_019748395.1 Candidatus Obscuribacterales bacterium
CCAGACTGTTTCAATTACAAAATACAGCCCTAAACGCCGTCTACAGGCGAAATGTGCTTAACCGAGCGGTATTGGGGCGTCGCCATGCGGCGCCCGATCTTCCCGAAGCCCCCCCTCATCTTATGCTGTAAAAAGGAGCTGAAAGCAGTTGCTTTCAGCCCTTTTATGCTTGTCGTGTTTTGGACCTACGGCTTTTTGGCTTTCCAGATTGGATCCGAGAAGTTTTTGCCTTTGCTGTCGAACCAGCGGGTCATCGTCATTTTTTGCTGGGTGTAGAAGGAGATTCCTTCACGTCCTTGAATGTGCTGGTCGCCGTAGAACGATGCATTCCAGCCTGTGAATGGGAACCATGCCATCGGGGCCGGCACGCCGACATTGATGCCGATCATACCGGCGTTGAAATAGCGTTTGAATTGTCTTGCGGCTTTGCCGCTATTTGTATAGATCACAGCGCCGTTGCCGTAAGGACATTCTTGACCGATTTTGATGGCATCTTCAATTGTTTGTGCACGAAGAACGCTCAGTACCGGTCCGAAGATTTCTTCTTTTACAACTGTCATATCAGGCGTTGCTTTGTCCAGAATTGTCGGTCCCATGAAGAAACCGTTTGGTGCGTCTGCCACTTTCAGGTCTCTGCCGTCAAGAGCGAGATCCACCCCTTCTTTTACTCCGGCTTCTACGAGAGATTTGATCCTCTTCAAGTGATCGGCGGAAATAACCGGACCCATATCGGGATTGGTATCGCCATCGGTGCGGCCTACTTTCATCTTTGCCGAAGATTCAACCAGTCTCGGCACTAGCTCTTCTGCTGCTTCGCCTACCGGTATGGCCAGGCTGCCTGCCATGCAGCGCTCGCCTGCGCAGCCGAAGGCCGACGATTGCAGGGCTTGTACTGTTTGCTCCATGTCGGCATCAGGCATGATGATGATATGGTTTTTGGCACCGCCTGCGGCTTGAACTCGCTTGCCGTGTTTGCAGCCGGTTTCGTAGATGTATTTTGCTATGCCGGTTGAACCGACAAAAGAAATTGCTTTTACAAGCGGGTGTGTAAGGATTGCATCAACTGCTTCTTTGCCGCCATGAACGATGTTGAAAACACCGTCGGGAAGTCCGGCTTCTTTCAATAAGTCGGCGATCAGCATGCTGGTTAGCGGTACTTTTTCCGACGGCTTCAAAATAAATGTGTTGCCGCAGGTAATGGCAATCGGGTACATCCAGAGTGGAACCATGGCTGGGAAGTTGAAGGGTGTGATACCGGCACAAACTCCCAGTGGGTGCCGCATAGTTTCGCAATCGACGTTGCTGGCTATATTCTCCATGCACTCACCCATGATCAGGCTTGGAATTCCCATGGAAAACTCAACTACTTCAATGCCGCGGGCGACGGAGGCTTTAGCTTCGGGTACGGTTTTTCCGTGTTCTCGGGATACTGAACGAGCAATTTCTTCGTAGTTCTTTTCCAGCAAGCCCTTGAAGCGATACATCACGCGCGCTCTTTCAACGATAGGCGTGTCGTTCCAGGCTGGAAATGCTTTTTGTGCTTCTTGAACTGCAAGATCTACTTCGTCGGCTTTGCAAACAGGCACTCTGGCAATCAGCTCGCCCGTGGAAGGATTCCAGACGTTGCTGAATTCCTGGGCCTGGGATTTGACCCATTTTCCGGCAATCAAGAGTTCGCACGTCTTCACGGCGCTTTGTGTAACAGCCATCTCAAATCCTCCATCGGGGAAGCAAAGCGAATGCATATCGGCCTTGCAATATAATGATCGCAAAAAGGCCTCAACAGCATATACCGTTGGGCGGCGAATGACAACGACGGCGGAGTCCTGATTTCAACGAATGCTGGCGCTTTTTGATTTAAAAATACTAAGCGCGCTTCAAATGACGCAGTTTGCTCAGGCTTTTAGTGTTTGGCACTCAAATGCTTTTGTAGATCTTGCTTCAAGCGCTTGCATTCGTCTAGGAGACTTTCGATTCGAGTAATAGACTGGTTTTGCAATGACTCGTTTGCAAGCTGAATGGCGTCGTCCAGATCTTCCATTGCCTCTTGCAGCTCGCCTGTCGAAAATCTGGCTTTAGCTCTCAAAAAAAGCGCCTTTGCTCTTGAGACAGAGTCCCAACTCAATTCATTGCATCTTTCTGCGTGTTGAAGCGCTTTCTTCCCATTTCTTTTCTTCAGATAATAATTGCAGATTGCAATTTCGCCCATAAATTTGTAGCTTGATTCTGCGCTGGCCTGTATGCTCTTTTCGATTAGCTTCAAGGTCGAGTCGCTCAGTTCGTTATTTTCGACCATGATATTTCCCAGCTCTAAATGCAGTAATGCCATGCGCTCCTCTGCATTAGAAACCCCGGACATTGCCTCGATTGCATTCAAGATATTTGCTTTTGCGACTTTAAACTCTTTGCGCCTGTTGTCTGAATTAGCGCAAAGGCTGTATATCGCTGAAACTCTGGACCTTTCCAGGTCGGAGTCTGCTGCCTTCAAAGCTTGCTGGAAATTAAGTATAGCTTCCGGAACTAATCCCTCTCGGCGATTCAAGCAAGAGATTTCTGCCAGAAAAGTAGCTTTCCAGTTGAGGAATATCGGGTCCTTATCGCAGCGCCGCTCCGTTACTTTAAGTAACTCTCGTGCCTTAGCGAAGTCTCCCAGCTCGTAATAAACACTGATTATTTCGCTGATTGTTGCAGCTTCCGAGTCGGCGTCACCTTTCTGCCTGGATAGATCCAGCATTGCTTGCAGTAATTCAAGAGCTTCTCGGTACCTTTCGTATTGCCTGAGTTGGCGAACACGAACGAGTATCGGAAGGTAAGGCATCTCAGACTCCTTACTCATTGCTTTAAGAACTTCCATCGCTTGCTCCGGACTATAATTTGCAGCTTTTTTGTTCCTTTGCTCTGTTTCCAGTAGCAAAATTTGAACCAGGCAGGCGTCTTTTCTTTCGTTACCGGGATTTATCTGCATGGCCATTTTGTAGTGTCCGATTGCCGCATTTCGCTTTGCTGTTTTGCGTTCAAGTTCTGCTAAATTGAAAAGCGCATCGAAATGCTGTCGCAAATAAATACTGTAAGTATCCCTATCTAACTTTGCTTGTTTTGCAAAAAGGTCGCAACTGTCTTCCAGTTCTTTCATCGCCTTTTGCTGCTCTCCAATTTCCAAATGAAGCAGAGCTTTTTCTCGCATTGTCAGAGCTTCGAACAATTTGACGTTGCTGTCGCGCTTGAGGATATGTAAGGCTTCGTCATAAGCGGCTTCTGCTTTCTGATACTTCTTTTCTTGGCCTAGCTTTCGAGCTACATTTATCTGCAACTTCCAGTCCCGCAGCGTGTCATCAATTGAGTTAGGCAGAACAAGGCAGGATGAAAGCAAAAAGAAGATTACTGATAAATTGATCAGTTGCAGGGCTCCGTCTAAATGTTTGAACAGCCTTTTCAGTTGCTTATCCCCTGTAATTGAGCCAGGTTTAGTTTGTTTTTTTCGGCTTCCAAAAGCAGGGCTTTCCATTCTTTTTCAGGGATCGCTTCTATAACTCCTTGTTTTTCATCGAGTAGTTTCAGTCGCGAGCCCAGAATGTTCAGTAAATCTTGATGCGCCAAATAGATGGATTCTTCTCCCGGTCCGGGAATCAGCGCAATATGCTGAACCCAGGGAATGAAATAGGAAAGACCCGGGCCCAGAGCACACATTTTTCGCTTAGTAGAACGGTGAACGTAAATTTTAGGCGCGACATATCCTTGTGTTTCTATATATTGAATTAGACGAAAGATCTGGAAGAACTCTCTGGAAATTTTTTCGGGGTGATTCAATCTCAGCAATCTCAGAGCCATTTCGGCGCCGAGATGAAATTCTCTTTTCGCTCCTTTAATCGAACAAACCGAGCCGTTTTTGCTGGCATGGACCGCCATAAGCAAAGTTGATCTGAGTCCTGAATCAAGCTCCGAATTGATCCATTTATCGTTGTGAATCAGTCGAAGTTCCTTCACCTGAAATTCACTTTTTGCTTCACTTTGAATAGAGTCGGACTCAGCAAGCAAAGCCAGGCTTTCTACGACACAAAGCGCCAGCCGGTGATCTTCTGCTGATGCCGGAGAGTTGATACGAACTCGATATCCGGAACTTTCATTGCCGACTTCTACGCTTCTGCAGGATGCTCCGCTTATGTAAAGATGGAAAACCCCGCTGATTGTCAGCTTTCTATCAAGCTCTTCTTCGATAGATAGCTGAGGCAGCGGCAATGCCTCCAGCAAGTCCTGGTAGCTGATTGATTTCTTGGAATTAATTGAAAAACTAAAGCTCATCAATCCTTTTTCCCTTATGAGCAAGGCAGCTCAAGAACTTGAAATTTTGAGCTGCCTTGAATTCTTTGAGGATTGGGCTCTGAGCCTGCTGCTCAGGAAACCGTAGTGGTTTCTCTTTTAGCCTGGCGCTCGATGCGGCTTAAAGCCGACTGCGCCGCTTCCATTATGCTTTCGGAAAGAGTCGGGTGTGTGTGGATGGAAGCTGCCAGGTCTTCCAGCACGGCGCCCATTTCGATAGCTACGGCCGCTTCTGAAATGAGTTCGCCTGCACGAGGACCGACAAGTCCCACGCCCAGCACTTGAGTGCTTACCGGATCAAAGAGTATCTTGGTTTGACCGGACGGCTCGGCAAGAGTATGGGCTCTGCCGTTTGCAGACCAGGGTAATTTGGCCGTGCCGACTTCAATGCCTTTTGCTTTAGCTTCGTTATCTGTAAGCCCGACATAAGCAATTTCAGGCTGTGTGAAAACTACAGCCGGGATCACTCGGTTATCGAAAGCCGATTTTTTTCCGGCAAGAACCTCAGCCGCCACCATCGCCTGACGAATGGCACGGTGAGCCAGCATTGGTTGGCCTGAAACATCGCCGATTGCAAAAATGCGCTTCTCGGAACTGCGGCATTCTTCGTCGATGATGATGAATCCGTGCTCGTCCATTTTTATATTGGTCAGCTCAAGATCCATGTTGTCCGTATTCGGTCTGCGTCCTACTGAAACCAGGACTCGGTCGAAATTAAGTTCGGTCGGAGCATCCTTGCCTTCCAGATGAGCTTTGATGCCTTTGCCGGATTCTTCGATCTTTGTCACTTTCGTGTTTAAATAGATCGCTTTAAATTCAGATTGCAAATGTTGTTGCAAGGGACGGACCAGGTCACGATCAACGCCGGGCAAGAGCCCGTCGGTCATTTCAACTACGGTGACTTCGCTTCCGAGCGCTGCATAAACAGTGCCCATCTCGAGCCCGATATAGCCGCCGCCTACGATCAAAAGCGATTTCGGGACGTCTTTGAGAGCAAGGGCTCCTGTGGAGTCCATGACTTTGTCCGAGCCTATATCAAATAGCTTCGGCATTACAGGTCTTGAACCGGTGGCGATGATGCATTGTTTGAACTTGATTCTTACAGCCGATTCACCCGGACATTCCACACGCACGCTGCGATTATCTTTGAAGCGAGCGTTGCCTGTGATAATTTCCACACCGGCTGATTTGCATTTACCGGCAATGCCGCCGGCCAGCTTGTCGAGAATGCTTTCTTTCCAGCCGCGCAACTTATCGATTTCAAGCTTCGGTTTTCCGAAGCTCAAGCCGAAATTTTCGGCGGCTTTTGTCTCTGCAATTACTTCGGCTGCGTGCAATAACGCTTTTGAAGGTATGCAGCCTACATGCAAGCAGGTGCCGCCCGGCTTGGGCATAGATTCAACCAGCATGCATTTTATGCCGAGTTCAGCTGCACGCAGAGCTGCCGTATAACCTGCCGGTCCGGCGCCGATAATTACAAGTTGAGTTTCCTGGACCATTTCTCCAACAACCATGGCTTATGCCTCCAGTAAAAGTTTGAAAGGATCTTCCAGGCAATCTGATACGTGCCTGACGAAAAATGCGGCTTCTGCTCCGTCTGCGACTCGATGGTCGAAAGAGAGAGTTACGTTCAATATATTGCGAACTACAATCTCTCCGTCTTTAACAACCGGTTGCAGCTTCGACTTGGCCATGCCGAAGATGCCGACTTCCGGGTAGTTCACCATGGGCATCATGCCTGTGCCGCCGATAGCACCAATATTGGTGATTGTGAATGTGCCGCCCTGCAGACGCTCAAGTTCAATCTTTCCGTCTCTGGTTTTGGATGCGAGATCCGCCAGTTCGACAGATAGCTCGACGATGCTCTTCTTATCGACGTCTTTGATTACAGGGACAATCAATCCGCGTTCGGTGGCGACAGCGACGCCTATGTTGTAGTAGCGTTTGTATACGATTTCGCTTGTGTTCTCATCAAGACTGGAATTGAATTGCGGATATTTTTTCAAAGCCGAAACAATGGCTTTGAGAGCCAGAACCGTCAATGTCAATTTGCCGCCCTTTTGAGCCACTGACTTTTCATGCTTGGCGCGGTAAGCTTCCATGTCCGTAATATCGATTTGATCGAAGTGCGCCACGTGAGGAACATGCGTCCATGATTGAGTCATGTTGATGGCGATGCGGCGGCGCAATGAGCGCAGCGCTACTCTTTCTACCGGACCGAACTTGGCGAAGTCGGGAAGTTCGACGGGGCTGATTGTTAAAGGTTCACGAGAGAGGGGCTCGTTGTCTTGACGCTGGGCTCCGGCTTTTGCTGCCGGCGGCAGGCGATGGCTTGTGCTTGCCGCTGCGCTCGGCGCTGCACTGCTGCGCACGCTTGACGGAACGCCTTCAGCATAAGCGCGGATGTCTTCTTTTGAGACTCGACCTGCAGGACCAGACCCTGCGATCAGTCTGATGTCCACACCAAGTTCTCTGGCGAGTCTTCTGGTTGCCGGAGCCGCGGGGACCGGTCCGATGAATTTAAGGGGCGTAGCTTCCAGCACCGGCGTGCTGGTGTTCTTCCCGTTGCTGCCTGAGGCTTCGGCTTGTTTGACCGGCGCAGCTGCTGCTTTTGATTGATTAACGGTTTCTGCTTTAGCTTGCGAATTGGCAGCGCCCGTGTTGAAGGTGATCATGACGTTGCCGACTTTGGCAAGTTCGCCGACTTTCACAAGGATTTTTTCGACCGTGCCGGAGATCGGGGCTGTGATTTCAACCACCGCTTTATCCGTTTCTACGTCGAACATCGGCTGATATTCCTTTACGGCTTCGCCTTCTTTGACCTTGATTGCCAGAACTTCGGCTTCGTGGATTCCTTCTCCAACGTCCGGCAGTTTGAATTCGAACACCATCCTCTATACTCCTCGGTTTTTGCAAACTTATTGAATTGAAATTTCCAGCTCTGATCACGAACGGGCGCGTGAAGCGCCCGTTCGATTAGATTTAGAACGATAGAACTTCGCGTGCTGCTGAGACTATTCTGTCGGCATCCGGCAGATAAGCTTTTTCGCGTGCAAAGTAAGGTATCGGCACATCAAAACCTGTAACACGCTTAATCGGTGCTTCCAGATACATGAGCGCGTTTTCGTTGATACGGGCTACCACTTCCGAACCGATGCCGCAGCTACGAGGTCCTTCATGAATGACGACCGCGCGTCCGGTTTTGCGAACTGAATTGGCAATGGTTTCGGTGTCCATGGGAGCGACGCTGAGCAAGTCGATGATTTCGGCTTTCACGCCGTCTTCTTCCTCGAGGATCTCAGCTGCGTCGATGGTGGCACGCACGGTGGCGCCGTATGAGATTAGTGTAATCTCTTTGCCTTCCTGCACAACCTGAGCTCTGCCGATCGGCAGAGTTTCGATTGCATCCGGCACTTCTTCTTTAAATAGACGGTAAAGTGCTTTCGGCTCGTAAAAAATAACCGGGTCCGGATCTTGAATGGCCGCATGGAGCAGAGCTCTGGCGCTGCGCGGTCCGGACGGCATCACAACTTTGAGA
>JAIEPM010000547.1 GCA_019748395.1 Candidatus Obscuribacterales bacterium
ACAAATGAACTTGGGTTGTGTCATTTCCGAAATTGCAAAGCGCACACCTTCCAGACCGACACCGGATTCTTTGCGACCGCCGTAAGGCATGTGGTCTGCTCGGAATGTCGGAGCATCGTTCACCATCACCCCTCCGGCATCAATGCCTCGGGCAGCTTTGAAAGCGACTTCGAGGTTCTGCGTGAATACACCGGCTTGCAAGCCGTAACGAGAATCATTCATTAAGGCAATGGCTTCATCGATGTTCGAGTATTTCATTACAGCCACAACCGGTCCGAATACTTCCTGGCAAACTACGTTCAAGTCTTTTTTGGTTTCAGCAAGAACTGTCGGTTCAAGTACGTTATTGGAAGCTTTCTTACCACCGGCAAGCAGCTTGGCTCCGCCTTTTACAGCTTCGTCAATCCAGACAAGGGTTTTGTCCACAGAACCTGCATCGATCATCGGACCGACATCTACGCTTTCATCGAGAGGGTCGCCGCACTTCAAATTTTTGACAAGATCAACAAAAGTGTTCAAGAATTTGTCATAGGCTTTCTCTTGCACATAAACGCGTTGAACTGAAATGCAGGTTTGACCGGCATTTACGTAACCGCCACGGGCTGCGGCTTTGGCAGCAGCGGTGAGATCGGCATCTTCATGCACAACAAGACCTGCATTGCCGCCGAGTTCAAGAATGATACGCGTTCCGGGAGCGATTTCGTGACGCAAGCGCCAGCCGACTTCCTGCGAACCAGTGAAGGTCAGGAGCGCGATTCTGTTATCGCTTACCAGAGCATGACCTTTCGAACCACGGCAGGGAGTCAAGATCAACGCGCCTTCGGGCAAACCGGCTTCTGCCAGAACTTCGGCGAGCTTCAAGCTCGATACGGGAGTTTGACTTGCAGGTTTGAGCACCACGGTACAACCGGACGCAAATGCCGGTGCAAGTTTATGTGCCACCAGATTCAGTGGGAAGTTGAATGGCGTGATTGCGCCGATTACACCAATCGGCTCACGCAAAATCATGCCGATTCGTCCTTCGTTACCTGGCTGGCGGTCCATGGCAATTTGCTCGCCGTCCAGGCGCAATGTTTCTTCTGAAGCAATTGTGAAAGTCATAATCGCGCGTGAGACTTCGATGCGCGCATCTCTTATCGGCTTGCCGCCTTCAAGTGCTATGGTGCGAGCAAAGTCTTCATGCTTTTCCTGCAACAATTTAGCCGTACGGGCAAGAATTTCCGAGCGCTTGTGAGCAGGCATTTTGCGCATAACATTTTCAAATGTTTCTTTAGCCTGGGTAATGGCAAGCTTAATTGCTTTTTCATCAGCCTGAGCGACTGCCGCTATGGGCTGTCCATCGTATGGACTTTTGACCTCGTTCAGTTCACCTTCAGAGCTACCCTTTATCTTCAGCGGATATTTCGCAATTTCTTTCAGCATAATCTTCAAGCCATTCCTTGCTTTAAGTTAACTAGTTTTCAGATTAGCCCCGCCCGAATACAGCAAAGCTTTTCAGCATAAAGTATGACTCATGAATAGCTGCATCCGCGCAGAATTAAGACCTTCATTAGAGTCTTTTCGGGAAAGCGGCTAGCAAGAAAGGGGATAATTCCCCAAGTTACCAAGTGCTCCGAGCATTAGTAACAGCAAGCCTGTAAACAGGTTGCTAGAAGATATAGAAATGTTCGACTGCGTTTCTTGGCATGACAATGCTACACTCAAGAAATCTATGGCAATGATAAGCACACAAAAGACTGATATTAACCGGGCTCCGAAAGCATTTATCGCTTTGGGCTTGGCCGTCGCAGTCTTTTCGTCGTTGCCCGCCGCAGTCACGGCTCATTCGACTAGCAGTCATACACGCTCTGCACAAGAAGCTAAAGAGCGGCTCAAAGAAATCGAACGCAAGAGACAGGAAGCTCACGAGCGCTTGCGCCTGGCACGAGAAAAAGAAAGAGTCGCCTTGCAAAAACTGCACAAAATTCAAAGCGCATTGCATTCAACTACTAAGGTATTGAATTCAAACAAGCATCAGCTTGCGAAAACTGAAACCAATCTGGTTCAAACTGAAACGAAGTTGCGCACGACCACAACCCAAGAACATTCAATGGAAGGGCAGGCTTCGCAGCGTTTGCGTGAAATGTATGAAGGCCAGCGGCTGGGATTGCTGGACATGCTTTTTCAAGTCAACTCGCTGCAGCAGTTGATGGATTTGCTTTATTATCAGGAGCGAGTTGCAGAACTGGACAAGAAGTTGATTTCAGATTTGCGCGCGAAAGCAACAGCGCTTTCTGCACAGAAAAGCAAACTTGGTCAACAAAAGATGCAGCTTGGCGATATTGTTTCCGAGTTTGCTAAGAAAGCATTGATGCTGAACAAAGAAAAGTCCGAGCAGGAAGTTGTCGCAGACAAGCTCCGCTCACAGCGCGCCTTTTATGAGGCGGCAGAACATCAGCTTTCCAGAGAATCAAATCAGCTGGAGCAACAAATTTTGCAAATGGTGCGTGCTTCGCAGAGCAAATCAGACAAGGTTGTGACTCACGGTAGCGGTAGTCTCGCGATGCCGATTCACGCGCCCGTTACCTCGCCTTTCGGCTGGCGCAGACACCCGATTTTTGGAGTTCGCAAATTCCACACAGGCGTTGATCTGGCAGGACCAAATCACACACCTGTGAAAGCGTCGGATAGCGGCAATGTTCTATATTCCGGCTGGTACGGTGGATACGGCAAAGTCGTCATCGTCAGCCACGGCAACGGTCTTGCCACTCTGTATGCACACATGAGCAAAGTAAATGCCAGCGCCGGACAGAACGTCTCCAAAGGCGACGTGGTCGGCTACGAAGGCTCCACCGGCTTCTCCACAGGTCCGCATTTGCACTTTGAAGTGCGTGTCGACGGCAAGCCGAACAACCCGCTTAATTACGTACGCTAAGTCCCCAGGAGCGAGGGCATCTTGCTCGCTTCTATACCAACTTTTCGAAGCAGACGGGACGCCTGCTCTCCCAGCTCTTCGTTCACAAGGTCCTCGCTGCGATCAAATGCGGAAAATTGCAGGCAGCGCGGGTAGCAGATTTGGGTTGGAGACAAAAACCAGCGTTTCGCCATCCTGTCCGCCCGGCTGGAAGTTCAGCACGGCCTCTAGATTTTGCAATTCTTGCAAATCGGCAACTTGCTGTTCGTTTGAAAGAAGCTCATGCTTTTTTCCGGGCGTTGATTTGAATTCGGCAAAGAGGTCGTCGTCGCTCATTGGAACGTCACCAGATCTAGGCATAAATGCTGATAAAAGTGATCACTGTCGCCATCGATATATTAGGCTGAGAGATCAGATCTGGCAATTCCTTTTCAAGGCTTGTTTTTCAGTGACCAATAATATGTGGTATCAAAAGCGGTGGCAAACGAGCTTGCAAAATCGGCAATGACATTTAAAAACCGAAAGGGCAGCTCATAGAGCCTGCCCTTCGAACCCAGCTTATAGATTTTTTCTAGGCGATTTTCGCTGCTTTCTTTTTCATTTCAGCAACAAGATCTTCCTGTCCGAGCAGGTAGCCTCTGCGAGCTTGATCATCGGCGTAGGTGATGATCGACTCGGTAAGATTGTTCAGCATTGAGAGCGGCACAAACTCGCTGATCTGGTTGAGCAGTTGCTCTACAGTAACCCACTCAGGAGTGTTGAGCGGAATCGCATCGTCAAGCCGAGCAATGATGGTGTAATTGCGGAGCTTATCGGTCTTTGTCTGTTGAGCCATGAGAACAACCCTCGTTGCGTGTGACCGGCTTGGTCAGTCCGGATTCCCTGCGGGATCTTTCATCCCTACGGAGTCTTTATTCCACAGATCACGAGGCTCTAACCTAATTTAGTTGCCAAGCGTGTTTTTGGTTATCTGCAATACTTTTCTTGATAGATTTTGCGAGCCAGATCCGCGGCCTCTTCAGGGTTTCGGACCTCTCCCAGACTTTGTGCTTCCAGCAGCTCATCGAGTATTTCCCCGACTTGCGGACCGGGCTTGATGCCAAGGAGTTTCATCAATTCGGATCCATCAATAAAGCGCGACTCCTTTTTAGTTCCTACTTGATAGACGGTGAAATTATGCAAAAGTTCGAAGAGTTTCTCCTCCGCTTCCCTCCTGCCATCCTGCAATCCAGGTCCACAAGTGGAACGAAAGTCAGCCAGCGCAAGCACGATCAGCTCCGGCAATTCTTCGCCGATTGTTTTGTAAAATCTGTATTTCGCCTTGTCAGTGGGCGGACCTTGCTGAAACAAGTGTCCGGGACGCAAATGCCAGCGCACTAATTTCTCGATAAAACGCTCGATTGGCTTCGCCCATTTCAAGCGCTTCGCCAGCGGTTCTATCATCTCCGCACCAAGTTTGTCATGACCAATAAATGTATGCTTGCCTTCCGGATTTATCACCCAGGTTTCAGGCTTTCCGATGTCATGAATCAATCCGGCAAGTTTTGTCGCAGCAGCTCTGGAAACTCCCGATGCCAGAGTTTGAGCAAGCGAATCTTTTGCCCAGTCAGGCATTTCTGGAAGCACTCGCTCTGCCTGAGCCAGAGTTTCCAGAGAATGTTCGAAAAGCCCAAGGTGATGGTAAGCGTTGGAAGTGACTCGCCGACAATCGCGCAACTCAGGAAAGATTGACTCCAGAAGCCCGTTTTCGCCCATTGCTTTTACGTGCTTAGCAGAGAAGCTTGTTTCAAGCATCAAGAAAAATTCGGAGTTGATTCTCTCTGCCGCGACAGTAGATATCGAAGAGCAGTACTTTTGAATATAGCCCTGTGTGCTGCTTTCAATTTCAAAATCGAGAAGAGCTGCAAAGCGGTAAGCGCGCAAGAGCCTCAATGGATCATCTATAAATGATTGCTCGCTGATAGCTCTGATTTTTCCAGCTTTCAAATCATCCTCGGCAGCAACAATATCAATGAGTTGTTCCGGATAATCAGCATCCCAGGCTATGGCGTTTACCGTGAAATCACGCCTTTTGATGTCGCTTTCAATCGAGCCCCCCACACATGCAGCAAAGTCGAAGCAAGCACCATCCTCGGTGATTACTCTGGCCGTGTCATTTGCTTCATCAAGCAAAACGAAATGACCCTGCAATTCATCTGCAACTATTTTTGCCAGCTCGATAGCCGCACCCGGTAATACGGCAAAATCAAAATCGTGATGGGAACCTGTTTTTACCTGACGCTTGAGAAGCTGATCGCGGATGTAGCCACCAACCAGATATAGCTTGCGTTCATGCTTTGAAGCAATCTGCAAAACAAGAGCAAGATTTTTGTGTAAGCGCGGGTCGGAATCTAGTCTCATTATTGGTCTCAGTTATCCCTAAGAGACAACTATAAACCAGATATAGAACTTAGTCTTCCAGTTCTTTCGGCGGCGGCTTCATGTGCGCAGTCATGTAAACGACTCCGCCAAGCAGACTGCCGAATGTCGTCAGTCCAAGCCACATCAGCGCATATGTCAACGCGTGTGCTTTGTCCACGCCCACCAACAAAAGGAAGTAGGTGTATGCCCATTCTCTGATGCCGATTCCATTGAAACTCGGAGTGATGAAGCCAAGCACCGCGACAGAAGGATAGAAAACGAAGTAGTACCAAAGCGGAATATCATTGAGCCCAAGTGAAAGGCCGACACCGACATGACAGAGCACCAGAATAATTTGCGATACGAATGACCAGCAAAGCGAAACCGGAATCAAGCGTCGATCTTGCCAGAAAATTTTGGCTGCAGATTCATTGAATTGACGAGTCAGCCAGTTCTTTTCACCGAGAATTGCTCTGGTCAAATAAGGCATGAAAGGCAGAACGATAAAGGTTCCAAAAGTGCCTGCGTATATGGGCCACTTCAACTGCCAGGGCAAAGATGCTCCACCGGAGCTCAGACCTATGCCGATTGATGCACAGAGGAAAAGCACCGCAATGCCGCTGGCTCTATCAGCAAGTACCGAATAGAAACTTTCTTTGTGCAGATTCGTTCCTTTAGCAAGATAGTAACAGCGGCTCACATCGCCACCAACTGTCGACGGCAGGAAAAGGTTGAAAAAGGAACCGACCAGATAGTAACGGAGCAGTTCCATAAATGGACGGGGAAGACCGAGCGAATTGGCCAGCAACTGCCAGCGGCGAGCCATCGGCGCAATAGATAAGAGGAAGAGCGCGACGGTACCGCCGAGATACCAGCGGTTAGCATGCATCGCCGCATCCCAGGTTTTCGCCAGATCAACTTTGCCGAAAACGAAAAGGCTGACGAACATGATTATGCTGACAAGTACTTTCAGCTTAAATTTTGTCGCTTTGGACATCTTTTGCCGAATCTGAGCTGCCCGTTCTAGTGCGCGCCAGTTAGACGTGCTTGCACCGGCAAGCATCGTAGCATCAGTATCGCCGACTTCGGGCTTATCAGCCCTGCTTAACTCACTGGTAACCATGCCAAGCCTGCCTATCTCCCTTTCAAGCGCGTTTTTCAGCACTCTGGCTCGGGTTCAAATACGACTAAAATGTTATGTGAATGGAGCGATATTGAAAACCCAATAAATTTAATCCGGCGGCTTTTCTTCAAGCTTTCAACAGAGCTTCACAAAACGGTGAATAGGCGCCAATTTTCAAGAACTACTCGGCAACTTGCCATTTCTTTGAAGCTGAAACAATCCCTGAATTTCAGGCGTCGCTTAGCGGCATTGGGTTGTAGAATTAATTATCCTGAAAGAAACTCATTATCCGAAATCTTTGCCACAAAGTCTGGCGTGGAATAGGATTGTTATATGAACAGCCTCAACTAGAGAGCAGATCGAGGAAGAAATGGCGCAGAAGACTAAAAGCAGCAAGTGGGCTCTGAGAATCGGCACCTTGGCAATCTGCGGAATTGCCGGCTTGTCATATGTCGGCTGGAAGGGACAGGTAGGGCTGAAAGCGCTCGACCCGATGGAAGCAGCTTATGCGCAAGAAAAAGGCGCAAAAATCAGCTACACACCGCAAGACCTTTATCACAAAGCCTGGGGCATCATTAAAGACTCTTATTTCGACCAGAAATTTTATGGTCAATCCTGGCAGCGCTGGGAGCATAAATATGACGGCAAGCTCAAAACCCAGGAAGATGCGCATAAAGCCATCGAAACTATGCTGGCCAGCCTTGGCGACCCTTACACGCGCTTCCTAAATGAAGAATCGTTTACTGACGAGAAGCAGCAAATTCAAGCCAAACTTTATGGTGTCGGCATGCAGCTGGGCATGAATAAAGAACATAAAGTAGTTGTGATTGCGCCAATCGGCAACACACCGGCAGACCGGGCCGGAATGCATTCCGGTGATGAAATTGTGGAAGTAGATCAAAAGCCTGTAAAAGGACAATCACTTGATCAAGTCGTAAAACAAATTCGTGGAGACAAAGGCACCAAAGTCTCAATCACGTTCTTAAGAGGCAATCCGCCTAAGAAAGATATGGTGTCATTGATGCGCGACGAAATTCCGATTAAATCCGTGGTTGCCTGTCAGATGCTTCCTGGAGATATAGGATATATCCGTCTGGACAGCTTCATCTCGCAAAAAGCCAACGACGAAATGAAAGTTGCTCTCAAGCAATTGCAACCGGCAAAAGGCCTGATACTTGATTTGAGAAACAATCCGGGCGGCTTGCTGGCCAACGCTATCGATATCGCCAATATGTTCCTCGACAGAGGAGTAATCGTCAGCACCATTGATGCCGACGGTTACAAAACCTCGCAGCTTGCCACCAAATCTTCTTTTAAGAGCGACCTGCCGATTGTTCTTTTGATCAATAAAGGTAGTGCCAGCGCCAGCGAAATTTTGAGTGGTGCGCTCAGAGATAACGGTCGTGCCAAGCTTGTCGGACAAACATCTTTCGGCAAAGGCCTGGTGCA
>JAIEPM010000053.1 GCA_019748395.1 Candidatus Obscuribacterales bacterium
GCATCGCTCTCGTTCAATATAACGATGGTGAAAAGCGCTACATTCTTGCTCCGCATTCGCTACGCGTCGGCGACAAGCTGATGTCGGGACCGCAAGCTGAAATTCGCGACGGCAATGCTTTGCCCTTGCGCAATATCCCTCTAGGTACGATTCTCCACAATGTGGAGTTGACTATCGGTAAGGGTGGTCAGCTCTGTCGGGCAGCCGGCACACAAATTCAGTTGCTGGCAAAAGAAGGGAAGTATGCAACCCTGCGTTTGCCTTCGGGTGAAATGCGCATGGTCCACATTGATTGCATTGCCTCAATCGGGCAGTTGAGCAATCCTGACAATAAAAACGTCAGCCTTGGTAAGGCAGGCCGCAGCCGCTGGCTCGGTATCAAGCCTGCCAACCGTGGTGTTGTGATGAACCCCGTCGACCACCCGCACGGTGGTGGCGAAGGCAAGTCACCCATCGGCGGCAAACCACAAACACCGTGGGGTCAGCCGGCTATGGGTTACAAGACTCGTCGCGGCAAGCACAAAACTTCCAGTCGTTTCATAGTCAAGCGCCGTACTAAGTAAGGAGAGTCATCGTGTCTCGTTCCCTGAAAAAAGGACCTTTCGTTCATCCAAGTCTCCACAAGAAAATTGAGGAGATGAACCGTAAGAACGAAAAGAAAGTAGTGAAGTGCTGGTCCAGAGCTTCGATGATTGTGCCCGAAATGATCGGACACACCATTGCAATCTATAACGGACGCAAGCATGTTCCCGTTTACGTTACCGAACAAATGATCGGACACCGCCTGGGCGAATTCGCTCCGACAAGACTCTTCAAGGGTCATGCCGGCGGTGACAAAACCGCGAAGAGAGGCTAGAGATGCATACAAGAGCACAAGCTAAATGGATAAGAATGTCGCCCTTGAAGGTGCGTCGCGTGATGAACGTGATTCGCGGCAAGAAAGCAGGCGAAGCCTACACCATGCTCAAGTTCATGCCGCATGCGGCTGCACGTGAAGTGGAAAAGGTTCTCTGGTCTGCCATGCACAACCTCATCAACAACAGTTCAACTCCGGTTGGCGAAGATGAAGTGCAAGACTTCCGCATCTCAAAAATTTATGCAGACCAGGGTCCGACCCTGAAACGCATTCAGCCTCACGCCAGAGGCCGTGCCTTCCCAATCAAGAAGCGCATTACGCACATCACCATCGAATTGGACGATCTTCAATAATAAGGAGCTAGAGGACCTTGGGTCAGAAAGTACATCCACGCGGTTTCAGAGTCGGCATCCATCAAGGATGGTCGTCCAACTGGTTTGTCAACACCAAAGACATTCCGGCGCTTATTGAGGAAGACCATCAGATTCGCAACTACTTAAAGAAAGAGTTGCAGAATGCCGGTGTATCGAAAGTCGAAATCGGCCGCAAGGCAGATCAAATCGGTATCGATATTTATACGGCTCGTCCTGGTGTTGTGGTCGGCAAAGGTGGTCAGGGTCTTGAAACTCTGCACCAGAAAGTCAGAGCTATGCTCGGACGCACCGGCATCGAAGTCAAAATCAATATTCTCGAAATCAACAGAGTTGATCTCGAAGCACAGCTGGTTGCTGAGTCAATTGCTCAGCAGTTGGAAAAGCGCGTTGCCTTCCGCCGCGCAATGAAGCAAGCCATGCAACGCTGCATGCGCTCGGGAGCAGTCGGCGTCAAAATCATGGTGTCCGGACGTCTCGGCGGCGCAGAAATTGCCCGCAGCGAATGGAGCAAGGAAGGTCGTATTCCTCTGCAAACCCTGAGAGCAGACATCGACTTTGGTTTCACCGAAGCCCACACAACCATGGGTCTTATCGGTATCAAAGTTTGGGTTTTCAGAGGCGAACTGTCGAGAGGACAGTGGTCACCTCCGAATATCAAAGCCCCGACAGAGAGATCTGAAGAAGGCGGCAGCAGAAGACCGGAGCGCAGACCAGATAGAGAAGGACGCGGCGACAGATCTGGTCGCAGACCGAAAAGGGCGGGGTAATTAGCCATGTTGTTTCCAAAACGTACAAAATTCCGCAAGCATCACCGTGGTCGTATGACGGGCACGGAAACTCGCGGCAGCGAACTTCACTTCGGTGAACTCGGTCTGCAAGCACTGGAACCTGCCTGGGTGACAAGCCGCCAGATCGAAGCTGCTCGTAAAGCCATGAGCCGTAGCGTACGCCGCGGCGGACAGATGTGGATCCGCGTGTTCCCGGACAAATCTGTAACTAAGAAGCCGGCCGAAACTCGTATGGGTTCCGGTAAGGGTAACCCCGAGTTCTGGGTAGCTGTGGTCAAACCAGGCCGCATGCTTTTCGAACTCTCCGGTGTTGGAGCGAAGGAAGCTAAAGTTGCAATGGAAATTGCTGCTCAGAAGCTTCCAATCAAATGCCGCATTGTCGAAAGACAGCAAGGAGGCTAAATGAGAGTCAAAGAAATGCGTGAGCTTTCTGCTGAAGAAATCAAAGCAAAAATTGCCGATACCCATAAGGAAATCGTGCAACTGCGCTTCGAGCTTGCTACACGCAAGCTGCAGAATACAGCCGGCATTGCTAACGCTCGTAAGCGTCTTGCCCGGCTCCTGACAATTGAAAAAGAGCGCGAGCTCGGATTGAAGAGGTAGATAGAGCGATGCCCAAGAAAGAACTCGTTGGTAAAGTCGTCTCCAACAAGATGCAGAAGACGGTGGTCGTCGCTGTCGAGAACCATGTAAATCACCGCAAGTATGAAAAGCAAACTGTGGTGACCAGTAAGTTCAAAGCCCACGACGAAGAAAATAAGTGCCAGGTCGGCGATCGCGTGCGCATTCAAGAATGCCCGCCCATGTCTAAGGACAAGCACTTCAAAGTAGTAGCCGTGCTCGGCAACGTGCTCGGCGAAAAAGTTGAGGAGTAATAAGGACAATGATTCAGCAACAAACGAGACTAAACGTAGCTGATAACACAGGTGCTCGCGAGCTCATGTGCATTCGTGTCCTGGGCAACTCAGGTCGCCGCTACGCCTCAGTGGGCGACGTTATCGTCGCTGTCGTCAAAGATGCTCTTCCCAACATGCCGGTCAAAAAATCGGAAGTTGTGAAAGCCGTAGTAGTTCGCGTACGTACCAACGTAAAGCGCTCCGACGGTACAACCATCCGCTTTGACGACAATGCCGCAGTCATCATTCAGAAAGATAACAACCCGAAAGGCACTCGCGTATTCGGACCTATCGCTCGTGAATTGAGAGACAAAAACTTCACCAAAATAATGTCGCTTGCTCCGGAGGTCCTCTAAAAATGGAAGGCAAGAAGCATAGAGAAATTCGCTATACCAAGGCCCCGGCGAAAGCCAAGGTCAAGGAAGGCGGCAATGTAGTTGTTTCGGAAGCCCTTCATAAGAAAGGCTCGAGCAATCTGCAACCCAAAACACACCTGAAGCGTGGCGACACCGTTATGCTCATGGTCGGACCTAAGAAAGAAGACAAAAAGCGCAGCAAAGAAGATACCAATCGTCTGGCTGAACGCAACGCTTTCAAAGGCACAATCGGTAAGGTCCTGGCTGTATATCCCAAAGAAGGCAAAGTGCTTGTTGAAGGCGTCAATTTGATGACTCACTTCATTAAAGCTCGCGCCGGAATGGGCGGTGAAGCCGGAATCGTTCGTAAAGAAGCTCCGCTTTTCGCAAGCAAAGTCATGCTTTACGATCCCGAGAAAAAACGCCCCGTGCGCGGCGATAAGCGCAAAGAGCTCAGTCTCTAAAAATAACTATGTGGGGGTGGCATCCGCCATCCGGGACGACAAAGACCGTCCTAAATTTCTAAAGCTGGAGCAGCAAAATGAAACTCAAAGATAAATATCACTCCGAAGTTGTGCCGCATCTCAAAAAAGAGTTCGGCTACACCAACGATATGCAAGTTCCTCGCATCGAGAAAGTTGTGATCAACATGGGTATCGGCGAAGCAGCAGCTTCGGCTAAAGCCATCGATGGTGGTGTCAAAGATTTGACAGCTATCGCCGGGCAGAAGCCGGTTGTGAATCGCGCCCGCAAGTCAATCGCGACTTTCAAAGTCAGAAAGGGCATGCCTGTAGGCGTATCGGTTACTCTGCGTGGTCAGCGCATGTTCGACTTCCTTTCGAAGTTGATCAATATAGCTTTGCCCCGTATTCGTGACTTCCGCGGACTCTCCCAAAAGTCCTTCGACGGTCGCGGCAACTACTCACTCGGAGTAAAAGAGCAGCTTATCTTCCCTGAAATCAACTATGAACAAGTTGATGCAGTGCGCGGTATGGACATTTCAATCGTCACAAGCGCTCGCACCGATCAGGAAGCTCGTGCAATGTTGGCAGCCATGGGCATGCCTTTCAAACGTTAAGCGTACAAAGTAATGGCGATAAAAGTAGTCGCCGAAAAGAACACAAAAAAGGGAGAGATTTTCAGTCGTGGCTAAAACATCCATGATCGATAAAGAAAACAAGCGAAGAGTACTTGTTGCTAAAGGCAAGTATCCTCAAGTTCGCTTGCATAATCGCTGCCGCATATGCGGCCGGCCGAGAGGCTATTACCGCGACCTCGGCTTGTGCCGTTGTTGCTTGAGAAAGATGGCCCATGAGGGTCTTATCCCTGGTATGACCAAGTCCAGTTGGTAGGAGAAAGTAAATGCCGGTCACAGATCCTATTGCCGACATGTTTGCGCGTATTCGTAACGCCTCTCGCGTTCATGCGCCCTTCGTCGAGATGCCAGCCTCCAAGCTGAAAGTGTCCCTGGCAGAAGTGCTGAGGAACGAAGGATTCATTTCTTCGTTTGAGACCAAGGGGCTTGGTTCGCCTGAGCAACGCATGCGCATTGTCCTTAAGTACGGTCCTCGCGGCGAACAGGTTATTCAAGGCCTGAAGCGCATATCCAAGCCGGGACTGAGAGTTCACAGACCAGCCAAACGAGTGCCGCGTGTGCTCGGTGGGCTAGGTGTAGCCATCGTCTCAACATCAAGCGGTCTGATGACAGATCGTCAAGCTCGCAAGAGCAATGTTGGCGGCGAAGTCGTCGGATTCATTTGGTAAAAGAGGAAACGACTATGTCACGTATCGGTAAAGCGCCGATTCCGATTCCCGCCGGAGTCATCGTCACCATCAATGGTGACGAAGTTAAGGTTAAGGGCCCGAAAGGGGAACTTAAGCGCACAATTCGTCCAGAATTGGAAGTAGTTCAAGAGGACGGCAAAATCGTTCTCAAACGCAAATCGGATGATCGTCAGGTTGCCAGTTTGCATGGACTGAGCCGCACACTCATTGCCAACATGGTCCAGGGTGTTACACAAGGCTTCACCAAAAATATGGACATCATCGGTGTCGGTTATCGTGCTGCTGTCGAAGGCAAAACCCTCGTCATGCAACTCGGTTATTCACACCCGGTTGAAATTCCGATTCCGGATGGTTTGACCGTCACTGTCACCAAAAACGTGGCAATGACAATTACAAGCCCGGACCGTCAGCAATTGGGAGACTTCTGCGCATTCGTGCGTGATCGCCGTCCGCCTGAAGTTTACAAAGGCAAGGGTGTTAAGTACTCAACCGAAAAAATCCGCCGTAAAGCCGGTAAGGCTGCAGGTAAGAAGAAATAATTGGGAGGGCGAACTTTGTGTTCGCCCGGGAAGTAGAGGTTCGGGGCAAATATCCCGGGCTCGCAACAAAGAACTGAGGTCAATCAAATGCTCAAGAAAGCAGATAGAAACGAAGCCAGACGTAAAAGACATATGCGCATTCGTCAGCGCATCCAGGGCACCGCTGAGCGTCCGCGTCTTTGTGTCTACCGCTCCAACAAACATATATATGCTCAAATCATCGACGATGTTTCCGGCAACACGTTGGTATCAGCCAGCACTCTTGACGAAGAGAGCAAAGCCGAGAAAACCTGGGATTGCGATGCTGCTAAAGCTGTCGGCGAGTTGATTGCTAAGAGAGCTAAGGACAAAGGCATCGAGGCTGTCGTATTCGACAGAGGTGGATACATTTATCACGGCAGAGTGGCAGCGATTGCCGATGCTGCCAGAGAAGCAGGACTCGAGTTTTAGGATTGGGGCTCAGCTCCGTAAGCAAGGAAGAAGACAGGAGTTTTCACTAAAATGGTGGATAAAGAAGTTACAGCCGGTACTGGTCCTGATGACGCCGAAGGTGCGCGCAAAGGTCGTCGTACCTCATCTCGCGAATCGAATCGCAAGATGATGGAAGATCGTCCCAAGGAGCAATCCGACTGGGAAGAAAAAATCATTCAGGTCCGTCGTGTCACTAAAGTTGTGAAGGGCGGCAAAAAGCTCTCCTTCCGCGCTGTAGTTGCAGTCGGCAACGGCAAGGGCCAGGTTGGCGTCGGCGTCGGCAAATCTGCCGAAGTAATAGGCGCTATCCAGAAAGGTGTATCCGACGCCAAAAAGAGTCTGGTCAATGTACCCATGGTCGGAACCACAATTCCGCACCCGGTTACAGGCTGCCAGGGCTCAAGCCGTGTTCTGATCAAACCGGCTGCTAAAGGTACCGGTATCATCGCTGGTGGCGCCGTCCGCGCTGTGCTGGAACTGGCCGGAGTAGGCGACGTTCTTTCCAAGTGTCTGGGTTCGCGCTCGCCGCTCAACGTGGCACGCGGAGCTATCGACGGTTTGCAGCAGCTTCGTACATTCGAAGAAACTGCACGTCTTCGCGGCATCAATATTCGGCAAATGCTGGGTTAGATTGGAGATAGGGCGAGGCACGGCCTCGCCCCTACAAAAGGTCAAAGTTGAAACAGATTTGAGATTTTGACCGCTGAAAACAGAGTTCCATTTAGATTCTGAGTGAAGGTATAGTTCCATGTTGAAAGTGACATTGAAAGCAGGAATGGTGGGCACCACCGAAAAGCAGCGCCGTGTGGTGCGTGCACTCGGACTGGGCAAGTATGGTTCTTGCGCATTTCACGCCGACTCCCCGACCATTCGCGGCATGATCACCAAAGTAAGACACTTGCTTTGTGTGAAAGAAGCTGAAGGTCAGGGCGAGTGCGCTGCCAAAAAATAAAAGAAGAAGCGCTGGTTTTTAAGCCGGCGCTCTTTTTGATTTATAGTCTGTGAGGGTCTAAAGCCCGATCAAACAAAGGCGAGGTTATGCCTCGCCTCGTTCGTGAAACCGAGGTCGAAAAGACCAGTTGTGCCGAGTCCGATTTGGGCGCAAGGCAAAGGAGAAAAAAATGAATCTGACAGATTTGAAACCGGCAGATGGTTCCAAGCGTAAAAGCAAAAGAGTAGGTCGCGGTCGCGCCAGCGGTCACGGAAAAACTTCTACTCGTGGACATAACGGTCAGGGACAGCGTTCGGGTGAAGGCAAGCGCTTCGGTTTTGAAGGCGGTCAAACCCCCTTGTTCCGCCGCCTGCCGAAAATCCACAATTTTGATGGACAAGTTAAGAGACGTGAATGGGTCATTCTCAACGTCGGCGTGCTCAATGATTTCGCCGCCAACTCGGAAGTGAACGTTGAAACCCTTGTCGAGAAAGGTCTTTTGAGAAAGGCTACAGACAGCCTGCGTATTCTTGGCAATGGCGAACTGGCTGTGGCGCTGAAAGTCAGCGCACATCACGTTTCGGAAGGTGCTAAAACTAAGATCGAGAAAGCCGGTGGTTCGGTTAACGTAATAGAGCCTGCCGAGCCGACCCGCAATCGCAGACCAGTTAAAGCCAAAAAGTAAAATTCGAGGAAAATTGAATGACGCAAGCCGCCGCTAATAGAAAGGACCCCATTGGCGGTCCCGGCGAAATGTTTCAGATGGTCATGTCGGCTGCAGGGCTGAAAGAACGAATTCTTTTCACTGCCTGCATGATCGCCATCTACCGTATCGGCGTGCATATTCCTCTTCCCGGTGTTGATCCAATGGCTATGGCCAGGCACCCGGAACTGG
>JAIEPM010000467.1 GCA_019748395.1 Candidatus Obscuribacterales bacterium
TGGCGCAATTTCCGCGGGCGTTGACAAGCCCTTCTATCGAATCTAAATGAGCCTGGATCTTTCCATTGCCGTTGTTCAGATTCAATGCCTGCGCAATAATTTTGCCGCCGTCGATATTCAGGTCTGCAATCCCCGAATATAAAGAATCGCGGACGTTCACAAGCCCGTTCAGCGCCTGCATCGTGCCGCCGCTATTATTGATGATTATGTTGCTGCTGAGGGCCGAGGCGATGTTTATATTGCCGAGTGCTGCGTTGATTTGTCCTGAATTGAGGATATTGGCGGCTTGCAAATTGATGTTTTGCATGGCGCTGAGCAGCGCCGAGTTAACTATTGATGCGGCTTGAATTGATAGATTTGCCTGGCTGGATATTGTGCCGGTATTAATTACTTGCTGAACTGCGGCAAGATTCAGGTTGCCTGAAGAACTTATAGTGCCGTTGTTTACTAAGTTTGTGCTTGAGCTGAGGTTGAGGTTGTGGATTGGATAAAAGCCGCTCAAATAAGAGGGCAGAAGCGAGCCCATGAGAGCGCCTTGCATATTGTAAATGCCTGCGGCGCTGAAATTAACAGTGTTGACGTTTGGGTTGGAGCTGGCAAAAAATATATTGCCGCTGTTGCTCAAGTTGCCTGTAAGAGAGACATTTTGTAGATTGGCAAAGTCGATGACTGTGGTACTGCCTGCAGTGCTGCTCAGCCCGCCCGAGCCGTTCAGTGCCGAGGCGTCTAACACGGTCGGCGTTGAGTTGCTCGTTGTGCTGCTGCCGCTTGCAGTCGGGGGGTCGACTGCAAGCGCCGGCTGCATAGTGATGCTGCAAGAGAAGGACAGCATCAGCATAGATACAAGTGAGCTTACTGCGGCATGCTTGCGCGAGTTCATACTGAGCTCCAGACCGTAATGCCACTATTGTACGTGTGATTTGTGAGGAATTAGTTAGGATCTTTCGCCTGTGCAAGTTCCTTGACAATTTTCAGGGCTTCTTGCACATGCTTTGGACCGTCCATCATAGAATTGAATAAATAGCGTACGACGCCGTTCTTATCGATAACATAGGTGACTCGACCCGGAAGAATACCGGCTGTGTTCGGTACACCAAAAGCTTTTCTTGCCATATTGCTGGTGTCGGCTAAAAGCGAAAACGGCAAATGATTTTTTTCGGCGAATTTTTTATGAGACTCTATTGAATCGCCGCTGACACCAATGACCTCGGCGCCGAGATCTTTGAACTGCTCGTAGCTGTCTCTAAAAGTGCAGGCTTCGGCAGTGCATACCGAGGTCTGGTCCTTGGGGTAAAAATAAAGGACCACGACTTTTTGTCCGTGGAAGTCTTTAAGCGCTATGGTTTTGCCTGATTGATCCGGAAGAGCGAGATCCGGCGCTTGATCATTTACTTTGATTTGTCCTGCCATCTTGTCCGCCTTTTTGTCTATGTTTGCTTCCGACTTTTGCGCTTTTTTCGGCCAGGCTGCCAGACAATGGTCGGTGCTGAGCACTGCGCTGCCGATAAGCAGCAAAAGACTTAATCCGAGGGTCATCTTAATTCTTGTCATTGCCAACCTCTAATCGCTTCTGAATATTTTAGCTAGTTGCCGAGCTGCAATTATTCGCCGAACAATTGCATCGTAAAGAGATAGTCTGTGAGAATCGTTTTGCCTTGCTTGACGGCGTATTCCAGCAGTTTGGCTCTCAGTGGGGCCGAACCGTTCAAATAATCTTGTACTGAGTTCTTTATATAGAGCTGCTTGGCGGCGCTTTTGACTCCGGAAAAGTCCACCACTGCATCTCCTGTTTCTTCGGCGCATTTATCCGGGTCGCCGCCGCTGTTTTCGAGGCTGCCGCAATTGAGCATCAGGCAGAGTGCTTCCTGCGTTTCCATGACAAATTCCTGGAAGCTGACTCCGGCTTTGCTCAATATTTCGTCATCGGCAATGCCGCTTTCATAAACGCAGAGCTTCAGCTGGCTTGTGCAAAGTTCTTTCAGAACCAGATTGAAGGACTCGGCGGTGAATGGGCTGTAAGCAGCTCTGCCGACTTCTTGCGTTGTGCGAGCCTCTTGCAGCTCTTGTCTGAGTACTCGAAGGTATCTGAGTGATTCGACTTTCAGGGTTTTGGCAAGAACCTGGGAGCGCAGTTTGCTCTCCTCGTTGGCCAGTTCTGATGCTTTTTCCGCTCCCGACACAGCTTTAATCCCTGTTCAATCAAACTGATAGTATCAGTTCCGTTGCCTTTTTGTTTGCGACTTAGGGCTCTTTCTTTTGATCAGCTTCTTTATGGCGTTTAGCAAATTTTCCTGTGGCTTGCATAAAAATCCTCAATATATAGGAACTGGATAAGACCGAGACGGCTATGCCGAAGCCTATACAAGCTCCTATTTTGGGAATTAAAGCCACTGGGCTTTGCATGAGACCTCCCTGCATGTCTACAGGCAGGGGACCTTCGTAGAGGGAGTCGCCCGCCAGCCAGTTTTGCATTTGCGTCACTACCGGCGGTGTTCCATATAAATGGGAGGCGTAGGCAAGTCCCAGGAAAAAACCGAGCATTGCTCCAATCCCAAGGAAAACAGCTACTTTGAAAAGGCTTATCAGAGTTTTGACGAGCGCATCGTCATTCATATAATGGCTTTTATTTCTGCTTGATTTTTTCTGGACCGAAGTCGATTTCCAGGCTCGGCCAGTCTGATGATAACCATTTTGACTGGGTCATTTCTGTAAGCATATGATCTACTTGCAGCAAAAGCTTCTCCAGCTCTAGATCTTCGAGACTCGTTGCCTCTTTTTCGAGTAGCGCTGTTTTGGCTTTGCTGCTCCTGCGAGATCTTTTAGGACTGCCGCTTTCGAGTGTATTGCTGCTTTGAGATATCGAATCTGTATCTTTCAAAACTGGCTTGCTGACTGCTTGCTCATCGGAGATGCTTTGTATATCTTTCTTGCTGCGTTTGGACATCTCGGCTCTCCTACTGCGTTTTCAGATGTTAATGTAGATCACTAAACGTCATCTCTATGTCATTCTTAGAGAGACATAAACAAGATTGACTGCAGCATTAGTCACGATCTCTTGACTAGCTCCTGGAGCACTGGTTAGGCTTTTGCTGTCGGCTCAATGCAGCTATCGGGGCAGTAAATCATGGCTAAAGAAGGCAATCTGATTGAGTCGCTGAAGGTCTTTATGAACGTGCATAAAGACGAGAGGCTGGTAACTTCACTTCTTTTCTTGTGGCAGTTCCTTTTTATCTGTGTTTATTACGTGCTGCGCCCTATACGCCGTGGTCTTTTTCTGGACGGGCTCGGCAACGACTGGATGCCTCTGGTTTATATAGGTACGGCGCTTGTGACTGCGGCTGTGGTTTGGCTCTATTCCAAATTCAGTCATCTGCCGCGCAAAACTCTGATCAGCAGTGTTTATGGATTCTTTGCCGTTAATTTGCTGGCTTGGTGGCAAATTTTTCAAAATGAGTCTCGGATCGCATCCGGAGTATTCTGGGTTTGGCTGGATGTTTTCTCGATTATGGGCGTCACCCTTTTCTGGATGTATGCCAACGATGTTTTCAATTCTGATCGTGCTAAGAGACTTTTTGGAATTCTGGCTGCAGGCGGTGGTCTGGGAGCGGTGCTCGGCAGCTCGATAACCGCAGGACTGGTAAATGTAATCGGTTCTACGAATCTGCTGCTCGTGGCTTCCGGATTAGTTGTTTGCACACTTGGAATTTTTCTCTGGCTTGAAAAAATCACTTCCAAGCTTTCCTTCGAACGCAGTGCCGCAAGCAAAATCAAAACCGCTGATTTGAACAACTTCGGCGGTGTGATCAAGACGATCTTCAGTAATAAGCTTTTGCTATGCCTTACCTGCATTGTTACTTTTGAAAGAGTAACTCCAGATCTGGTGCAGTTCTTATACAACGACGTGCTCAAGCATATGGCTACGGGTGGAGACGCGATTGCCGCCCTTGATGCGAATCTTGAACGCTGGCGCGCTATCGTTGAGTTCTTTGTGGAAATGTTTCTGGTTTCGGCAATCCTTCGCAAATTTGGAAACAGATTTGCGCTCAGTTCAAATGCAATGATTATTTTTGCAGGGCTAATAAGCTACGCACTGATTCCCAATCCGGCTATTTTAATTGCTGTTTTTCACGCTGACGAAGGATGCCGTCATGCCTGGTTCAAGGCCGCAAAAGAACTGATGTATACGGTGACTCCCAGAGAAGTTTTGTATTCGGTGAAGCCGGTTATTGAAATGTTCTTTTATCGATTTGCTCGCGGTCTTGCCGGAGTGATTATCTATCTGGTGAACACGGTTCTGGGATTCGGCTCTGCAGGCGTGCTGGCTGCTGGAGCTCTGGTTGCTGCTGCCTGGTTCTATTGCGCAAGTGTACTTAGCAATGAATACGAAAAGCTGGAAGCTGATGCTCAGGCGTCCAAAGAAGAGACCGCTGAAGCACCGCTTCTTGAGGCTCCTCTGAAACATCGCGAGCCCGCTTTGGCCAAGGTCTGATTCTAACTATGCAATTGCCCAGCAAAAAAAGCAGTTCTGCTGAAATCGTCTTGAAAGTCAGTGCCGCCGATTTTTTGTCGCAGTTGAAAGCCAAGTGCCGGGAAGATATTCAGGCGCAGAAAACAACGCTTTACCCGACTCGCTATCAGTGCGTAGTGAACGAGAGAAGATTTTCGCTTTCGCAGCCGCTGGCTCCATATCAATTGAAAGGCGAAGTTATTGAAACTACTCAGGGTCCTGTTCTGCGCTATCGAATGACACTTGCTCCTTTGATTTCTATCTATATTGATATCTGGTGCTTTGGGCTTTCACTCTTTTTTCTGGGGATGGCGTTCTTTATAACGCCGACTAATGTATTGCCGGAAAACATGCTCGCCTACCGAATCTGTGCCGCCTTACTTGCTGCCTTTCCCATCGGCTTTGACTTGGCGTTCAAAAAAATTGCCGAGCTGATTGCGTCCTCATCCAATAAAAGAACTTCCTTTGATATGGAAGATTTCGTCAGACGCATTGCCGAATCAAAACAAAAGTAGCCCCTACGAATTTCCCTTCCTATATATAGGAAGAAAAAATCCACGGAAGCCGAGCTAAGCCGCCACTGTGAGTGCAGACCTTGCGTGTCTTGATTTATGGGATGGCGCTAAGAATGCGGGAGAAGCGATCAGCTTTGCGTTACGACTATTAAGAAGCTTATATAACAAAGGCTTTGCGCTTGTTGCAAAGGGTTCGGGGCTTGAAAGGCTCACCGGCAGCGGAATTTGCTTGTTGACATTTGCAAGATTAGATAAGATAAATCAGCAAAACATTTAGCTGAAATAAATTTTGGGAGTTCTATATATCTGAGCGGCTAGAATGTGACTCCTGTTTGTTCCAAATCCGTCATCCCATGGCGCATTCGGAAATAAGAGCGGCTTAATGAAGTAGCTCGAATTCCGCAGTGGTCATGACGGCTCACTCGGGCAAGCAAGGCGGGACTTGTAGTCAGCCTGGCAGCAGAATTCTTTCTGCCCAGCCGGACAAACAAGCGGTGTAAATCAGGACTCAAGACGAGTCGACGAAGGAGTAAACGCGATAATGGCACGTGCCAAAACACACAAGACCGAAGGTGCCGCAGGCGGCCCCAAAGTTCAGCGCATTCGCATCCGTTTGAAGTCTTACGATCACAGGCTTCTCGATAAGTCGGCCGAACAGATTGTCGACACCGCAAAGCGCACTGGTGCTACCGTGTTGGGGCCAGTTCCACTGCCCACACGCAAGCGCGTTTACTGCGTATTGCGCTCACCTCACGTCGACAAAAAATCGCGCGAGCACTTTGAAATTCGTGTGCACAAACGTCTCATCGACATAAACGATCCGACCCCTACCACCACAGACGCTCTCATGAGACTTGATCTGCCGGCCGGTGTCGATATCGAAGTAAAACTCTAAAAACGTTGAAGCAGGGGTGATGCCATGTATCGCTCCTGCTATTTGTTGAGAAGAGTGAACTAAACGGGCATCGTCCCGAAGCAAGAAGAAGAACAAGGGCCAAGCCCAATCGAATCAAAAAGGTTCAGACCAATGAAAAACTCAATGGGATTGCTGGGAAGAAAAGTAGGAATGACGCAAATCTTCGATAAGGAAGGTTCTGCAGTTCCTGTGACCGTAGTGCAACTGGGCGACAATATCGTCACCCAAACGATGAACAAAGAAAAGAACGGCTATTCGGCTGTTCAAATCGGTGGCTTCGTCGTTAAAGAGAAGAAGCTCAACAAGCCTGAACTCGGCAAGCTCAAAAAGCACGAGCTGCCCGCGCTCAAGCCGCTCAAAGAATTTCGCGTTAACGACAGCTCCACTTTCAAAGTCGGCGAAGCTGTTGCTCCGGACAGCCTCTTGCAAGAAGGCATGTTGATTGATGTGCAGGGTGAGTCGATTGGTAAAGGCTTCCAGGGCACGATCAAGCGCTACAACGCCGGACGTGGACCGATGTCGCACGGTTCCAAGTTCCACAGAAGCATGGGTTCAATCGGACCCGGCACCACTCCCGGACGTGTGTTCAAAGGTATCCACATGCCCGGACACATGGGTAACGTCACTTCCACAGTCCGTCATTTGAAGGTTGTGAAAGTCGATTCCGACAAAAAACTTTTGCTCATTAGAGGAGCAGTTCCCGGATGGGATGGCGGCTTGCTCGTTATCACACCGTCCGTAACCAAATGGAATGGCTAAGAGCGCTCAATAGGGAAAAGAAACAATGACTTCCGTTCTAATAAAAGATTTGAAGGGTAAAGAGCTCGGCAAGAAAGAACTTGCAGCCGAAGTATTCGGCATTGAGCCCAATATGCACCTCGTGCACAGCGCTCTGGTGCGTCAGTTGGCTAACGCTCGCTCCGGTTCTGCAAATACAAAAACCAGATCCGAAGTACGCGGCGGTGGTCGCAAGCCCTGGAGACAAAAAGGTACCGGACGCGCTCGCGCAGGCTCCACCCGTTCACCGTTGTGGAATGGCGGCGGCGTAATTTTTGGACCCAAGCCGCGCGATTACTCAATCACGATGCCGAGAAAAGCCAGGCAGCTGGCTCTCAAGTCGGCTCTTGCCGCTCGCGGCAATGACATCGTGCTTGTCCAGAATTTTGATGGTCTTTTCAAAGCCGCTCCTAAAGCCGGTGAAGAAGTGACCGAACAACCGAAAACCAAAGCAATGGTTGAGACCCTCGCAGGTCTTGGGATTGCCGACAAGAAAGTTCTTCTGGTTCTAGATTATATGGTTGCCGGTGCTGCTCAAGTCGCACGCGCTGCTCGCAACCTGCCGAACGTGATCGTTGTTGATCACAGCAACTTGAATATTAAGGATCTGGCTTACTGTCAGGCATTGCTCACCACTGAGCAAGTTCTGGCTGAGCTGGAAACACGCTTCAAGTCCTGCGGCGGCGCAAGCCCCTGCAGCAAGAAGGAGGAAGCCGCAAAGGCCGAAGCGGCCGGCACCGAAACTGGTGCTGCCAAGGCCAAGAAAACTGCGAAAGCAGCAGAAAAAGCTGTTGACGAAGCTAAAGCGAAAGCCGCTCCGGCAGCAGAAAAGAAAGCCAGCACCAAGAAGGCCGCTCCTGAAGCAGCCGAAGATGCACCGAAGGCTCCGAAGAAAACTACTAAAAAGAAATCGGAAGACGCCTAAGGTCAGGAGCAAGGGAAAAAGACAATGAATAGCCGTCAATCACAGGTAATTGTTCGTCCGATCATCAATGAGAAGACTGTCCAATTGGCAGCGGAAAACTCTCAATATACGTTTGAAGTCGCTCGCGACTCAAACAAAATTGAGATTGCCGAAGCTTTGAAGCAGATTCTCAAAGAGCTCTACCCGAAAGGCAAATTCTCGGTGTTGCGCGTCAACACATCAGCTATCCGCGATCGTTTCCGTCGTTCAAAAAGACACGG
>JAIEPM010000274.1 GCA_019748395.1 Candidatus Obscuribacterales bacterium
AAGCCATTGTTTACACTTTGAGCTGCGCTTCCAAAAACTTTGAGCTTGAATTTAAGAAAGTCGCTGATAATTGGGCGCTGGCCGCATTCACTGTAAATGCCGTCGAGGCTTTACCGAAAGTCGGTGACGATAGCAACGCAGCGCCCTCAGCAGTTCCAGAAACGGTTCAAAATGAAAACCCGCTGAAAACTGCTCCCAATCCGGCTCTTTCTCAAAACAATGCAAAAGCAGATCCGCTTTCGGGCTTGAGTCCGGAGAAAGCCGGTTCGCATCTGCCCGCGACAGCTAATAGCGGTTCTGAAGTCAGCAAGTCTTCGATCTGGCTGGATGATGAGCCGAACAAGCCTATTGCCGCAACAAGCAAGCCACCAGTGGCGGTGCTGCCTCCTGCTTTGAAAAACGCCGAGCAAATCAAAAATTCAGCAGAAAAGGAAAAGAAAGCCCGCCAGGAACGGGAAAAACTTGAGCGTGAGAGAGCTGAAAAAGAAAAGTCCGACAATGAGAAAAGCGCCGCCGCCGACCAAAGCAAATCAGCGCGCATCGCAGATAATCTTGGCACTGCCTCGGTTCGCTTGCGTTCCGGTCCGGGATTGAACAAGCAAACTCTGGATGAAATTCCAAAAGGTACTAAAATTACAATTCTGGGAGAAAGTAACGGCTGGTATAAAGTCCGTTATGCCTCTAAAGTCGGCTATGTATTCGCCCCGCTTGTAGACACCGGAAATTCCGCGCAAAACAGCGCTTTGACTGCTTCGACCGAGTCTTCTTCGGGGAGCAGGAAGAAAGCTCAGGCAGATGAAAAAGCTCCTTCTAAAACGGCAGTTTCCGATGGCGACACTCCTGTTGTTAGAGCAATGACGGTTCGAGATGAACGCCGGCGTGCCATTTCCTCAGTCAGAGTCGGCGAAAAGGTGAGGGTCCTCAGTGCATTGAAGAACAACCGTTACTTGATTCGCCGGGCGGACGGCACAACCGGATATGTGCATAAAGATGCTCTTGATGTTAAGGTTGAGACGCCCCCTGAGTTTGTGCCCTAGTCTCAAAGCAGATTTACGTGATAATATTAGAAACCTGTTCATGAGTTGAAGCTCGTGGCGGTTTCGGGACGTAGCGCAGCTTGGTAGCGCGGTTGCTTTGGGAGCAATAGGTCGCAGGTTCAAATCCTGTCGTCCCGACCAAAAACATAAGCCTGGTAAGCGTTTCCGGACGCAGGCAGCAGCAAGTTAGGCAAAAGAAATATCAAGAATTTATCTAGCAAATATGTCTTGAGGGGAGGAATGATAGCAATGGTTGAAGCGGCCAGAAAATCAATTCCGGGGCGTGACCCTAATTTGCCGACTTTTATAATCGACAGGATGGAAGATCTTAATCTCAAGCCGACCTTGACGCAGCTCGCCTTAGGGACTGGGACGCCAATTAACACCCTGAGGCAAAATTTGAATGGTGCTAGAGCCATGAGGCTCGAAACTGCTGTTAAAATTGCCGAATTTCTTGATTGCGATTTATCAGAGCTTGTTAGAAATGCCGGACTTGTTTAGCCTGAGATGCGCTTTATGCTTGCTGGTTCTATCGCTGGTGGCACTACCGGCTTTATGTTCTCCGCATGTGCAATCAATAGATATAAATAAGCTCAATCAATACGTCAACCTTATCGGTCGCAGAGTCGACGAGCTGGGAAAGCAAAATCTGTCAGTGAGCCTAGCCACCACTGACAGTATCTCCACATTGCTATCAAAACAGCGAGCTTTAGAGTCAAAAATAGATGCGTTGGAGATATCCAAAAGCCAGCTAGAGCAGCGCCTTTCGCTACTTGAGGCTCACGCAGTCCAACATTAAATCCTTTCATTTTTAATAATCAAGTGTTGCCTCAATTTGCTCAAAACGGTAGATTAATCGTCGTGAGTTTGAGCACCACTTTTGGTGCCTAGAAATTTAGAGATGTGCAGTGACGGACTGTCTTGCCGCTGCTTTTGCTTTGCCAAGTTCTTGCCGGAACAGGCGAGAAGGAACACCTAATAGAAGGCGATTGCTCCTTGTTTCGCCTTCTATCGAGATTTCGGGAGTCTCAGGGGGGTCTACCTTCTCGCCTCTTCCGGTTAGGAGGTCTTTCGATGTGTGAGCACGAGATTTTGTTCATGGTTTTCTTTCTGTGCTCCTGGCTCGTTGCAGCCAGGCTTGAGGAAAAGAAGCATGGACGCAGCTAAAGATAAAGCCTGGTTAGAAAACTGGCGCTTTGAAAACGAGATCTGCTTACACAAGCGTAGGCAGTGGTTTGAGAGCGTCGACGATGCGCAATTGCAGTCTCAAGAGTGGGACGCCCTGCGTTTCGAGACGCGCACTAAATACGGTGACAGCAATCTGTTAAAGGTAAAGCTCGTTTGCCGCGAGCAGCATTATGAAAAGTTAGAGGGATAATGCCAGAAACGACAGTTAAAGAGCTTCGGGAAGCTCTATCAAAAATATTTCAAGCGTTCATGCAGCCGATGCAGTCTGATGATATTTCAGAGCTTGCCGGTGCTCTCTGCTCGTTTCAATACGAGCTTGAAGGTGCAAAGAAAGATTCAAATAATCCATTCTTTAAGAGCCGGTATGCCGACCTTGAATCATGCCTCGATGCACTTAAGGAACCGCTGCATAATCACGGGCTTTCGGTGGTTCAAACCGGTCGTATAAGTGAAGCCGGTCCCGTACTCGTGACCACCTTGCTACATAGATCCGGTCAGTGGATCAAGGGTGAGCTTGCAATCGTTTGCACAAAGCAGAATGATCCGCAAGCTCAAGGATCGGCTCTGACATACGCCAGGCGTTACGGTCTTTGTGCCATCACCGGGCTCGTTCAAGTGGACGACGACGGAGAAGCGGCAAAGGGAAAGCCGGAGAACCAAAAGGCTACATCATCCTCTGCTCAAAAGGGAAATGCCTCATCATCTGCCTCGACTGCGACCAATCAAAAGCAGAGTGCAAACGGCAAGGATGCCGGAAAGGCTGAGGGAAAGTCTGCAGCCATGCAAGAGTCAGGCAAGGCGGATACCTCGGCAAAACAAGAGAATGTCTCAACTGCTTCCAGCAATGGCGGCTCTACGGCTGGCGCGAATGGGTCAAAGTCTGCCGACACTGCGGCAGCGACTCAGAATGTTTCTGCTAACAAAGTTGGAGCCGAGCAGATGGGGCAGCTTATGAAAGCGGGCATGGCAAACGGCTGGAACAAGACAAACTTGTCCGAGTTTCTTTATTCAGCCTTCAATCTGACTCCTGAGACGATTACTCAAATTACTTGGGCTCAGTGGGAAACCGCTGTGAAGCTGGTAGGCAGACCTGAAAACTCTGGTGGCAAGGTCACGCATAGCGTAGAAGGCAAGCCGCTTGCTCCTGAGTTTTGCTTTCCCAAAGGAGGCAAATAGTGAGTACAGCAAGTTTCAAAAACTTCCCGCCTGAGAACGCTGAGCCCAAGCCTGATTTCTTTCAAATTGGCGACTGGGTGATTAATCAAGAATCTGGCCGCACCGGTATCATCGGCGGTGTCGAGGAAGCAGCAGCTTTCGTAAACTACACGAACGGCGAAGCCTCTCTGACTTCATTCATGGTGCTCAAGGCAACGAACGCTGAAGAATTTTTTGAGGAATTGGTCCTGTACGCTCAGCGTAATTTGCTCTGGAATAACGAGCAGTTCTGGGCTGTTCACATGCCGATTGCAAACGGCAGAGACAAGATGAGCTTTGAAGTGCTCAGCGAGCTGGAAACGCATCTAGCAAAGTTGGCAGGTCCTAGAGATTTACCGGCTCAGCTTGAGGAAGCTTATGACGCCATCGAGAACGCTCCCGGCTCGACGACTGTTGTCCCGCTTGATGCATTTGACGCCTTTGCCGCTTTCAATGTGCCGGAAGAGGAACAGCCCAGCACGTTGACTGAAGAAATGGAGCAGATTGCAGCTAAAGCGGCTGAGGCTGCCAAAGTCAATCTTGAGGCAATTGTAAAAGGCACGAAGAAGATGCTCAGTGAAGGGCGTCGGATCGATGCGATCAAGTATTACATGGACGGTCTTGGTCTTCAGATCAAAGAGGCTTCGATGCAGGTTCAGGCGCTTGAAGAATCTTTGAAGACCGAGAAGCAAGAAGAGCCTGCTCAAAAGCCTGATGTCGCCCAGGAGGCTGAGAAGCCGGTCAAAACAGAAGCCGGACTAATTGATCCGGTGACTGGTGAGATTCTTGAACCGAGCATGATTCTTCGCAAGCTAGGTTGGACTGAATTGCCTACGCTGAGCAATAGACCGACCGCAACGGAGCTTGATGATTTTGAGGCTAAGCTCGATCAGATTGGAGAAAAGTATTTCAACAATCTCGATAAAGTTGAGCGATGGACAGCAGCTCACGAAAAGCGCTGCAAGCCGCTTCAGGATGCCGCCGCGTTCTGGTTCAACTCTTTCTTTCTGCCGATGGCAAAGCAGCTTGCACCGTATAGATTGCCTCGTTTCAAGAGCGGAGCAAGAAAGGATGAATACAGCAAGAAGAGCCTTGTTCTTCCTTGTGGTGTGATCAATTTTGAATCAAGTGGTGGCGCTTATGTCCATGATGCGGCTTTGGTTAAAAAGCACATAGAAGAGAAGGGAATTGAAAACTTCAAATCTATTGGTGCTGAGGTTGTCCTTAGTTACAACTATCCGAAGCTAATTGCCGCTCTCAACAATGGTTCGTTGAAGGATATTCCTGGCACCGGCAAGAAGGAAAAAGATCCTCTTGCTTCGGTGAAGCTTGTTTCACCCGTTGCTAAAGCGAAGAAAGGAGAGGCTGAAAATGTCGAACAACAGGACGGATAAAGACATCGAGGCAGAAGCAAAGCTTGCTCTGAATCAGGTCATCAATCTTCACCGAGGCATTGCCGCTCAGAAGATCCGCCCCGAATTACGCAAGGCTTTTCCGTTTGGACCTGCCGCAACGGCGAAGGAAAGAGCGATTTGGGAAAGCACTATGAGGCTCGCTATGGAAGAGCTTCAAAAATGGCCCGTTCCAGTGCTCGTCGCTTTGATAATTGCTTGCTGTAATCCGGCGTTTGCTGCCGATTATGTCAATGATGGCAAAGTCTGGTATCAGGTCACTGATTTCGGCAAGACACAAACCGCTGTGCCTGCAGATCAAGTACCGCTTAAAAAGCGCTTGAAGCACGGCTGTAAAAAGACGGTTTATGCCGTCCGGCGTGGGTGTTAGATTGCAAATCCGATTTTGCAATCTGGCGGGCACGTTGCTCAAATTCTTTGGCTATTCATCAACTAAGGAGCATTTCAATGTCAATGATTACTGTGTCGCTGGTCGGCAATTTGGTCCGAGCCACTGAGCAAATGACTTATGCGAGCGGCAGGACCAAGACTGTCTTTACTGTGGCGGTGAACAATCCACCTAAAAAACAGGGTGAAAAAGGCGAAGCTGATTTCTACCGGGTTGAAGCTTGGGGACCACTTGGCGATCTCGCGCACAAGTATCTTGAGAAAGGTGATCAGGTTGGAGTATCCGGCAGGCTCGCAATGGAAAAGTGGCAGGACCGTGAAGGCAGAGAGCGAATGACTCCAACAATAAACGCTGTTCAGATTTCCTTGCCGCGCCGATCAAACAATCAGCAGCAGTCTGAGCAGGAACAGGAACAAGAAGACGACGCCTTTTCTGCCTTCAACAGCTAAGCGCCATGATGATCTTCTTAGAAGTTTTAGGGATCGCTCGCCCAGGTGGAAGTAAAACACCTGGCATGACCAAAGCTGGCAGGCTTTTTGTACGTCCTGCAAATCCTAAGACTGCTGAGTGGATGGATGAGGTTAGAAAAGCCGCGGTTAAACAATACGCTGGACCGCTGCTCTCTGGTCCCATCGAAATGCACTTTGATTTCCGTTTCCCTCGCCCGAAAAAACATTTCACTAAGGGTGGTTTGCTTAAACCTAATGCGCCGGAGTGGCACACAAACAAGCCTGACTTAACCAAAATAATCAGGTCAACAGAAGATGCGTTGACAAACATAGTTTGGAAAGACGACAGCTTGGTTTGCAAGCGCTCAGAAGAGAAACGGTATTGCTCACTGACCGAATTTCCTGGTGTTCTCATGGTGATCCGAGAGATTTAATGAACGTATTAGAAACAGCTCTGAATTACTATCATTCCGGCTTGTCTGTCATCCCGATTCGGACGGACGGATCAAAGGCTCCCGACCTGGAAAGCTGGAAGGAATTTCAGCTTCGCAAGGCAGACAGCCAGACTCTTATAAATTGGTTCGGTGACAATGATCACGGCATTGGTATCGTCGCCGGTGCCATTAGTGGCGGGCTTGAAATCATCGACATTGAAGTTAAGCAGATTGCTGCTGACTGGCAAAAGCTAGTTTGCAATACGCCTGCCGGTCAAGAATTGTTCAATAAGCTCGTTATAGTACGAACGCCCCGGGGCTTTCACTGCTATTACAGATGCCCTGAGCCTGGCAGGAATCAAGACCTTGCCCGGCGTCCTGCTACAGATGCCGAGCTTGCCGAGAATCCAAAGCGTAAATACTACAAGCTGATTGAAACAAGAGCCGAAGGCGGTTATGTAATCGCGCCTGGTTCTCCGGCTGCGACTCATCCGAGCGGCTTGACTTATGAGCTGAGCATCGGTGAACTTGGGCAGCTTCAAGAAATCAGTATGGAGGACCGCGAATTTCTCCATGACTGTGCTCGCTCCCTTAATCTGTACTTCACCGAGATTCACGAGCCGACGCTAGGAGAAGCTACGAAAGGCGAAAGACCGGGTGATATTTTTAACGCCCGTGCTGAATGGTCCGACGTTCTTGAACCGGCTGGCTGGAAAATTGGCTCAGGTCGTGGACGCTGGATGCGCCCGGGAAGCAAGCGCGACTCTGCTTGTTTGATTGCAGACGGTGAAAAGCTCTGGGTATTCTCAACCAGCACACCGCTTCCTTTCGAGAAGGCTCTTACAAAGTATCAAGCATATACGTTTTTGAATTGTGGCGGAGACTTCGCCCAGGCTGCGAAGCAGTTAGCGCTTGCTGGTTTTTGCAAACCACATGATCCGCCGGCGGTGGATCAGAAAAAAGACTCGAGCGTTTCAGAGCCTTCTCAAGAGGATGACGAAGATTTTCAAGTACGCGAGTGGCCCACATTAGCACCGGAAGCATTTCACGGAGTCGCTGGCGAGTTCATCAGAGTCGCAAGCGAGAGCAGCGAAGCAGACCCGGCTGCCATACTTGCCGCTTTCCTCGTGAGAGCTGGTGCTTCCTTCGGCAATCATGCTTATGTCAAAGTTGCTGATGATCATCATTATCCCCGCTTGTTTGCCCTGGTCCTGGGCAATTCGTCAAAGTCGAGAAAAGGCACTTCTCTTGGACCTGTACGCAGAATCTTTGAAGCCGCCGAGCAGCGCTTAGCAAATCCGTTGAATGTTGTTTCTGGTTTGAGCTCCGGAGAGGGGCTGATCGCTGCCGTCAGATCCGACACTGAAAACGAAGTTGCAGACAAGCGCTTGCTCGTGATTGAAACTGAGTTTGCTGGACCGCTCAAGTCGATGCAGCGCGATGGAAACACGCTCAGCGTTGCTTTAAGAAATGCCTGGGACCGTAACGATCTCAGCATCCTGACTAGAAATAATCCGGTACATGCGAAAGGCGCTCACATTAGCGTTCTCGGTCACTGCACTCGCACTGAGCTGGGCAAGTTGCTTGAGAAGGTTGAGATCAGTAATGGTCTTGTGAATCGCTTCTTGTGGTTTGCCGTGCGCCGGTCTAAGAGCCTGTGCTTTCCAGAAGGCTTGGCAGATGAGGCAATCCCGCCGATTGCTGCCGCCATCGCGGAGGCGATTCATGCCGCCCAGGCTGATAGAAGAATCCATTTCGACGCGAAGGCTGCCGAGTTCTGGCGTGAACTTTACACGCAACTGAGTAAGGAAGAAGGCGGGATTATC
>JAIEPM010000152.1 GCA_019748395.1 Candidatus Obscuribacterales bacterium
GAGAAGAGATCTTATGGCGGCGGCGAAGGTCGCAGCTATGGCGAGAAGAGATCTTATGGCGGCGGCGAAGGTCGCAGCTATGGCGAGAAGAGATCTTATGGCGGCGGCGAAGGTCGCAGTTATGGCGAGAAGAAATCTTATGGCGGCGGTGAAGGTCGCAGCTATGGCGAGAAGAAATCTTATGGCGGCGGCGAAGGTCGCAGCTATGGCGAGAAGAAATCTTCCGAAAGTTTCGAGAACCGAAACTATGGTGAAACTGAAAATGGAGCCGAAATCACAGAAATCGCAAGCCTCAAGTATGAAAACGTTGAGAGCGATCAAAGCCAGGACATTGAAATCGGCGTAGATTCTCAGAATTTTGAACATGTTTCCGGTGAAGCCGTATCCGTGTCGTTGATTGAAACTGTCCGTCACGAAAACGATCATGAGCAAGATAAGGACGAAGTCAGCGAGAGCCAGGAGTATTCGGAATATGCCGACGCTCCAAAACAAGCTGAGTTTGCGGAATCACCAGAGGCGAATGATGACGGCGACTTTGAAGTCGCTGAGTCATCCGAACCCGAGTCATTCGAAGAAAATGACAGACCGGATTTGCAATCCTCAACTGAGTCGGACTTTAGCTCAGAGTCTGTATCTGAAGTAGCTGAAAGCAGTTATTCAGCACCACCAAGAAGAAGTCCGACCGGTCCGGCTCGCTCAACCTACGGGCGTGCCGATGTTGTCAGCAGCAGTCGTCCCCAAAGACCTAGAGCGGAATCTCGTGGCTATGGAAGAGAGCGTGAAGAACGCCCGGACAACGTCCATCTAAGTCTTTCACCAAGAATGTTGGAATTGGCTGAGCAGATTGCTGAAGAAAATGGCATGGACCTTAACGAATACCTGGTGAAAGCCCTGGTGCTTGTTATCAAAACACAAGCCGGCCAAATGGGTATGCTCGGTAGACCTCAATACGTTACCGAATTCACCCGCGAAAAAACTGCTCCAGTTACAAGAGTCTCCAAGTAAGCATAGGTCTCTGCAGTCAAGACCGGCGCCGAATGGCGATGCCGTTAGCATTCCAAACTGCGGCTGAAATAACCGTCGCTACGACTATCGATGAAATGCAGCTCCGGTAGGGGCGTTGCCATGCAGCGTCCGTCTTTTACGCCGATAAAATCTCTCAACTCCTAATTCGTCGCGATGTGAGCCTGGATAAATGTAGCTGAAACGCCAGCCTGATAGAATTGTCAGGCGTTTTCAAGCTTCAGTTCTGCTGAGCATTTTCGGGTCCATAAGCATGTTATTCAACAGCGTTCCGTACCTGATATTTTTTCCGGTGGTGCTGGCTCTTTACTGGCTTTTGCCGTCATCATTTCGTCGTCCGCTTTTGCTGGTCGCAAGCTACATCTTTTACATGAGCTGGTTGCCGGTTTATGGAATTTTGATTGTTGCGTTGTCGCTCGTAAATTATTTCATCGGGCTTATGATCAACTACAAACGAAGTCTAGCCAAAGTTATTTTCATTTTCGGCATTGTTTTCAACCTTGGAATGTTGTGTTATTTCAAATACACCAATTTCCTAATTTCCAGCTTTAACGAGCTTGCGCAAAAATTCTCTCCTTTCTTTGGTCATGGAGCCACGCTTCCGCTAGGCTTGCTGGATATTATTCTGCCGCTTGGAATTTCTTTTTTTGTTTTTGAATTTATCCATTACCTGACGGATGTTTATAAAGGCGATCAACCAATTAAGAATCCTGTCGATTTCGGCTTGTTTGCCGCTTTCTTTCCTTCTCAAATTGCAGGTCCAATAAAACGCTATCAGGACTTCGTCAAACAATTAGGACATTGCGATGTATTTGAGGCGAAGGTTTTCAACGAAGGACTTGTTCTTTTGCTTCAAGGACTCTTCAAGAAAATTGCTCTTTCCGACAATCTTGCGCCCATTGCAAACGCAGGATTCGCCGGAGCGGCCAATCTGGGAACTGTTGATGCCTGGATAGCTTCAATTGCCTTTGCACTTCAAATTTATTTCGATTTTTCCGGCTACACAGATATGGGACGCGGTTCTGCGAAAATGCTCGGATTCTCGTTGCCGGATAATTTCGACTTTCCTTATCTGGCAAGCAGCCTATCTGATTTCTGGAAGCGCTGGCATATTTCCCTATCTTCGTGGCTGCGTGACTATCTCTATATTCCTTTGGGCGGCGGACGCTGCAGCCGTTTTCAAAAGCACCGCAATCTGCTTATAACGATGCTGCTTGGCGGGCTCTGGCACGGCGCTGCCTGGCATTTTGTAATCTGGGGTGCATTTCATGGTGCCGGTCTGGTTGTGAATCATAGCTATGATGAAGTCGCCGGAAAGTCCGCAGTTCTTCAAAAATTCCACGCTTCCGTGCTCGGAAAAATTTTCTCTAGTGTTCTGACCTTTCTGGCTGTGCTTGTGGGCTGGGTGTTTTTCAGAGCCGATAATTCCGAACAGGCTTGCCAGATATTGCGGGCAATGGTCAGCATAAAGGAATCCGGACCGGTTCTGGAAATGCTGTATCAATCACCAGTGACTGTGGCACTTGTTTTGTACTCTGCTTATGCAAGCATTTACAGCCTGCCTCGATTCAAATCATTGCCTGTTCTTGATGCTTTGCAAAGGAAGCTTTCTTTTGTTTTGCCTGCTCGGGTTGTCGTGTATGCAAGTGTTTTTCTCGCCGCACTGGGTTTTTGCCCGTCGCAGCCCTCTCCTTTCATTTATTTCCAGTTCTAGTCGGACTTTTTGAATGATGCCTGCAGCTCAAATTATCAATGAGAATCAAAACAAAAAGGTATCTTTGCCGGGAAAACCTGAACTGGCCTTCCGGCGTGTATTGCTGGAAACTGTTTTGCTGGGCTTACTCTGCATTGCTGTATTGGAGATCTCATTTACATTTGCCGGTATAGGCGACCAAGAATATTTGAAGCCAGATCGAGTTTGCGGCTTTGAAATTATGCCGGACCGGAGCATAGTTTTTCGTCGCGAAGGTTTTTCTCGAACACATTTCAACAGCCAGGGCATGGCTGATCGCGAACGAAGCATCGCAAAGTCTGCTGACACTTACCGTATTGCTGTATTGGGAGACTCGATTATCGAGGCTCTGCAGGTGGACCAAAAGAAGACCATGTGCGCTTTGCTTGAAGGAAAACTCAATCAAAATTTGAAAGGCAAGAAGAAAATCGAGGTTCTAAATTTTGCGGTCGGCGCTTATAACCTCGGGCAGATGTATTTGCGCTTGAAAACCAAAGTGTTTGAATTTCAGCCTGATCTGGTTCTGCTTTTCGTTCGTCACCACGGAACTTATGATGTAATTCCACAGCCGTCCGAGCCATTTCCAAAGGCTGCGCGCCCTTATTTTTTCGTGGGTGAAGGTGGCCGACTTGTAGAAGACCACACTGTTTATGAGCAATGGGCGAAGTCTAAATCCGGAAAACGAATTCACAATTTTGCCTGGTTGCGTGAACACAGCCGGATCTGGGGCGCAATTGGTAAGTCACTTGAGCAAGCCGGCGGCTTCTTTAACAGTATGAAAGCCGGTGCGTCTAAGTGGGGGGCCGATGTTACTGCAAAGCAAACCGCCTTTGCACCAACGCAATCCGATGCGCCATCGGAGAAGCTTCCTCTTGCTAAAGAAGCGGCTCCTGCCGCTTCAGAAGCGCCTTTCACGCAAGTCAGCAATGGTGATAACTGCATTCGTTGTTATTATCCGATTGTTGATGCTTTGATAGCCGAGATGGACAAGGAATCGCTGGCTCACCACAGTGAATTCTGCGTGGCTTATATGCCAGCCCATGATAGTGCAGCCGAACTCGAGCGCAGCCTTATTCGGCGGACTTGCAGTTTGCGTCATATAGATTATCTTGATCTGGGAAATGCTTTTGATAAGGCAAAACAAGAAAGCAAGGAAGCTCTATATTTTGTTTGCCATTTTTCCGAGCATGGCAATAGAGTGCTGGCCGATGCAATCTACGGCGGTCTTTTGACCTTGCCCGGTATCCAGCGATTATCGCTTAGCGCCGAAAAGCACCGATAGCTCCTTTCCCGACCGGTTTATTATAAGTAGAAATTGCCGCCTGCATGATTGTGCAGAAATTGCTTGCCTCTGAGCACAGATTCTTCCGGTATTCATCCACATGCAAATTCAATGGGCTTTCCCTCATCATAAAGTCATAAGCCGTGAAGATCGTGGTTGATTCCGGGGCTGATTACTAAGGAAATAGCTGCTGAATGAAGTCCTTCGACTCAGGATTTCGACCTGCTGCCGCTTCCAATTAATCGGAGGTAACGGTCATGGCGAGCAATGCTAATCATGTTGAGGATATTGAAAGATCTGATGCTAAATCCAACGACGATTCTGTCGGGCAAAATGCTGTTGAAAGTTTTCAGAACGAAATTTTTCAAGAGCGAGAAAAGAGCTTTTCCAATTCTGTGGGCAAGCCGTCAGCGGTTGAATCCGCAGGAACAGAAGCTAATATTGATAAGAGCCAAAGTTCCGGTCAAATAGACAAGAATGGCATCAAGGTACCATTTCCCAAACCATATGAAGACAAGCATGGTGATCTGATCAAAAATCCAGGCGATACAGTTTCTGAGCGCCCGGTGAAAGCCAGCGAATTACTGAGTAGATTTGAGAAAAAGGACGGCGTCAGCAAGCTTTCGACTGGAGACAATCTTGTTCGAGAGGACGGTAGAGAATCTCTCTATACTCCAAATGGAGACCGGGTTACAGTAAATCCCGACGGCACATTTAAAGTGAAAGGTGACGTAAAGGCGATTGAAAGCAACAAAAACGGAGAAACAACAATTACATTCGGAGATGGAGCTAAAGTTACAGTCGACAAAGAGGGCATTCGCTCCGTTTCCAGAGCCAATGAAACAGTCAGTTTCGCCAGAATGAGCGATTTGAATAAGTCAAAAGCAATTCCAAGAACAGAGACTCAAGGGGTGCCGCAAGACACAACTATCCATAGACCCAAAGACGTTTCGACCCCACCATTCAGACCGGATGCTGAAGGCAGCAAAGCTGAGGACTCAATCTTCAAACCGGAATTCAAAAAAGAGGCGTTGCCGAACTTGGAGATCAAAAAGAACTGAGTCGAAGCTTTGATTAAAGAGAAGGAAGCAAGTGGGGTGCTTGTTTCCTTCTCTCTATTCCGGAAGCCAGGCGTGAAAGTTGCCTCTTGTTATCTGCCGGACTTCATAACCTAGAGTCCTGAGAAAATTTTGAGCGTCCCCCGGATTGACTCCATATGTCGCTAATTTTTCCGGGTTATCCTCCTCATATATCAAATGCTTGATTCTTCCAGCTTTCAAAAGTTTGTCGGCGCCGCGAATAATCAAGAAATCGGCACCTTCAGTATCTATTTTTAGTACTTCAATTTTTTCAAAAGTGCCATCAAAGAATAAATTGTCTAGTGTATCTACTTGGACTTCTATTCGCTTTTCTCCAGCTTGGTCAGCAAGGCGTCCCCAGATGGTATGACCATCTTTTCCTAAGTCAAAAAATGATACACCGGGTTTGTTGCTGAGCGCGCAGTTATTCAAAACTATCTGTTTTTCCAAGCCATTCTTTTGAACGTTCTCTTCAATGGCTTTTAAGTTTTCCTGAACTGGCTCAAAAGCGAAGACTTTGTTTTGCGGATTGGCGCCCGCCCAAAGAAGGCTGTAGTAGCCATAATTTGCACCAACATCTATCATGGTGCCCTGATCAAATCCACGAATGAGTCTCGAAATCCGGCTTTCGTAAAAACCAGTGAACGCTATCATTCTATGCGAAACGTCCGTTCGACATAGTTTCATCTTGATTCCAGGGGCGAATTCCAAAGGGGCTGATGCAAATAGTTCTTCAAAAGGCTCCCGGCTGTGAAAGTACGTTCGCCAGAAGACCCGCTCTCTAATTGAAGGAGGAAGGAGTCTCATTAATAGCGGTCTGTGATTTTTTTGCATCTAAATCAAGGAAGTCTTATCATATCTGAGTCTAACGAACTTCAGTATTGTAATCCATATCCAAGGACCGAATTGTATGCTCGTCAAGAGAGTTCTTGCTATTTACCCTGGATCACCATGGATGTTTTTCGCCGTTTTGACTGTAAATGCACACAGCTGCTGAATTTCTCGAGCAGGCATTATACTAAGACATTGAGAATTCGTGATTGCAAAAATTTGTCGAGACCGGGTGTACTGAACTATGAAAAACAAGCTCGTGCTCTTGTTAACGACTTTGCTAATCGGTTTTGCCGTGATTCCGGAGACAGCCGTCAGCAAAGAAACTCTTGAGGAGATAAAGATTCAGCAGCCTGTTTCTGGTAAATCAATCAGCTTAAGCTCAAGACAGAGCCAAGTGCCGATGAATGACTTTGTTAATAAGCTTATGAGTCGAATGACTCTTGAAGAAAAAATCGGTCAATTGAATCTGCCTTCAATCGGTTTTGATGTGACGGGGCCGGTTGTGAGTCGTGGCGTTGAGGACAAGATAAAACAAGGTCTAGTCGGAGCCGTATTCAACACATATACGCCCTCGGCTGTTCGAAAATTGCAAGAAATTGCCGTAAATCATACGCGTTTGAAAATACCGTTAGTTTTTGGTTATGACGTTATTCATGGGCATCGAAGTATATTTCCGATAAATCTCGGGCTTGCTGCATCCTGGGATATGGATTTGATCAGGCAGACCTGCCGCACGGCTGCTCTAGAAGCAAGTGCCGATGGATTAAACTGGACCTTTTCTCCCATGGTTGATATCGCAAGAGATCCTCGCTGGGGTCGTGTAAGTGAAGGTGCCGGTGAGGATCCGTATCTGGGTTCTCAAATAGCAAAGGCTATGGTTGACGGATATCAGGGCAGCGATTATTCCGATGCTAAGACGATAATGGCCTGTGTCAAACATTTCGCCCTCTACGGCGGCGCTGAGGCCGGGCGAGACTATAACACCGTTGATATGAGTCGTTTGCGCATGTACAACGAGTATTTGCCGCCATACAAAGCTGCAGTTGATGCCGGTGTGGCATCCGTTATGAGTTCATTCAATGAAGTTGACGGTATTCCCGCCAGTGGAAATAAATGGCTTATGACGGATCTCTTGCGTAAGCAATGGGGATTTAGTGGATTTATTTGCACGGACTATACTGCAATCAATGAAATGATCGCGCACGGAGTGGGTGATGAAAAGAAAGTTGCAGAACTTGCTTTTAACGCCGGGATAGACATGGACATGGTTGGAGAACTATTCATCAATCACGGCGTTGAATTGGTGCGCTCAGGGAAAGTGTCCGAAGCTCAAATCGATGCGGCCTGCCGCCGTATTCTTGAAGCTAAATATAAACTTGGACTTTTTGAGAATCCTTACCGTTATATCAATGAAGAACGCTGTAAAAGCGAGATGATGAGCAGTGATAAGTTGCAACTGTGCAAAGAAGCAGCTATAAAAAGCATGGTTTTGCTCAAGAATCAGCATAGTGTTCTGCCCCTCAAGCCGGGCAACAAGATAGCTTTTATTGGACCTCTGGTTAAAGATAAGCGTAATTTGCTGGGCAGTTGGAGCGGCGCCGGTGACTGGAAAAAAGCCCCAAGTCTCTATGAATCACTGGAAAGCAAGTATGGAGCGAACAAGTTTTTCTATGCAAAAGGCTGTAATCTCCTCGATGATCCTCTCTTGCTGAAGAATGCCAATCGAGACGGCGCAGAGCTGCTTCCTGATCCAAAAACACCGGACGAAATGATTTCTGAGGCACTTGAGACAGCGGCAAAAGCCGATACCGTTGTTGCGGTGTTAGGGGAAGCTTCCTGCATGACCGGTGAGGCGTCCAGCCGCAGCATGATTGGTTTGCCTGAGAATCAGGTGAATCTTCTAAAAGCTTTGAAAAAAACCGGCAAGCCGATAGTACTTGTAATGATGAATGGAATACCTCTCACTTTGAGTTGGGAGG
>JAIEPM010000660.1 GCA_019748395.1 Candidatus Obscuribacterales bacterium
TACCTTTTTGGAATAAGCACTCAAAAGGATACGCCACCTCTTTCAAATCTGTAGAACACTAGATTCAGTTATAACTCTGATTCGGTCCGACGGTCAACTTACTAATTGTAACTTATGACCTATCCCCATTTCTGGAGAAAAATACGGTGCAAAGATTAGCGATCTAGCCAGACAGAATCTGTTTCAGTCTGTCAACGAGCTGATGCGGCGGCATTAGCAGTCGAGCAGAGGCAGCTCCGTCACAAATAACAGTAGCCGTCAAGCAGCCAATTTAAAAGAGCTGCAATGAATTGCGACGCGAAATAAGAACTAAGCAGACCAATGCTTGAACGAAAACTGAATTTGAGTTTTTTCAATCTATCGATTCGTCACTATTGCGCAGTTTTTTTGATCTTTTCCCGCTTAGTGGAACAACCTTAGAATCGAGCATGCCGGCAGCGCTCAGCATTTCTCTCTGAGCTTTCTCCATTCCCTGGCGGACAGGATCATTAGCCAAGCGCGCATAAACTTGTGTGGACGTGGCGGACCTGTGGCCGAGAGCACGACCAATGATATGGAGGCTCTGATTGGTCATAGCCATGTAGCTGCCTAAGGTTCTACGCAAATCGTGCATCCTCAGGTTGCTGAGCCCTGCCCGCTTTATTATTCTGCGCCAAACGGTCTTAGGTTCGACAAGATGCCCTGTTTCTCCCGTCCCAGGAAACACCCAGGCCGACTTTTCCTTTTCGTTTTCTCGCCTGACTTCGAGAACTTCCATAGCAAACCGAGTCAATGGAATCGTCTGCGAATCTCCATTTTTTGTTTTCGGAATTCTCCAAATACCCAAATCAAGATCAAGTTCATTCCAGCGCATTGCTAAAACATTAGCTTGACGTGCCCCAGTAAATAAACACATATACAGAAAAGATCTGAGCTTCTCGTTTTTTTCGCTCGCCAGGGATTCCATGAATGCTTTGAATTCGTCGGGACCAATGAATCTCTCTCTAGATTGCATTTTGAATCGGTCTATGCCAATTGCCGGATTATCCTTATCAAACAAGTCTTTTTTGATTCCCCAGCTGAACACAGCTCGCAAATCGTCATGCGCGCGGTTTGCTCGATGGTAATGGCCACCTTCAGCTAGCTTATTCACTCGCGTTTGCACATCAATCTTTTTGATAGTACTAAGTTTACGCGGCCACCAATCGCTAAAATTACGTTTGAAATTTGCCATTGACTCCTTGGGATTTGTGCTGCGCTCTTGCAAGTACTGCTGAAAGTAAAGCCCATACAATTCACCTAGAGAAAGCTCCTCACGCTGCAACCGTCGAGCATCAAGAGGGTCAGTGCCATGCCTTAATGCCACATTTATTTCGAGCGCCGCATTTCGTGCTTGTTCGACCGAGGTCTCAGGAAACTTCCCAATAGTTCGCCTTACAGGTCTATTCTCGACCCACTTATAAACAACGAAAGACTTTACTCCCTTGTCCGAAACTCGAAGCGCCAAATGTGGAACTCGAGCGTCGTAAAACAGAACCCGTTTTCCTTTTGGTGCCGGCGGAAGTTTTTCCAGTTCAGACTTGGTAAATGGAATCTCTTGTCTAGCCATTAGCTCTTCCCCGCTGGTGAGCACTTCGTTGACCGTCTCGTTAAAAGCTGGGCTATGCCGGGGCTATGAATTTTGGAAAATTTGGGAAAAATTCTCAAATGTTAAGAAAAACTCAGACTCTGCAAAAGCCTCATCACACTCCATTTTGAGCCATGCCAGCCTCGCTTGTCAACAGGCTAGGCACCTCGTTTACACCGAGGGGGTTGGGAGTTCGAGTCTCTCATCGCCCAAGTCTTTTCAGAGATCAGGCTAAGGTCACATGCTACTAGCCTGCTACTCCAAAAAAATATTGAAAGATAACAACAATTACCTTCAGGCAAGTTTCAATAATAAAGAACTCTTGGTTGGAATAGTTGAAAAGGGGGCAAGAGGTCGAATAGTCTCTACCCCGTTCTTCTATTTGAGTGAACTATTCTTGAAATACTGGCGACATCTCAATACCATCGTACCTTTCGTCCGAATTCAGCTTCAACTGTCAGCAGGGATTCTCTTTGCGTCTTGCAATTTCACTAAAAGCGAAAGCCTGTTAGTTGCGGTTGGTGAGGTGTAAGCATGTGACGACTTTGAAGAAAAAGACTTCAACACCAAGATTGCAATTCATGCGCGCGAAAAATATCGCGTCGACTTGTTGCTGGAAATGATCAATCAATCCCAATAGACTCTCGTGTTCTGCGCAAACCAGCCGCATGCCTTATAAATGCGGGATTTAATTAACCAGGGACCAGAAAGCAAAGATCCGCTTTACTGTGTCCGAGTAACGGCCAACGACGGAGAGCGCGGTGAGCAAGAGCTCCGATATTTCCAGGACAATGAAAGGATTATTCCTACAGTGCTTACCATTTCTAGGAAACGGATGGGAAGAAAAGATATCTTCAAAATAAGGTTAGCACCACTTCGTTTAATCTAGCGGCGATAAAACCTGTGGGCATTACCTGATTTTTCCTGATCGAACGCAGGGCACCGGGTAAATCAGATGTGAGGGTTGTTAACGTTCAGCTAAGGTGGAGAAAGTGAGGCGAACTCTATGAAACGACTACTAAACTTTCTGCAAGAACACTGGCGGCTGATTCTGACAATCTGGATACCCGTCTACCTGTTTGGCGCGTCCCAGATGTTTAGATCGTCCTTTATGCCAGTATTCGCCTGGGGTGAAAAGAGTAGTCCTGAGATTTTTTCCGGAGAGAAGCTCCTTTTTACACCAGCTGAACACCCAAAGTTTCATCTGCATGCAAACAATGCTAATTCGTACAAGGTTGACGTATATCGCCGCGATGATCCCGCCTTCAAGGAAACGAAGATCGCCGGGCCATATCTCAAGTACATTAAAGAAGCCCCCCTTCCATACTTTGCCAGCGTAGGTGATCTACGCGCGAATCTGCCCCAGGCAAAACCGGTTGTGACCAAGTCCGGCTCATTGTCGGGGGTCGAAATCAATGCCGCTGAGGCAATCGTAGAGTTGCCGGAGCTTCCAGCAGGCGACTACATCTTTGCAGTGCGCAGTAAAGGCTGGCTATCCCCAGACTATTCAGAGGCAGCCCTCTGTAATGTTCGCTCAACTGAACTCGGCTTGATTGTGAAAGATGCACCGGACAGATATCTGGTCAAAGCCATCGGACTGGGTGACACAAAAGCGCAAGAAAACGTCACTGTCAACTTGTACGCTCAGAACAACGGTCATCTCACTTTGCTTGCCACAAAACGAACCGGACACGATGGCGTCGCAGAATTCCCTCTCACTCCGGAATACGTACGTCACAGACAGATTATCGTTACTGCAACACAAGGTGATAGCCTCGCCTGCCGGTGGGACGGCGAGATGCCTCGCGACTGGTACAACAATTACTACAACCCTGATTACAATGAATGCATTAATTACGCACGCTGCGACATCATCGCCGATCGAACGGCATATCGACTGGGCGACAGGATGAATTACAAGGCAGTTTTGCGCCAACTCGACGATCAGGGCGTGCACAACCGCGGCGAAGGGATCGGCTACACGGTAAAGATGCTTGATCCCGAAGGAAAGGAGCTTAGCTCACAGAGGAGCCGCACTGATAAGTTTGGAACCGTAAATGGCAGTTTTCAGATTTCACCCGAAGGAAAAACCGGCGCCTATCAACTGGAAGTTTCGACCGATGACGGTAAGCCACCGAGCACACGAAACATACAAATCTTGCAGTATCGCAAACCAGAGTATGAAGTGACCGTACTGCCCGTCTCACCATACTCAATTGCCGGTAAGCCCGCGCAAGTAAAACTGAAGGCCAACTATTACTTCGGAGCACCGGTGACTCAGGCAGAGGTAAAGTACCAGATTTCGTGCACCCCAGCATGGGATGTACGCTCCAAGCTTAAGAAAGTACCTGAGTATTATAAGTTTTACGGTGCGCACGCAGACGAAATGTGGCACGCATCCTCAACGGATAGCTACAGCATCAGTGGAAAGGTCGTCACCGATGACCATGGCGAAGCGCTCATTCAATTTCAGACACCAAAGCCAGAAGCTGATACCACGCAACGATACGATGATGATTTCATCGAAAAAAACTATGTTGTTAGTGCCACCGTTACCGACCTCAGTCGAAAAACGTCCGAGGGTAGCGGAGAAACGCTGATAACCGCAGGTGACTTTTGTCTTAATGTCAACGCCAAGTCAAACGTAGTCTCCAAGAACCAAGAACAAACCGTCGACTTAGAAGCCATTAGTTATGAGGTCGGCAAGCCTATTAAAGGACGAGATGTAAAACTGGTGCTTTCCCACTGGAAGCCAAAACTGTTTAGCACCGAGTATGAGCAAGTAGTTGATCAACAACAGACAGTACATATTGACGACCAGGGTAAGGCAACTGCAAAACTATCTCTGGATCCCAAGCTACCAACCGACAGCTATTTCCTGTCTGCAACAACAACAGACGACCATGGCAATACTGTTAGAGGCATAACATCATTCTGGTATGCAGGCGAGTCTGCGCCCCCCTACTGGGCAGACGCAGAGGAAAAAATAAAAGTAATCGCCGACAAACCAATCTACAAACCAGGCGAACATGCAAAGCTCCTGATTATTGCGAGCCCCTCATTCAAGGGTAACGTTGAGGCATTATCCACCGTGGAAGGATCGACTATTCATCACTATGAAAACGTATGGGTCACCCAGAAGCCGCTGCTGATAGATATCCCGATTGAATACAAACACGCACCAACATCGTATTTTCGACTGAGCACAGTTGATGAAAGGCACAATCCTTACAGCAGTGGCGTGGATCTGCCGGTTTATCCTGAACCAGCAATTCTCAATATCGCAATCGATGCAGATAAAGCAAAATACAAACCGGGAGACACCGTCAACTACACAGTAACAGCCAAAACACCGAAGGGAGATCCTGCGGCTAACATTTCACTGTGCCTTGCTATGGTGGACGAGAGCCTCTTCGCAGTCAATCCTGATACAGAACCAGACATCCTGCACCAATTATTCCAACGAAATGAAGATTGGGTGACTACCTCGCAGACATTTGAGGAAAACCGTAGTAGCGAGTTTCGAGGTCCCGACCTATTCTCCACCTGGCATTGGCCATTAGGCATCCTGGCATATCCCTTTTCCATCGTGAATGGCAGTCAGGAGGAGGCTCGGCTCGCACAAGAGTGTGCAAAGTGTTCATCAAACTCGTACAAGCACGATGAATCAGCAGACATGCGTGCACAAGCCGGATTTGCAGGCAAGTCCGCATCCACGACAGGACCAAAACCGGTGCTGCGGACGGTCTTTAGAGATACTGCCGGATGGTTTGCGAATATCATGACCGATTCATCTGGTAAAGCAAAGGTTTCTGTCAAGCTTCCAGACAATCTAACGACCTGGCGAGCTACTGTTAATGCCGTAGACTCAAACATCGCCGGTGGGCTGGCTACCAAAAAAGTCACCGCCAGCCGCGATCTGATCGCTCGCCTGGCGGTGCCACGCTTCTACACCGAAGGTGACACGGCGCTACTCACAGGCATCGTTCACAACTACACAGGACAATCCCAGACAGTCCGAATGAAGTTGACCGCCAGTAAGCAGTTCAAAATGTCCAAGCCGCCGGAACAGACATTGCAAGCACCGGCAAACGGCATCGTCCGTTTCGATTGGCCGGTGGCAGTGACGGGACACGGAAAAGCTGAGATCAAGTTTGAAGCCATCGGCAACACCGATAGTGATGCACTGGTCGTAAAACTGCCAATTCGAAATTTCCAGTACACAGAATTTTTCGTCAAGAGCGGAGTATTGAAGCTCGATGATGAAGAACAGGTCTGTTCAATGGTACTTCCCCGAGATGCGGACGTTTCCACAGCTCGCTACAGGCTAGGACTTGCGGGCTCACGCATTGGTCCCGTGCTGGGCAGCTTCGATCAACTCATAGATTACCCCTATGGTTGCACAGAACAGACGATGAGCCGCCTCACACCATCGGTGGTGGCACTACGACTACACAAAGAGCTTGGACTTCCGTTGACGCAAGAATCTAAACAGCGCTTCGACAAGGTCTATCACATGGCGTTAACAAAACTTGTTCAATATCAGCATGAAGACGGAGGCTGGGGATGGTGGGAAGGTGATAGCAGTAACCCATATCTGACTGCCTACGTTATGGAAGGATTGTGGTTGCAAAAGCAGGTGGGATATACAGTCGACGCCAACATGATTGAAAGAGGTCTCGATTCGCTCAGAAGATTCTGCCATGAGACGGCCTCTAGCGCATGGGATAGAGATTCATCCATCGATCACGCCAAGCTGGTCTATGTGTTGGCGCTATGGGGAGACAAGATCAAGGCAGATGTAACAGCTTGGGATATGGTTAGAATAGCTAATGCACCGCCCGAAGCACTCTCCTATTTAGCAATGGGCTTTGAGCTTGCAGGCAATCACAGCAGCGCTCAAGTGTGCCTGAACCGTTTGCTATCTATCGCGAACAAGTCGGATGACTTAATCGATTGGGACCATACTACCGCCATGTACAAGCATATCGGCTACGGCATTGTCTGGGACTACAGCTATCGCTACAACGGTATTGAATCAACAGCCCTGGCGCTTCGTGCCATCATTGCTGTAGCGCCCGGGAGCAAAGAAGTTGACGCCGCTCGTCGCTGGTTGTTGATACAACGGACAGAGAATGGCTGGAATGATACAAAAACGACTTCGCAGGTATTTCTCGCGCTACTGGCTGATGAGCTCGCAGCCGGGAATGTTCGTTCTGCGAACTACACGGTTACAGCCAAAGAAGCCGATAAGCTAGTCGGACAATTTACGCTTGACAAAAACAGCATGTACCAGGCAGAGAAATTCTTGGACGTACTGTTGACCAGCAAAGATCAAAAATTGGTCCTCCACAAACACGGAGCAGGTCGCCTCTATTACAGCAGTATGTTGACGTGCGTACGACCACTGAAACCGGGACAGCAAACCTTTGCTAAGTGCCTGCCGGCTCAGATGAAAATAGAACGTCAATTCTTCCGATTGATCAGACAACGTCGAGAAAATGGAGAAATCCATACGACGGTAGTTCCTGTAAAACAGGGAATGAAGTTGCATGCTGGCGAAGTGATTCTGATGAAGGTACTGCTCGACACCCCAATCGTCTTACCCTACGTGATGGTTGAGGCAGCGCTGCCTGCCGGAGCGGAGGTAACGTCGCAGGCAAACGGAGAAGTGGACAATCCGCAAATGACCAAGGATGGCGAAGATCCCACTGTTTTCTCGAGCTGGTGGACACACCAGGACGTACTCGATGATCGCATTACGTTCTTCGTCACCAGTCTTAAGGCGGGCAAGAATCAGTTTGAAACAATGCTCCGCATGGAGATGCCGGGGACGTTCAACATCAACCCCGTCAACATGCAAGCTGTCTACACAAACCAGGTCAAAGGACACAGCACCGCAGACGCACTGGAAGTCGTAGAATAACGTTCTGCGACTTCCAGACCAAGCAGAACAAGCGGTCCGATGCTAAGAGAACAGCGAGGCTTCGTTTTATATTTCGAAAGTTCAAAATTTATTCCACAAATACCTAGAGCATTGGAAAAAAAATCATTTCCTTCGAAGAAAATTGTCCAACATAATTTTTTCCTCTTCCTCGAATTGCAGACTAGACCAAGCAATCGATGATGAACTCAATTGTCTCTTTCTCTCGGGGACCTTCCATGGATCCTGATTTAATTCATTTCTAGAATCTGAGCCCAGATTACAAGTCGGATTGCCACCTTGAGAATGCTCGCTCCGTTTTTCTCTTTCATTTTCCTTGGTCTCTATCTGCTTCAGCGTTGCGTGCAAGAGCCGCGGATCTACTGTACAGAATCCATCTTTCAACATCTGCTG
>JAIEPM010000019.1 GCA_019748395.1 Candidatus Obscuribacterales bacterium
TTCTAAAAATCCAGCAATCATTGACTTAGTTACTTGGTTATTAGATCGAAAAGCTGATCCAAATATTACAAACAAGCATAGCAAGACCAGCATGTGGAAGGCGCCAAAGCTGAATACAAAAAACGCGGTTCCACATACAAACCCGGCACAGAAAAGCGCCAGACGACGAGCTTTCAGCGCCCAAAATTCAGCCGGAATGCGGAAAGCCGCCCGGCTCAGAAACTGAGTCATCAGCACACCCAAAAATGCGTGGTTCAGAAAAAAGACAGCTAACGATCTTTCTTCTCTTTACCTATTCAGACGTGAATAACAGGTCAAGAGTTCAATCTTCAGCTTGCCGAAATTCGGCACCGGAAACTTCTTTTAACTCATTGACGTTATAGTTAAATGTGTAAATCACATCGAGATAGTCGTGACTGTAATCTTTCGGAAGCGGTCCTGCTTTAGCTGTTGCAGTCATGACGGCTTTGGCAGCCGAGCTATCTATCTCCTCCTCGCCGGAAGCTTTTTTGATTTTGACAAAAGCAAGCTTGCCGTCCTTTTTCAATCGAAAAAGGACATCCACTGTTCTTGTAGAACCCCGGGGAGGACTCCAGGCACTTTTGATTTTGCGGTGCAGTTCTTTCAGATACTGAGAAAGTGAGTTTTCGGCGCCCTTTCCGCCACTTGATTTGCCACCCTTCTGAAACACATGCATGGCATTCTGCTCGCCGTCATTCTCAATCAATTCCACAAGTTCCGGCGGTGCGACTTCCGAGATAAAGGGTTGCAGCTCAGCTGACTTACTGGGGCTCGAAGCCCTGGCAGCAGCAGTTACGAAAGGCTTGTCGACAGTTTTAGTTTGCCAGCCGTTTGGTATCATCAGCGGTGCAGCGTTCGAGTTTTCAAAAGTCAATTCCCGGCGACTCGGCGAACTCTCTTCCGGAGCGGAATTTTCGGCAACTCTCTCAACTTGAGCTTTGCCGTTGCTATTCTTAGCTTTGATTTGATTCTGCCTGCTCTTGGGTCTCTGCTCGCTGGGAAGATTCGCCTTTACAAGCTTATTCTGCTCCAGGCTGCCCCGCTGAGAAACCTGATCAGCGCTGCGCTTTTTCAAGTCTTCTTGAGGCTCTGAGCCGGGCAAAAGCGAAGCTTCATCGCTGAAATCTCGCTCCGAAAGCAGCTGAATGTCAACTATTTGAGTTGTTTTTAATGGCAGCGGAGGGTGCAAGAGCATATAAGCAACGCTTGAATAAAGGCAAGCAGCAAGCAGCAGAAAGCAAATAGACAATGTTTCAGGCAGGCTGACCGGTTCCTTGCTGCGCGGCAAACCGAGAAGTTCAAACGAAGTCTCGGCTCTCAAAAAGCGAACTGAAAGCACGGAAAAAACTGCTACGGACAGGTACCAGGGCAGCCCCTCAAGACTGGCGCCCCACTTACCCAGACTCAAGATCCAGAGCGCACCGGCAGAAACGAAAAGAACAAGACTTAAAACCTTTCGAGCTTGATCAAAGCGCTGAGCTTGCCAGAGCGAGTTTAATGAGCCCAGGCTCGCAAGCTCAGGGCCCGTAGAACTCCTTGCTTCTTTTTCTCCGGCCGGAGCTGACAAATTCAGGTCCCCAAGCAAGTATGACAAGCCATGGTAACCCCATCTTTCTAGGCAGAGCAACTAATAGTTTTTAATAAAGACCAATGCCGGCAGAGAAGCTCTCTAGGTCATTGCCGCAAAGTAAACATTGCAAGCATGGTCTATATATTCGCGAGTAAGCCGTGGCTCCGTCTGCAAGAACTTGCAGAGGTTGGTTACCTGATCGATGATGTCGCGCGGATGACAACAACGCATGTTGCGTTTTCCGCTTCGATACTGGGTTTCGATTAAGTAATTTACGGCTTCTTCGTTATATGGAACACCGACACGCTGACAGTACTGCAAGAAGATCCATTTGAATTCTTCCTCGGTCGGACTTGTGATGTGAATTTTGAAGGGGATACGTCTCAAGAACGCTTCATCCACGAGGTCTGCAGGATTCAAGTTAGTTGAGAACACAATCAACTGCTCGAATGGAACCTCGAGTTTTTTGCCTGTATGCAGAGTTAAATAGTCCACGCGCTTTTCCAGAGGCACAATCCATCTGTTCAACAGCGACTTATGGTCAATACGCTGGCGGCCGAAGTCATCGATAAGAAGCAGCCCGCAATTGGATTTGAGCTGCAAAGGTGCTTCATAAAGCTTGGAAGTATAGTCATACTGCAATTCGAGCATGTCGATTGTCAGCTCACCGCCAACCACTACACAAGGGCGATTAATGCGGACCCAACGATGATCATAATCACGAGGATAATTGGCAGCTGAGACCTGTTGATGGTTGTGATCGTCATAGCATCTGATAATCTGACCGTCGACTTCAATAGCGTAAGGTATGAAAATGTGACCCTTGAAACTGCGAACAATGCGCTCGGCGATTGATGTTTTACCGTTTCCGGCATCTCCGAAAAGGAACATCCCTCTGCCTGAGTTAATTGCCGGACCTACAGTATTGAGGGTTCGACGATTGACCATAATGTCCGAAAAAGCAATTTCAAGATCTCTGGGAGTGACTGCTTCTTTGCGGATCGTCTGATATTTCAAAGAATCTACATAGGTCGACCACGGTACAGGGCAGGGACCGACATAACTGTTGTGATCGAAATAAGCACGAGCACGGTCTCTACCTTTATCAGTCGGCATATACTCATAATCGGCGATCCCGCCTGAAGAACGCACTTCAATTAGAAGCTGCCTTTTCAGCGACTCAATAATTTGCTCGACTATTTTGAAAGGCAACATGGTTCGGTTGGCAATTTCTCTACCGAGCGCGAAGTTGACCAGATAAATGTCTTTGAGAATTAGTTCTTCAAGAAAGCCTTCTTTCAGACCTGTTTCTTCGATGCTGTTCGGATAAGGAGGAACGAAGTCCTGCTGTTGCATACCTCTGACTTGATGAACCATATTTCCTCAACCTTTTGCTGGTAAATGAACAGAAAAGCCTATACCTTCTAATTCTCCCAAAATTGCGGAAAACTAACAACTTTATTGAGAAATTGGCTCTGATTTCCTCTCTTTTGCAAGCTTTTCACTAAGCGCAGTCAATTCCAGCGCCGATTTCTTGAGCCGGGAGAGCTCTGCGCCCCCAGCCGTCCCAAAGCGGAGCTCTGCATAAAGCTCAAGAAACGCAGTCAGCTTTTGGATAAACTCAGAACTCTGCTCTGTCAAAGGAGATAACAAACGCTGCGCTTCCCTAAGTAAATCAGTACTTGTTTCACTGCTTTGCCTTTGAAGCTTAAGTGCTTGCAGGCTTTTAAGCAACTCAAGATAAGTCCGCGAAGCCTCGGCAAGCAAAGCTTCCTGAGCCAGTTTTTCTTTTTCGAGTTTACGCTTTTGCCTGAATTCGGAAATAAAAGGTTTGAATGCAAATGGTCTGACAAAGAAAAGAGCCAGCAGCAGGGCTGCAAACAGCGCAAGCAACGGTTGTCTAGAAATCAGGTCTATTAAGGCATCGGACAGGACACGGGCAAGATTGCCCAGGCTGAAAGTCAACTCCTTGAAGTAAGGTGAATCGCTAAGTTTCTGAATTATCGGTGCAAAGATTTTCTCAAGATAAGAAAAAATCGACTGCGGGTCGCGAGGCTCAAACGACTCGGCACCGAGTCCATCAGGAGTCGGGTCCATCGGCACCCAACCGTAACCATGCACGTAAAACTCCACCCAGGCATGAGCGTCGCATAAACGTATTTCCCAGAGACCGGTAAAAGGATTATAAGTTCCGGGAGTGAAGCCGGTGACAATGCGGGCTGGAACACCCTGACTGCGACACATGAGCACAAGTGCCGATGCAAATTGCTCGCAAAATCCTCTTTTAGTTCTTAAAACAAAATCGCAAACAGCATCCACCCCCGGGCGAGTAGCTGGAATGTCGAGGTCATATTTGCAGTTGCGCCGCAAGAAATTTGCCAGGCGTTCGGTTTTCACAAATTCGTTGCCCTTGCCGGCTACAGACTCAGCAAGTCTTTTGAATTCCGCAGAGATGGACTCAGGTTGCTGCAGGTATTCTTCATAGCGATAAGCTATTCGTTCTTTTGTCTCATCATCAGCTTCTTCCAGCCCTCGCAGTTCGGCGTTAACAAAAATCGGCACTTGCGAAAACACCGTGTAGACCACGTCACGTTCCATTCCGACCGGGCTTCTTATGCTGCCGTAAGTATCAAGCTTTAAGGTCGACGATGGGAAATAAATCTGATAAGGAACACTGGCGCAAAGCACAAGGCTGCTACCAGCTTCCTCAACGTAAACCGTATGAACAAAGGTCTTGTAGTTTAAGTTTGGAGACTTATAAAATCCGCCAATCGAAAAGCTGTTGCCTTCAAGAGCCAGCAATTCAGTGGTCTTATCAGGTCTCTTCATCCGCCAGACCTTGCCGTCATAAGTATCGTAAGCCATGCCGCGCAGATAAGCGCCGCTAGGACTTGAAACCCTCAAAACGATTTGATCACCGAGCTTGCCTCGGTAAGCGGTGTCCAGCTCCTCGGCAAAACCGAAATAAGCATTCTTATCCTGCTTCAGGAGTCCTCCGCTGCCTGATGCACTGGTTGCCTTAGCGAAATTCAAATTGAACTGAAAAGGCAAAGTGCCGGAAAAGCGAAACTGCTTCAAGGCATTAAGCTGGAAACGCGGCATCAGCGCAAAGAGTCCAAAGCTAAAAACAAACAGAGTCAAGAACATCAGCAAACTCAGCTGCAAATCCGAGCCTCGCGGCTTCTGAGATCTTATGAGAGGCTCGCTGGAAAGGGGCTTTGCTTTGCTGAGACTGCGCGCCTTACAGTCAAACTGAAACATGAATATTGCAAGCAATAGAAACACAAGAACATAAGCTGAAAACGTCAGATCACGGCTCAGAGTCGCCGCTGACGTGATAAGAATTACACCCACGAAGGCCGAAAGACTGAGGTCGCGGCGCCTCGGTAAATCAAAGCAGTGCAGCGCAATTAAAGCCATAAGCAGCTTGCTGAGGGGAACACGTGCATCAGCGATGTTGGCATTTATGAGCAAGATCAGCTCATTAAAGAACAACGCTGCCACCACAAGAATCCCGACTGAAATACCGACTTTCACAAGCGCATTATTTGAATAACGTCGCTTATAGCTCAAAAAACTTCCTGAAAGACAGCCAAAAAAACCAAAAACAATCAGCCAGAGCGGCGCATCAGTCAGTTCTACGGCCGAAAAGAAACCGGTCAAAGCCATGGCAGTAGTAACCAACCTCAATTCAATCGAGTCTTCGATCTCGCTTTTCCTGTTGAAGATCTCCATCATAGGTCGGCGAAGCCCTCCGACCCGGAGAGGAGCAGTTGATTTTCTCCACTTGCGATAGCGGATTCTCCGTCTGAAATCAACAGGCAGAAAAGAGCAGCACGAGCTTCGGCAAGATCAGTCGGCAGATTTTCCCTTGCCGAGGAGATAAGCAACAGCGCTCGAGATCTACCCTCAATACACGAAAAATCAAAAGTCTCTGAAAGCAAATTCTTTTTTGCCTCATTGAAATCAAGACGACAGAGTCGCATCAACTGCTCCTCAATGTCTGTGCAGAAAGCTCCCAGACCTTTCTGCCGAGACTCCAGCAAATACAAATCAGGATGAACCCCCAGATTATGCCCGAGCTTCAAAATCGAAGCAGCAGCAGTTACAGCCAGCTCAAATTGCTCCGCATTTTGCCAGGAACTTGAAAGATCAAAAGCAAGATCAAAAACAGGCATGCCTTCCTTTTCCAGCTCGCGCACCATCAATTGACCATGCCGGGCACTCAGCGACCAGTGCATATGCCTGCGGCTGTCACCGCGAACATACTTGCGAACTCCGCGCGCACTGCAAGACTGATAGCCGGAACCGCTGTTCTGGCTGCCTCCCGGAACGAACTCGCCCGAACGCAAACGATATAGAAACCTGCCCTCCACGGGCTCAGTGCGGGGAAAAACCGCAATCATTTTCTCGGCGTCAAACTGAACTTTAACCCAGACCATGCCAAAGGGAAAAGAAGTTTCAAGAGTCAATGCCGGTATCTTTCTGAAGCCGCGCTTGAGTCCCAAGACTTCAAACTTGGCGGCAGAACCGGCAGATAGACGCTCCAGCAAAAAAGCTTCCGAGAGCTTTTCCCTGCCAGGCGCAGAGCCATCCACCACCTGCAGTATCACAAAACGCAAAAGCGCAAGCGACCATGATTGCTCAAAGCGAAGTGTCATCGAGAAGCGATCGCCGGACGTTACTTGCTCGGGAGCGCTTAAATGCATGCGCAAAGACCGCAGCAAAATCAACGGCAATATAAAGGAGAGCATGCAGGAACTAAGAACGCAAACAGACAAAAAAAGCACCCAGCCGCTACCGATGCTGGATGCAATGAAAAACATTCCCAGTCCCAAAAGAAAGCAGATAACGAAACGCGGCTCGAGCCTTAATTTAAACGCAGAAGTCCGGCAAAAAGTTTCTTCAACTGCATCATTTTGCCGGCCGAATCTCATAAAATCTCTTATCAAACAGGCACGGGCAGAGCTTCCAAAATCCGCGAAATCACAGCCGCATGGCTGACTTTATTACCCCTCTGTTTCGGGATAATTCTATGACCGAATACAAAAGGTGCAAGCAGCTTCGGGTCCTCCGGTTTTACGAAATCTCGCCCGGAGAGAAAGGCCGCAGCCTGACTGGCTCGCATCAGGAGCTGGCTTCCACGGGGGCTGACTCCAAGTGAAATTTCAGAGTCGTTGCGAGTCGCGGCAGCTATTTGAATGATGTATTTTTTGATCGAGGCATCTACATGCACCGCGCGCACAGCCTGCCTTGCTTGCAAAACTTCCTCAATACTCAAAACGGAATCCACTTCAAAAGCTTTCTCTTTCAAAGTCATATCAAGTATAAGCAACTCCTCATCAGCTGATGGATAGCCAAGTTGCAGAGAAATCATAAAGCGATCCAGCTGCGCTTCCGGCAAGGGAAATGTGCCGTGATATTCAACAGGGTTTTGTGTCGAGATCACAAAAAACAATTCAGGAAGATTGCGCGTCTCCCCATCAACGGTGACCTGACCTTCTTCCATAGCTTCAAGAAAGCTGGACTGAGTTCTCGGCGTGGCACGATTTATTTCATCAGCCAGCACAATGTTCGAAAAAAGTGGACCGGGCTCAAATACAAAAGCGCCGTTTCTCTGGTCAAAAACGTTGATACCGGAAACATCAGAGGGCAGAAGGTCGGGCGTACACTGAATACGCTTGAAGTCAGCCGATACCGAACGGGCAAGAGACTTTGCCAGCAAAGTCTTGCCCACCCCCGGAACGTCTTCAAGCAAAACATGCCCTCCGGCTAAAAAAGCTGTATTAGCCAGGAAAACAGCCTTCTGTTGCCCGACCAGAACTTTATTCATGTTTGCCAGCAAAAGCGGCATCTTTGCCGAAATTTCGTTTTTTGATTCCAATGTCTGCACGGCTAGCCTCCAGAAGCTATATGCCCAGAGCTGCACTTGAAAATACCCGGGTCAAGTTTTGTGTCGCTTGAGATCTGCCAAAGTGTCTCTAGCTAAGGTTTTAGCGTGCTAAACTTGGCTTTCTATGTTCCCGGCTCTCGAGGATTTTCACATGGCTTTGACTTTTCAACGCCTGATACAGTCGCTGAATGACTACTGGGACCGACAGGGTTGTGTGGTCATGCAACCCTTCGACCTGGAAAAAGGCGCATCGACGATGAGCCCCACGACTTTCCTTAGAGTGCTCGGTCCGGAACCTTGGAACATGGCTAACGCCGATCCCTGCCGCAGACCGACAGACGGTCGCTACGGCGATAACCCCAATCGCCTGCAGCACTACTTTCAATACCAGGTAATTTTGAAACCGTCTCCGGATAATGTGCAGGAGCTCTATTTGAACAGCCTGACGGCAGTCGGCAT
>JAIEPM010000520.1 GCA_019748395.1 Candidatus Obscuribacterales bacterium
TCGATATTGGCTTCAATCGGTTTTCCCTTCATCAAGATACGAAAGATTTCAGCACGAGCAGCCGCATCAGGCGGCGGAACGAATAAAATGCGATCAAATCTACCAGGCCTGCGAAAAGCCGAGTCCAGATGCCATGGCGCATTTGTGGCACCAAGAACAAGAACCCCTTCGTTATTGTCTTCCAACCCGTCCATTTCAAGCAAAAACTGATTGATAATCTGGCGACTGGAGCTGGTTCGCATATCCGAACGGCTTGCAGCTAGAGCATCTACTTCATCAAAGAAAATAACGCAAGGCTTCATGCGGCGGGCCTGCTCAAATAGTTCATGCAGATTTCTCTCACTGCTGCCAATCCACATATCAAGAACATCGGCTATTCCAACTGAAATAAAAGCCGCATTTATTTCGCCCGCTGTTGCCCGGGCCAGATGCGTTTTTCCACATCCTGGCGGTCCGTACATGAGAATACCACCGCCAATTTTCTTGCCGTAAGCAGCAAAGATAGCCGCATTTGTAATGGGATAAATTATCTTCATGCGAATCTGTTCTTTAACAGCTTCCATGCCACCAACATTCTCAAAATTCACTCGAGGTTTTTCAACTCCGGCAAAGCCATCTGCGGCACAGTCGGGCTCCGAGTCATCACCTTCAGCACGCTTAGTAGCCGAATTCTCGATTGCAAGAGGCAAGGCTCCGGAAGACAACTGTTCGGCAAGTGCAGCATCAACAAGCGAATGATCAAGCGCAATTGCCTTTTGATAAAATTCTGCAGCCCTTAAAGCCGAGCCGTCATTTAAGAACAGCCTGGCCATGAGCAAAAAAGCGCCGGCCGGCGCCAATGGGCTTTTAATAAGATCTTCAGCAATTACAAGAGCCTGACTGTATTTGCTTTGCTGATAAGATGAAAGTGCCAGCCCAAGCTTGAGACGGCTACTTTCCGGACTTAAAGCCAGCGCCGTACTGAACTCAAGCTCAGCTTCCGAAAAGCGACCAAGCGCCATAAGCGAATCAGCAAGATGCTCGCGCAAAGGAACGTTGTCCGGAGAAATTTTCACGGCCTCTCTCAAACCAGCAATCGCGCGATCTTCTTCCATAATGGCTGAAATAATCCTGTCGAATTCAAAGTGAATAAAATATGCCGCAGAATAGCAGAAACCAAACCAGTTTAACTGCCAGGTCAAAGCGACAAAAGCAATTGAACAAAGATAAACTCAAGAACTCAGTGGGAATTGCCGCATCGGCCGGATGCTAATTAGCTGAAAACCTGTATATAGACCGTTACACCACACGGGCAATTCGATTAAGCATGAGATGCATGCAAAAGCAAAGAGCGCAAGCACTTTGTTTGCGTGCCGATGTCTTAAATTCAGAGGGAAGGATGATCTAGTTATGCTTACTCAAACACTAATAAACGAAGACCTTGATTTCTTCGAACAAACAGAAAGACTGGGAGTACAAAGGGCAAAAGATTTTTACGCTCTGGCAAGCGAGAATTTCGACGCTATTGATCAAGATGGAAGCGGCTGCTTAACTTTAAATGAAATCGTCGAGTATTCGGGAAATCAAAAACTCAGGGATTTCCTATTTGAAAACAAAGATTGTCTTGCAGCGCTTTCCTTTAATGCCGAAGGATTGAGCGACCTCATAAAGGAAGCAATTTCTTCAAAAGAAGAATCTTACTGTATCAGCTTTTCAGACTTAAATACATTTTCCTGGTTTTGCGACCAGAGAAACCGAAGACATTTTTATGAAGGCAACTTTCAAGGGTTGAGAGAGGATGCAGGTCTCAATGCTGCTGCCACAGCGTTTGTACTGGGTATTCTTATGGGCTGGTTGCTGCTTGCACTTGTTTTTACACGCATGAATTTGCTGCTTTCTCCGGCAGAATCAATTGCAGTCGGCGTGCTTGCTACTGTCGGCATCCCACTTGCAGCTGCAATGCTGGGCTATAGTTTCGGAACCAGAAGCGCCGATATCTATTTTCAAGTCAGAGTCGAAAAAGCAGATAGAATCCTGGAAGTACTGGAAAAGACTCCCTGAAAAGCGTTTGAATTCAGGGCTCCAAGAGCGCCGCCGCTTGTCATGCAACAATCATGCCCGGTCTGCCGGGCATTTTGTTTTAAGGATGCTACTTAAATAGCAAAGGGCGGAAATTTGAAAACTAAGGCTCAGTCAATGCCCAGGTGTATGAAGGGCGCCCAGGCATGCACAGGCAATCCATCTGCAAGAGCTTTTCTCTGAGCCAGTCGCAGAGCTTCAGCTATTGAAGTTTTACCTGCCTGCCAAAAGCTGTGGAAATCTTGCATCAATTGAGCCGTAGAACGGTCAGCCACTTCCCACAAACTGGAAATCAGATTCGGCATGCCGGCATAAAAAAGAGCCCTGGCCAAACCGACAATTTCACCACCGCTGGTGATTACATTTACACCGGTCTGGCAAGCTGAAAGAATCAAGAGTTTCCCTTTATCGGTTCTAAACGATGAGTCCTGCAAGATTCTGGCAGCCGTCAGTACACTGCCGTCTCCAAGAACCAGCCCGGAGGCAAGAGGTTCTTCCGGATTGAACACGGCATGCCCGGCAAAATGAATTACAGAATACTCTCGAAACTGACCGAGCAAAGCCTCTTTCACATCTTGATTGGAAAGGAACTGAGCATCAGGAACGATTTTGGAGGCAAGTCCGAAAACGGTTTTACCTTCTTCAAGGGTATAACTCAAGTCTTCCAGTCCGGCAGACGATCTTAAGCGAGAGCTGAAATTAATACCCTCGTCTCGAGTAGCCGAATAATCACTGATTGCAGAGATCAGATAAGTAGACCTCTCAATATTCTGATTTTGACGTTTTTCGCCCAGGAGCTTAATCAAACTGGCAGAGGGTAGAACACTCAGTGCATACTTTTCAATGATGTACTTGCTGCCGTCGTGCAATGCGGCAAACGGCAATTTATGCAAAATTGCATGAGGCACGAAAATGATTCGTTCAATTGAAAGAGGCATAGCCTCAACAATATCAGCGAGCAATCGATCGTAGAGACGCCGACAAAGACTTTGAGGAACTTCCCAGCCTTCAGTCGCCGACATTTCCAAGAAATCGTAAAGGTCTGATTCAAGCTCCGCTTGTTCTTCCGGGGATACAAGCACTGTGAAAGGCTGGGCCAAGCCCTCCCAGAGAGCAGCACTAAGGAAAAGACCGTCAGACCAGAAAAATTCGACAATCGCGTCCTTGGAACTGAGCATTTTTGATTCAGCCTGCCAGAGCGCAGATATGTCTTTAAAATTCAAAGGATCAACTGAAACCATGCTGGCATAAGACGGGTGACGTCGGCGCAGCTGATCTACAACATCGCGCCACTGCCTGTAGAGGCGCGGCACATCCTCCATGGTCGGATTCCCGCCACGATGACCGGTTTCCGGTTCCGCTTGACCAAACAATCTCTCAAGAGCTGATATCTGACTGCGTAACTCAAATTCCGTCTTAACGAGCCTGGCAATACTCTCATCGTCAACATTTTCCAGCTCTGAAATATCAATTGGCGAGTTGGCCAAGAGATCAAGCATTGCACGCGACTTAGCTCTTCCTACATACTCAACGGCATCGATTCGTTTTCCGGTTTCGATGCATAATGAAATGATATCCTTGTATATTTGCTGACCGGCTCCTGCAAAGGAAGTTTTCAAACTATCGCTTTGAATAATGCGAGCTCTCTGCTCTTCAAACAAATTGGCAGCAGCCGCCAGCTGTTCAAGCGCCTCATCGGGCCGCCCAAGATACCTGAGCACCTTTCCTTGATTGGCTCGGTAAACTCGTTCGCCCAGTCGATCGGAAATACTTAAAGACTCAGAAAGAGCATTTTTGTAGCAAGCAAGAGCTTCATCCAGCTCTCCTTTCTGCAAATGACAATCACCAATGCTATCTAAATGAGCCGCCTGGCTTCTTCTATCACCAGCGTCTCGGGCAATTTGCAGAGCTTCATTACAAAGCTGCAAAGCAATATCGGGTTCTTTCAAGCGCAAATGAACATTTCCCAGATTTCCAAGCAATGAAGATTCGCTGTAGAGATCCCGGCGAAGACGCGCCATTTTGAGCGCTTCCTGCATGAGCAATTGAGCTTTATCGAGCTCTCCTTCCTCAAAATAAACCAGGGCTTCGCTGGCAAGACAATGTTCTTTTGATTTCTCATTCTCTTCCGCCACTGCAATTTGAAAGGCATCATGAAAGCGAAGCAACGCACCTTTCAAATCCCCCATTTCAAGAAGGGTTTGACCGAGATTACCTAACCAAGCAATTCTGTTGCTCTGATCGCGGCCCAACTCGGCGGCCTGCCTGAAGCACTCAGCAGCCTGCTCCAGCCAGCCTCGATTACGATAAATCTCGCCCAAGCGCCCCAGCGACACTTCGCCGGTTTGCCCATCTCCTGCTTCCAGAGCCGAGTCAAGAGCACGCCAGAGCAAGGAAATAGCCAGGCTTTCGTCTGAATCTTCGCAAGCCATCACAGCCATCAAATAAGAAACATGGCCAATAAGCCGAGCATCATTTTCCAGCTCGGCAATTTGCATTGCTTCCAGGAGCAGTGACTGAGCCTGCTCCCTTTTTGATTCACCTTTCAAAGCTTCTGCCAAATAAGAAAGGAAAACAACCTCTGCACGCTGGTCTTTGAGCTTTCTAGCTAGCGCCAGAGCATTTTCATAGTCATGGCGAGCCGATCCAAAGTCAGAACGCCCGAGAGCTTCCCAGGCTCTGTCCGAGCATCTGTCCATTTCCTCTTGCATATTGAGAGAAGTCAAAATTCTCTGCTCCTGGACTATGAAACCGTCATTACACCTGAGATTAGCCTGCCTAATAGGGGTATTTATCCGCAGGCGGCGGATTTTGGACATCAAAACCAGCTCAAGCTCATTCTAAATTTAATCAGATCTTATGGTCAATCAATAATATGCAGTCCAATAACTGTCTTCTTTAAAGCTCAACCGATATCGGTTCAACTTTTAAAAGATCTGCCAAAAGCCCTGGCTGCTTTAGATTTCAGATTTAGGGTAAAAGAAGATCCGCCAGCCTGACACTCTATTTTGACCCCGATTAAGCACTTACTCCAGCAGCTTCATTGACCTTTATAAAAGCTGACTTTTCAGCCCTGGGGTCTCTTAGGGACAGGAACTGTAACGTTGGTACGGAGCATAGCTTGCTATATAAGGTGCGGCTTTCGGCTTTTCGTTTGCCGATTTCTTGACCGCTGCGGTCTGCGCTTGAGGTCTGCTTGCAGAGTGAGCCTGGCGTCCAGTTTTATGAGAGGAGCTGTAGTGGTTCACTTTGACAGACATGGGTCCGGCCATATGAATTGGTACAAAACTGTGGAAGGAAGCCTGCGGTAAATTGGAATGACCACCATGCCATGAACCGAATCGAGCTTGTGCCCCGACTGTATTGATGCCTCGTCCGCGACCGGCATTTATTGGAATAGTGCTCAACGGAAACGGCGGTGGGCCTGCCCCGGCTAATCCCGGATTACCCTGTACCGATGCTCTCGTATCTCCGTTGAAACTTTGCGCGTAGACATTCTCGGGCATGTTGTTATCAACTAATTTCTCGAGCTGGCTGCTCTCATACTTAGAGAGCATCGGAGGCGGCACTACGCAGGTGGTCGCCCCAATGTTACGTGGTGCCGGAGGCACCGTGACTGGAACTACAGAATGCTGCATCGGCTGCGGGACCTGAACTGGCATGGAGCTTGCAGCTCTCGGTTCCGGTATATCAGGCAAGGCGCTGGGAGCACCCGGCAGTTGAGCAATCTGTCCGGGTAGAACCGGGTTGATACCGGCAACAGAGCGGCTTGCCGAATAATTTCTCGCAGCCTGTTTAACTTTCTGAATGGCAACCTGAGCTACTTTATGAATGTATGCCTGGTTAGCTGGTTTGGACATCGCGTAGGCAGCTGCCGGTACGACGCTGGAACTGAAATCGGATAAATTGTTGTTTGCGCTAACTTGCCCACTCAGGATCGCGCTGTTGTCCAAGCGATATGCAGTCTGTCGGGCGGCAGCTTCTTGCTTCTTCGTCTGTAGCTCCGACTCAGAAGGAAGATAGCGTCCCGGGACAAATGGTCTGACTTTCACCCCATCTATTACCGGGGTCATAGCCACGTAGTTCTTGCTCGAACTGCGCTTGCGCGGTCCGTGACCGCTGCGAGCTGCCGAGTGAGACGCGGCTCTGGCTGCCTTGAGCGGGGCCGGGCTGGAAGCCGCCTGGCTAGGGTCGAGAGCATCTTGCAAGAAAGACGCAGTGTCTGCGGCATTGGCTGCTACCTGCGACGCCGCAACAAGATTCACGCTAAGCAATACAACTGACGAAAGCTTCATGCAGTTTCCAGTGACCACCAAGATGCCAGAGACTCAAAGATTACAGTTCATATGCACTAATTTAGTTTTTCCTTGTCCAATAGTCACTGGGAAAACTACGCATGAGTCCGCTCCGATTCCTGTTTGCGTGGGGAAATTCCCATAACAGAATCTTTCAAATTTTCTCAGCTGGAAGAGCACGCTCAGAAAGGATTTCGGGACAGGAACAGTAAATTAAAATTAAGAGAATCCGCATAAATGCCGGTCTTTGAAGCCTTGACCATTCTGACACTGCAGATAGTGGCAACTTAGTCCCAGATGAAGCGATAGCCGACACCACGCACTGTGAGAATATGCTTGGGCTGGCTTGGATCCAGCTCAAGCTTTTCGCGCAAATAGCGGATATGCACATCCACAGTCCGACTTTCACCTAAAAAGCTTGAGCCCCAGACCTGCGAGAATAGCTGATCTCGAGTAAATACACGATTGGGTTGCCTGGCCATAGTTGCCAGGAGCTCAAATTCTTTGAAGGTCAATTCAATAGGCTCACCTTTGATTTTGACTATCCGGCTGTCCAGATCTATCGAAAGCTCACCCGTTTTAATCTCTCTGTTCGCGGGCTTCTCGTTGGGCATCTCGCGCAAGTGAGCTTTTACTCTGGCTACAAGTTCCCTTAAACGCACAGGTTTGGCAATGTAGTCGTTAGCACCAAGCTCCAGCCCCACCACGGTGTCAACCTCGGAAGTCCTGGCTGTCAGCATCAAGATCGGTGTTTTTTTGTCATTGGCACGAACTCGGCGACATACCTCATATCCATCAATGCCGGGCATCATCAGATCTAGGATTACCAGGTCCGGATGCTGGTTTTCAATAACCTGCATCGCTTGCAATCCGTCGTGAGCAAGCAGAATGCTGTAACCTTCCTGCTTGAGAACATATTGAATTGAATTGGCAATGTCAACTTCGTCGTCAACTATCAAGATACTTTTCATACTGGCAACATTACGCTTTCCGGACGGCTTGCAAGCAATCATAGTATCATCGAGCGAAGCCTTTATTCATATTGAAAAATCAGCCTCTTTTCGGGGAAGATGTCATAGTAGATACTTGGTTCAACACAGGCAGATTCAGAGCAAATGGCTTTCAAGGCAAGGAAAATCAGACTAATGCTGGCGCTGGCAGCCGGTCTTCTGAGTATATTGCCAAGCGCTGAGGCCAAAGCCAAAACAACCGGCAGCAGCAGAAAGAGCAGCAGCTTAAATGCCAACTTCCTGCCTTACCCCCCCATGGTCAACCCGGTTCGGGTCGGCTTGAGCTGCCGTGCAGCAATTGCCCGTTTTGCAATCTGGGCGCCGGGATTTGTTTTTCTGAACGGCAAGCCTGTTTTCGAATTGCAAGCTGGTTTGCCTTATTCGATTTCAGCAGGACGAATCACAGAACTCGGTTCTGGTCGAAGTTACCAGATTCCCGGCGATCAAAGAGTGCATGTCACAGCCCAGGATTACCGGATCTGGGCTAACAACCGCTGGTATCGCGGTAACCTTGAACTCATAAATCTCGCCGGCCGTGTACCCGTAATAAATTTGCTTGATCTCGAAGATTATCTTTTAGG
>JAIEPM010000428.1 GCA_019748395.1 Candidatus Obscuribacterales bacterium
CGATTCGTTTCATCTAATCAAAGATATTGAGCAAGGTGGAGTCGGCAATCTTTGCGCATTTTTGCCGCAAATTGCCCTTGTCGACGACCTTGTTAGTAACGTACAAAATGTTTTCAGCAGCGAGAGCAGCCTAACTAAGAAAATTGCCAGCGCCTCTGTGGGTATAGCCGAAGGGGCTGTGCTTGCCGGCTTATTACTATAGGCGGCAAGTCCGGCAAAACGGCTTAGCAACTAGCTGGGTTATTGAATTGGAAATGGAATGGTGTAGGTTCGGCGTTATGGAACCTACGCCATTTCATCTTATTAGAGCCTGAATTCAATGCTTTTCTTGGCCCTCTTGCAAGGGCTTTATAAGAACTACCTGCAGGAGCAGAAGACCTGATATTTAGCTCCAGACTATCTTATAAAACTCTTACAAGTCGGCCTTATCTTCTAATTACTCGGCACAAGCGTGAGAGTTTGAATCTAATCGGAGGCTGGCAAAATGGTAGATCAAAGAATTGAAAACGACAAAGTCGCAAACAAAATGGAAGCTACAGATAGCGTTCAAAAAACGAGAGAGCGCCTTTATAGTCAATATCAAGAGCACGTCGCAGAAAGACCACGGGGAGCAAATTGCATGCGGCCGGTCAACAACGTCGGCAACTCGCAAGACAGCCTGGATCTTCCGCCACTGAAAGAGTTTTCTAAGGAAAATCATCATTTGCCCAAAGGAAAAGAAGACTTCGGCGCTTTCCTCATTCAAAAGAATAAGGAGCGCGTAGACAAAAACCGTGACGGTGTTTTTCAACTCGACGAAATCAAGGCATTTGCAGCAGATAGCTCCTTAGGCAAACTGAGTCGCGACTCGGTTTCAACCGTCGCAAAAAACTTCGAAAAGATAAAAGGTTATGTCAATGATGCGGCCGGAGTCGGCTTATCCGCCGGCGATCTTTCGCAAGCTATCGCCGGCGGGCGGGTAACTGGCGGCAATGATTGTCCGCCGTCGGTCACCCCTGGAACGACTGAGCAGCCGCCGGTAACACAGGATGTTCCTCCGCCCTCGACTGAATTACATCTTGGTCGTGAGTATGATGGACTGAAAATCCTGAAGGACAATTTCGAGACGATTGATGCGGATAAAGACGGCTATCTGCGCGGTAAAGAAGTCCGCCAATGGTTGCGTGATCCATTTAGAGAAGTTCGCTTGCAAGGTCGTGAAAAAGATGGCATCGAACAAGCCTTGAAGGACAATTTGCCACGTCAAAATAATGATCAAACCGGCAAAGAAGTGGGTTTCTCCGAAACAGATATCGAAATCAAAATGAAAAAGTTCGAGAACCGCGCTGAAAAGCGAGCTACCGGTCTGCGCTAAATTTTATCTGCACCCGCAAGGGTGATTTTGCCAGCCCGCCCTGCAGCTTCCCTTAAATGAAGCTGCAGGGCAATTTTTCAGGGCATCCTGATCAAGATTCATAGATGCTTCTTATAAAGTCCTTATAAATGCGCTCTATCTTTCAAGAACAGCCAGGCAGGAGAGGACGGTGCAAAATGACTAAGAAAGAAATTGAATCCGACTCGTTGGAGAAAAGCAGTGCGGAGAGGCTGGCAGAAATCGCCAAAGCGGATGCGTCTACCCTCTTATCTAGAGAGTTCAATGCCGGTTCAAAAGAAAACCAGGGCTTCTTGAAAATTCTAAATGAGCTGGAAGAGAAAAATAAAGCAATGACTGCATCTCTTCTTCATGGTCTCCAAATTGATATGCCCAAGCTTCCTGCTTTGTCTGAGCCCAAGCTTGAACCGAGCGGTCAGGATGCTGAACAAAAATCAGTCTTCCCTGACTATACAGAGCGCTATCCGGAGGGCTTCAAACCTGCAGACCTTGAGACGACATTTTGCAGCTCGACTGGACAGTGGGGACAAGAAAAATTGAGCGCGCAAACTGAAAGCGAAGCAGCATACGACTCGAAAGCTCGTCTGAAATCAGAAGCTGCGAAAAACTTTGCGGAGCTGAATGGCGATCCTTATAAGTTTGAAACTGCTCGCAGTGAGGCTATGTTTGAATCAAAGATGGATTTGAGCGCTAAAACAGTGGCTAAAGCATTGGGAGATTTGCTTGAAGGCGACAAGACGAATAAAGCAAATGGAGGGGCTCAAAAAGGGAAACTGGCTCGCTTTGACAAATCCGGCGATGGAGTAATCGACAAAGATGAACTTGAACTTGCGATTAAAGAAAGCAAAGGCCTGGAAAAAGCAGCTTTGATCTATTTGAGAAATGTATTGAGAGGACCACTGCAAGAGGAGATAACGCAGGTTAATCCAGATGGAAGCCGGAGCACAAGATATGTATACGAGAACGAGAACTACCAGCTTGCAAAAGAGCAAATAAGTGAAATTAGAGATTCGACAATTAAAGCCGAGAATTTCTTTCAAGCCAAAGAGTCATTGAAATTGCACTATAGAGAATCTTTGAAAGAAGGAAACTGAGCTCGCCATAGTTTTACCCCGATTGCCCCAGCGGCGGGTCTGCTCAAAGCAGATTCGCCGCTCCCCCATTTCAATTAACCGGCTGCTTTCAGGAATTCATCCAGCTTTTGTTGATACTCCTTTGATTTTTTCAGGTCGCCTGCTTCCTTGTAGACGTCAATCAAATGAGAGTATCTACATTTCTTCGGTCTGAAATTAGTTCCAAGTTCCCGGGCTCGAAGTTCTACAAACCAATCGCAGAGGGCTGCGGCGATCTCTGATCTTGAAAGCTTCAATTCATTTACTTCTTCTGAAATTATGAATCGCCTTCTACTCTGATTCCTGTGCGTTTGCTGATTCTCCAGCTCGAATAACTTTTCAAAATAAGAATAAGCTTCTTCTTTTCTTCCTTCCCTGATCAAGGCCTCGGCGAGTGTTTCATAAGCTCGGTTGACTTTTGAACTTTGCACTCCAAATAAAATTGGGGCTTCTTTAGCCGTTCGTCTTAATATAGAAAGTGCCGTCTGCTGCTGCCCCATTAACGAGTGGCACTGTCCTTTTATGATGTCTAGATACCATTTGCGCTGGGGGTTGAGTGCAAAGATAGGATCGTCTTTGATTTGCTCACAGATTTCAAGTCCGAGTTCGGGCTTATTGCTTTCAGCCCAAAGCTGAGCTTTATTGAGCTTTAGAGATGCTATTAATGCATTCGTTTGCGGCGAAGCTTGAACTTTATTGAGAGCAAGATCCAGATAAGTATTGGCAAGACCGTAGTTCATCTGAGCAAATGCAGCACGAGCAAGTTTGTCCAGCAGCTCAACTGTTTCCACCGAATCAGCTTTATCGCTTGTCATTTCCTGGGCATTTTCATAGAGCTTTTGTGCTTGTTGATAATTACTCATTTCCATTTGCGAGTCTGCAAATTGAATTATCTTAGCCGGACTTTCCCTGGCTGAGTCCAGCTGCTTTTGAAAAACCGGTCTAAGCAATGCTGTCCATCTTCTCTGGGAAGCACTTCTTTGAAGCATGCTCAGGTAGTCTAGAGAGCTTTTCCAAATCCACGGATCAGCTTCTTCTGTAGCGACTTTGCTTTCAGAGCTTTCGCTCCGCAGTGCCTCGCGGCGCAAGTTCAGGATTCGCTTCAATTCTTTTGAAGAAAGAGCCGCTCTTTTTTGATCTCCCATTTCCTGTGCTGATTGCCGGGCGGCTCGATAATAATGCTCGCTTTCAGTCAGATCGCCATTCAGTCTGGCTCTGTCTCCTGAAAATTCATAGTGGTCAAAGGCGCGCAAATGATATTCCTTAATCCAGGGAATGATCGAAAAGCAAACAGTAGAGGCTGTAAGCAAAACTGAAATGACTGTCGCCAGGACATAGCAGCGAAGGTCGTTTTTACTGGAATTTTCCATAATTGCCTTCACTGTCTCTAACCCGGCAAATTAACATTGCTCTGAGTGTTTTATCCCCTCAGCCCTGAGTATATAATCTCACAGGGACAGGTTCAGGGGGTCTTCAAGTGGCCAAGCTTCTGGTTGCAGAAGATAATGATGAATTTCTCGATCGTATTGTTTCATGGCTGAAGTCAGAGGGACATACTGTAGAGTTTGTGACTAACGGTACAGATGCGCTTGAGAATTTGAGATTTTATCAGTATGACGCGATCATTCTGGACTGGAACATGCCCGGTATGACGGGCTTGAATGTTTGCACTGAATACAGGTCAAGCGGCGGTGTTACCCCGATATTGATGCTCACCGGTAAGGATGCTATTCAAGATAAAACACAGGGCCTTGATGCCGGAGCTGATGATTACTTGACCAAGCCGTTTGATGCCAGGGAATTATCAGCTCGTATCCGCGCCCTGCTCCGTCGTCCAAAAATTGTGCAAGACAATGTTCTGCGTGTTAAGTCAATCGAGTTGAACGCCGTCAGTCGAGAAGTCTCAGTTTCAGGCAAGAAAGTCAATCTTTTGCCTCTGGAGTATGCTTTGCTGGAGTTTTTGATGAGGCACCCGAATCATGTATACAGCCACACTGATTTAATTGATCGAGTTTGGAAGTCCGAATCGAACTCAACTGCAGAAGCTGTAAGAACTTGTGTGATGGCGCTTCGAAAAAAAATTGCTATTGAGGGCGAAGCTTCCGTTATCAAAACCGTTCATGGTCTCGGATATAAGCTCGAAGATACAAGCGATTAGCATAAAGAGTGTCTTCCCCTAAAGAATGGCGTTTCTATCGAGATTTTGCTAGCGTCCGAAATAGGGCTCTCTTATTTCCAGTGCAAAGCTTTATGTTCAGGGTAAGCTGACCTGCACCCTTTAATTTCTTGATCTTACGAAATTCTTATAGGCAGAATTTATTCTGCTTGCATGTTTGAGTTCCAGGGGGTGGGTTATGGATAATCTAGCTGAAATCAAGAGTCCTGAAATAAGGAAAGACAGAGAACAAAAACTCTCTTCAGAGGCGTGGACGCAGAGGTCCTCAGATAACTTTGCTTTGCAAACGGTCGGGAAAGCGGTGCCGAAAGATTTCGGCTCAGGATCTCTTGAACTATTTGATTCCAGCAAATTAGCTAAGAATGGGTCGGATAACGGGAAAACGCAAGAGTCGAAAAACGAATCTCTAAAGACCGGCCCGAAAGAGCAGATAAGCAGCTCTTCCGATCAAAAGAAGACTGCTTTCGACTCACAGCAGCCTGGCGATAAGCTTCAATTTAAGCCGGAAGGACGTGTTGTCAAAATTGAAAATAGCTGGCAGCTCGATAATTTGCAGATCGAAAAAGGCATGACTGTGATGCTTGTGCCCGGTATGCAGTATAAGATTCACCATGCTTTGAAGCTGCCTGATGGCGCCTCCATAATTGGGGACAAAAACAATCCGCCCTCAATAGATTATGTCGGAAAGCTCGACGAAGTAAGAATGAAAAACGGCAAAAAAGAGCTTCATCATTTATGGCCTCATATTATCGAGCCTAAAGGCGATAACAATGTTATTGATGGAGTGAAAGTCGAATGCAGCAAAAGCAACATGGATGTGAAAGGTGGTGCAATCGGCATCTTTGCTGGAGAAGGTGTAAAGAATTTGAAGATTCAAAATTGTAGTTCCGGAAAAATCGACTCATTCATTTCGCTGATCGGTGCAGACCACACAAGCATCGAAAACTGTCATAGCCCTGTAGTTGGAAGTTATTTTCTCTGGAATGACCAGCTCAGCAAGAACACCACTTTGAAAGATTCAAGCTGTGGCGATAGTCGCAGAGAATGGACAGTGCGATCATATGGAGACAACTTTCGGGTTGAGCACTGTGCTCTTATAAATCTAAGTCGAGGCAACGTAGTGAAAGGTGCACTCGCGCTTTATAAAGGCAATGCCGAACTTGTCGATAGTTTTATTTCCGGCGGTATGAGAGTGGGACCGCAGCACGGAGATGTTCATGGGGCACAGTATGTCGACCCCAAACATATCGATCGGCTGAAACCAAATCTAAGCCCTCAGCAAAGACAGGCGGCTGAAACCTTGAGGGATCAAATGAGCCTTCATGCAAGTGGTAATTATATTGAGGGTGGGCTCTGTTTAAATCAAAATGCCAAAGATGTTGTTTTCGAAAACAATGACATATATCGTGCCAGTGCCAAAAACGGTTCATACATAGTCTTTACCGAGTACAGGAAAATTTATTCCGGCTTCCGAGATAAAGCGGAGGCGATATTCAAAAACAATCGATTCGGTGGACCTGTGGATAAAATTTTGAACAACCCATCACACTCACCCGTGACGATCGGGGAGGGAAATACTTTCAACGGCAAAGCAGTTCGTCCGAAAGGATAATTTAAATCAGGGCTTCAGCTTCGGCAAGAGAACCCAGAATTCGCTGCCTCCACCGGCTGCGTCGTCTACACCGATTTTGCCGCCGTGCTGTTCCACAATTGATTTGCAAATAGCCAAACCAAGCCTGCGCCCGCCTTTCTTCTTCTCGTCTGAAGCCCTGATTTGCTGAAATCTATCGAAAATGCGTTCCTTATACTCAGCCGGAACTCCCGGACCCTGATCTCGAATCATGATTTTTATGAACTCATCATGGACCTGAATTTCAGTTTGAATCCGAGATCCCGGAGGAGCGAATTTCAAGGCATTGGAAAGCAGATTGATGAAAACCTGCCTCATTCGGTCCGGATCGCATGAAATGGAAACGGGGTTGTCTGAGGCTCCGATGCTGATGCCGGCCTTCTGGGCCGAGGCCGCGACTGTTTCGATTGCTTCTTCCAGTATTTCGGCTGCACCGGTTTCAACAAGGCTCAATTCCAGTTTTCCGGATTCCATTCTGTGTATATCGAGCAATTCATTGAGCAATGTTATGACTTGCTCCAGGTTTTTCTTTCCTGCTGTCAGCTTCGAAGCCATAGTCTCCGGCTTGCTGCCGCTTTCAAGCATGTCCAGAAGAATCATTACTGATGCAAGCGGAGTCCTGACGTCGTGACTGACCATTTCAAGAAATTCACGCTTAATTCGGTTTGATTCGGCAAGGGCTTTTGCCATTTCTCTAAAGGTCCTATCCAGCTCTGATATTTCGTCATAACCGCCCACCGGTGGTCGTAACTCTTCGGCGCGAGCCAGTCTTTGCGTATTGTCCATCAAGAGCTTGAGTCGCTGAGCAGTGCTGCGATTGAAAAAAATTGTCAGTGCCAGCGCCAGAACAAGGTTCAGAATTATCCCGGCAATGAGTGCAAGCTCAACCATTGACCTGCTTCTTGCTTCTGCTTCCGGGCTTCTGTGCTCAATTTTTTTATGCCTGCGCGCAATGGTATCGACTGCCATTGATAATTCGCCCATCGTTTCTTGAATGTCGCTTGCCAGTCCGCCGCCTGCAAGTAAGTCAAGTGGAAGTCCCTGCTCTTGCTTTTCAGCTCTGTCTTTTGTCTCTTTGAATAATTGCATACCATGAAGAGCGAGCTTTCTAAGTTGCTCCGCTTCCGCCATGTCTTGCGGATCACCTTCGGCAACTTTTTCTAGAAATTCGAGTTCTTCCGGTATTTGTTTGAGGCTTGTATCGTAGCTTTTGATAGCAAAATGGCTCTTGCTGAGATTGTAAGCAATTAGATTTCTGGAGGCGTCGAAGGTCAGTTTAGCAACGTTAGTTGCACTTCCCATCATGGCTCGAGAACGTTCAAGCCTTCTGGCATCGCTTTCGAGTTGTTTGAGAAGAACACCCAAAGTCGCAATGAAGATCAATTCTGCACTCAATGGAATAATGACCAGGAGAAGCGCTTTTTGTGAAAGAGATAGCTTTAACCGCATTTCGAGGATTCTTTTTGGGCAATTCCGGAGTGCCGTTTTATGGTACCGCAGTTTTTAGTGCTGAAGTCTTATGCAGGCAGGTTCATTTTTTGAATGCGCCCGCCTGTTTACGAAATTCTTATATCCAGAAGATATCTTCTTTGCTGATGGGGACTTCCGATTGGCTGGGTGGGGAAATTCATATGGCTAATTTAAGAGAAACAAATGGGGAGCTGGCT
>JAIEPM010000200.1 GCA_019748395.1 Candidatus Obscuribacterales bacterium
CCAAAGAAGTACTGGGCAAAGTCAGTTTCCACTGACTTCGCCTAACATACAAGGGGCGTCGCCATGCGGCGCCCGGAACTTTTACCGACACCTCCGTCCTCCGATTTGCCCGAATCCCTGTCTAATATTTATTAGCCAGAGACCAAGCTTCGCTTAAATTCTGCATTATTAAACAGCTGTTCTTAGTAATTCTGCCCTTGTCTTCAGCCTGCTCCGGCATAACAATATACTGGGCTAATCAGGTTGTTTTCAGTGCTGGACTTATTTGAATCAAGCAAAATTCCAGAGCCCGGGGAATCCCGGACTGAAGCCGAAGAGCGCCACAGCTCATTCATTTCGGACTCACTGGCCTACCTTTCCAGAAAAGCCGCAGCCCTGCCTGACGAAACTCAATGGCGCTGGCAGAAACCGAAAGGTTTACTGGATAAACCGCTTGAGCTGAATTTAACTCATGACGAAAAGGATCGAATCGGCAAGAAAATCTGGCAAAACGAATCCGGCGGACTTATGGAAGGGCTGACCGCCTGGAATAAAGGCGAAGAATTCCCATCACTGGGTATCGGTCATTTTATCTGGATGCCGAAAAATGTGAACACGCCTTTTGGCGAAAGCTTCCCTGAAGCAATGAATTATTTGAAAGACCATGGAGCAAATTTGCCCTCCTGGCTGAATCCTGACAAGCCCTGCCCCTGGGACACGCGCAAAGAATTCCTCAACGATTTCAACGGTAAAGAACTGAGCGAACTTCGCAAATTCCTTTCAGATACGGTGGCGCTGCAAACCGATTACATTATCGACCGCTTGCAAAAAGCACTTCCTCGAATCCTGGACAAAGTTGACCCGGCACTGCAACAAAAGGTTCAGGACCGCTTTTATAAAGTCCTGAACAGCAGTCCGTCCGGCGTTTTCGCTTTAGCAGATTATCTAAATTTCAAAGGCGAGGGTCTTGAGCTTGTTCCGCAATATAAAAATCATGCCTGGGGTTTAAGGCAGGTATTGGAAGGTATGAAAGACGGCGCCGACCCGGTGAAGGACTTTTCGGAGTCTGCCAAAGAGGTCTTGAGCCTGAGAGTGAAGAACTCACCTCCATCCAGAAACGAACAGCAATGGCTAAAAGGCTGGCACAATCGGGTTGAGCGCTATGTCAGCGATCCCCCCTTCATGGAACTCAAAAAGAAGCACTGAAAGCATTTCAGACTCGTTTAGACATTAGTGCACCCGGGAACATGACTGGGGCGGTAGCCGGCAGAAACTGATGTCCGAGCAGGAAGCTGAAAAAATCAAGCTAAAAGTTGCTGGGGATGAGATAAAGCTCAAAGCAGGACAGAGTTCTGCGACAAGTTCCCTGCCGTCCAATCTCGATAGAAGCAGAACTTTGTCGTCCAGAAAAAGAAAGAACAAGTCCAAGCTTCCGGCACTTGCATTTTACGGATTCGGAATGCTCTTGTTTATGCTTGCAGCTATTGGCGGACCTGTGATTGAACGAAATCATCTGGCGGTCCTTGCAAATATCGACCAGGCTTTGAACAGCCCCAGTCAAATGGACAGCAAACTCACTTATATAAAATCTCTTTATCCCGGTCACTGGGATCGACTGGCGCCTTTGCAAGAGCTTGTATCCGAGACTCAAAGTCGCTTCGGTCCTGATGATCCGCGCACGGCATTTGCACATCTGGCCTACGCAAATGCCCTTTACGACACGGAGAGTTTAAGCATAGCTGAAAGTCAGTGGCGAATCGCAGTTTCGAGTCTGGAAAATGCCAAAGCCAATGTTCCGGCCGGAACTACGCAGTTGCTCTGGAATCTGGGCTCGGGTTATCTCGACCGAGACAACCCTAAAGCTGCGCTGGTCTTGCTTAAGCAATGCGTAAAATTCAGTGACCTTGCACCGTGCTCTGAAGCAAAACCAAGAATCATGGCTTGGCTTGCAGAAGCTTATGAGCGCAATCAGGACTACAAAAACGCTGCTGCCGTGATGCTCGAGTCTCTCAAGCAATCGCGATGCTGGGGAAATACGGAAGGCAACGCCTGCAGAGCTGCTTATTGCTGCCGATATTTGAGGAAACTCAATGATTATGAGGGTTCACTCTCCTACGGCAAAGAGGCTGTCAAATACGCCATTGATACCGGCTTGCCGGAAAACAATCATTTCCGTGAACTTGCAGAAAGAGAGCTGGCTTTAACAGAAGAAGCGATTGCACAAAGCCCGTCCAAAGCAAGGAATGAATAATGGCTGAACTTCAGTTAAAGCTTAGCTACCGAACAGCCTGGTCCAGAGTTCTCTTTGTACTAATGTGCGCTTTATTTCCGGTCTGGTCGATTGTTGGCCCTGCAAGCCTGGGAATTTTGCTGGTTAGAACCATAAGGGCACCGGAAACAGTACCACTTGAGATGGCTGTTTTTGTTTCGCTGGCATTGCTTATTTTCACACTTTTATGTATTTGTCTGACCGCCCTTGCAGAAGTAGACAAAATAAACGTATCCAAAGACGGCATGGCTTTTCCGCCTATGTTTTTGCCCAAGCTCAAATTCCGGCGCAATCGACCCTGGAACGAGCTAAAAACTGCAGACATACTCAATTCAAATAAAACACTGCTTCTGGGCTTTGACGACGGATCTTTGCTGCCCGTTCAAACGTCTGTTTTGAAAGCGAAAGATCTCGAGCAATTTTTCCTGGCCCTGCAATTATGGGGCATTAATTGTCAGTCCAGTCCTCAACTTGAGGCTTTTCAAAAGCTCACCCAAAACAACAATAAAAATGAGGCAGCAAGCGGTTACACGCAGATGTGGGAAGATGAGCTGCGCCATCGATTCAGCAGCACTACTTTCATGCCTCTGGAACCTGAGCACCGGTTACGTAACGGCAGTCTGAAAGTTGTAAGACAACTGGCTTTCGGTGGACTTTCGGCAATTTATCTGGCTCAACAAAATTCTCTGGATCTGGTTGTTCTAAAGGAGGCGGTTGTACCGCCGGGAGCTAAGGAAGAAGCGAAGGTGCAGGCCGAGCGAATGCTCGATCGAGAAGCACAAATGCTTTCTCGTTTACAGCACCCGAATATCGCCAGAGTTTTTGACCACTTTGTGGAAGACCAGAGACATTATCTTATTCTCGAATATATCAATGGTCCGGATCTAAGACAGTTCATCAAACAAAACGGCGTGCTTCCTGAAGAAAAAGCTCTGGACTGGGCAATGAAAATCGCCGGGGTCCTGTGCTATATGCATTCACAAGAGCCGCCGATTATCCATAGAGATCTAACTCCAGACAATATAGTTTTGAGCAAAGAAGACTTATTCATCATCGACTTTGGAGCGGCAAATCAGTTTGTAGGAGCTTCCACAGGGACTATCGTCGGGAAGCAAGCTTATATCCCACCCGAGCAATTAAGAGGAAAGAGCAGTGTTCTTAGCGATATTTACGCTTTTGGCGGCACGATTTATTATCTGCTATGCGGGACAGATCCCAAAGCTCTAGCGCCTTCAAGTCCTCGCTCTCTGCGTCCGGAAATCAGCGAAGAACTCGATAGCATCATTGCAAAATGCACCGCCTTTGAAGCCGAAGACCGTTTTCAAAGCGTCGCAGAATTACTTGAGGCTCTTCAAAACTGTCGCTCTCGAGTTCTGACAATTGATTCGCAAGTTATTCATTCTAAGGAGCGAGCCTGATAATGAATGACGAATCAAAAAACGCGCAATTTGCCGAGCCTGATAAATTGCTGGAAAACGAACAGAATCAGCTGCTCAAAGAAGCAGACTCCGGCATGGAGACTCAATTGCAATTCCAGGCAAATGGAAAAAACGATATTGATGTAAAAGAGCGTATCGCCAGGTTTAAACAGGAACACGAGCTTAAAGTTCCGGAAGCGTCGAAAACTGAAGAGACTCTCAGCATAAGCAAAGAAGATGCTCCAAAATTACCGTCCATGTTCAAGGGATTGCTTTTTACTTTTGCAGCCTACGGCATGCTTTTAAGTTCGACCATGGCTTATGCTGAAAGCGCCCCAACGCTGGCCGGCTTGATGCAGCACATTCCAATGCAGCTTTTCTGGACTAGCTGCCTGTACCAGCTGCTGCAAATGAGCAAGGTGCTTGGTGCAAAGAATTGCAGTTCAATTGCAATCTTCCTGATTTCTGCTGCCACATTTCTTCTCAGTCCAATCTTACCTCCGACACCTTTCATTGCTCGCTTTGCCGATCCTTTTCTCATTCTCTGGTTTTCCACGCAGTTCTTAGCGCCATATTACATAGGTTCTAAAGTCGACGAATTAGCGCAGGATAAAAAGCACAAATACAAAATTAGATTTTGCATTGCACCCTTTCTCTTTCTTCTAGCTGCGATTCTCTCGCCGGCCTTGACTGTTTCACCGCTTCTCTTCAATGGTGCCTGGTTTCTTGCAAATTTCGCCTTCATTTTTTTTGCCAATGACGCTTTGCAATCTCGCTTTGCTCAAGACTTCGAATTATCGAATCAGAGCCTGAACGAAAAAGTCTTTATTGAAACAGAGCGCATCCAACTCAAGTATCGTTCCTTTCCAGGCATAGAACGGTGGCTCGCCGAGCGTTTTAGTAATCAGGGGAAGAAAACTGGAATCACTCAATTCATCATGTGGGTTCTGGCGCCGGTCCTGATTATCGACGGCGTTGTGGTGGCGCAAAATTTGCTGCGCTGGCGGGCAGCGGCTCCGCTTTCAGATGCAGTTACACAGGCAGCCGCACCGGCCTTGACGAGCGCCGGCGGCAACGCGCAACTTTACATGCTGAGCTTCTTTTCTCTTTTGCTCTTCCTGGTTTTCGGCAGTATTTCATATTGGAAGAGGAAGCCGAACACCTTAATTTTGTCCAGCCGTGGCATTCAGTTCGGCTGGACAAACAAGAAAGGATTATTCAAGACTTCTGCTTTGACTGCCTGGGAGAATATTACTTACATTTCGCATTTTCGCCCGGCGTCTAAAACCACAAGCGCCGATGACAAGATCATTTTTAAATCGCAAAAAGGTCAAGACTTGGCTATCAAACTCGATGCTCTTGATTCCTTTGAGGACAAAGAGTGGATTTTGCGCGCGATTAAAACCTGGGGAGCTTCAATTAATCGCGATGCCGAAGTTTTGCGTTTATTAGAGCCCCCGGCAGATTACAGCTATACGGAACTCTGGTTGCAAGCACTCAGTGCAGCTCCTGAAAGAGAGAGGTTGAAGCCCCTGGTATCGGGGGTCAAATTGAAACAGGGTAAATACACAGTGCGTCATTCAATGGGAGTCGGCGGGCAGGGGCAGGCATATCTGGCAACAGAAACAATCAGCGGCGATGAATATGTGCTTAAGGAGTTTATTTTGCCTGTGTATGTGGACATCAACGTTCGCAAAATGGCGCTTGAACAGTTTGAGAATGAAGCCAGAATACTGCGTCGTTTAGACCATCCCCAAATAGTAAAATTGCATGACTATTTTGTCGAAGACCACCGCGCTTACCTGGTTCTTGAGCATATAGACGGAGCCTCATTGAGAAAACTGGTCGAAAGTCAGGGTCCTTTGCCCGAGACACAGGTGAGAGCTCTATGCAAGCAAATGTGCGATATTTTGTCTTATTTGCACGGACTGTCACCGCCCGTAGTGCATCGCGACTTTACGCCCGACAATCTTATTCTAAATACAAACGGCACCCTGAAGCTAATTGATTTCAATGTTGCTCAGCAGCAGGAAGAGAGCAGCAGCGGAACAGTAGTAGGTAAGCACGCCTATCTTCCCCCCGAACAATTTCGGGGGGAGCCGAGCAGCCAGAGCGATATTTATGCGGCCGGAGCAACCGTTTATTTCCTGCTTACAGGCAATGATCCTGAGCCAATTTCTGTTTCCCATCCAAGAAAGCACAATGAAACGATTTCAAAAGAAATAGATGCCGCTGTCGCCGGAGCCACTGAACTCAGCCTGGAAAAACGCTTTAGCAAAATTGAGGAGCTTAATGATGCACTCCAGAGTAAATCATAAAAGATCGGCGGCTATGACTCTTCTGTTTTGCTGCAGCCTGCTTTCCGGCTGCGCTGAAGGAGCAAAAAAACTCACGACAAAACCCTACACAGTCAAATTCACGGTGGAAGCACAAGGACCGGGCGCAACCGGCTGGATCAGAATGAGCGACGGCAAAGGAAACTTTAGAAATGAGATGACTATGGAAGGCTCAAGAAATCGAATCACAATTTTCGATCAGAGCAAACGCAGTCTTTATACTCTTTATCCTGAAGAGGCTAAGTTCACGACAGTTTATTGTGATCCAAGCACTCCACTTATAACGCTGGGCGATGAGGGACCCTGTCTTGACCCGCCCCGGGCTCCGTTCTGGACTTATCTAAAATCCGGCAAACAAGGTAAGTACAACGCTCAACTCTGGCGACAGATATTAAAGACCAGCGATTCCACGAGAATCTCCGAGATGTGGTACGGGGAAAGCACGGGTTGCCCGCTGGCAATCGAATATTGGGAAGAGCAGGCTCCGAATAAAAAGATGCGTTTTGTATTGAGCGACTATTCAGCCGAAACACCGGCAGCAGAGAACTTTCAGCCCCCTTCCGATTACAAGGAAGAGTATCACTGAAGCCCAGCCTGCTTTCCAAATAGATAACCTCTCGGGACAGTTGCCGTCCCGCGGGCGCACTGTAACCCAGGCAAAAGATTAAACGCGACCCCCCGGTTGACAAAGTCTCTCTTTAGACTTATTCTAAATGCAGACACAGTATGGAGTACTTATGGAAGCTGCAGAGATCGAAGAGCTTTTGACCCGCAAAGGAGTAAAGCCGACTCCTCAGCGAATGGTCATCGCTGACTTTCTTCTACACACTTTCAGCCACCCGACCGCCGATGAAGTTCTGGCAGCAGTAGAGAATCGTCTTCCCTGCGCACTGTCCAGAGCCACCGTTTACAACACACTCAACAGTCTTGTGGCTGCCGGTGTTATTCAGGAAGTGGTTACAGAAGCCGGTAAAACCCGTTATGACGCCAACATAAGCGAGCACCATCACTTTGTCGACCGCAAATCCGGGCGCATTTTTGATATTCCGGGCGATATGGTTCCGAAACTAAAAGACAATCTGGGAGACAAATTCCAGGTCCATAACTATCAGATCACCTTCTATGGCGATTTGCTGGAAGACGCTTAAAGTCTGGTCCAAAAATTTTTAAAGAGTACTTAGACTGAATCTAGCCTTAGATTCATTACAGGAGAACACGAACATGCATAATTTTGAAAGTAAAACTGAGGAAAACTTGCAGGCAGCCTTTGCAGGTGAGTCCATGGCAAATCGCAAGTATTTGTATTTTGCCAAAGTCGCTCGCAAACTCGGAAACGAGGATATTGCCAAATTATTTGAAGAAACAGCTCATCAAGAGACTGGACACGCCTTCGCTCATCTAGAACTTCTCTATCCCTCTTCAGAAATGACAGTTGAGAAATTGTTGGAAATTGCCATCGAAGGCGAGCTCTATGAAACAAATCAGATGTATCCGGAGTTCGAACGAGTGGCAGTTGCCGAAGGGAAAAGCGCTGCTGTCGACGAGTTCAGAGAACAGGCACTCGAGTCGAAAGAGCACGCTGAAATTTTCACACAAGCAGCGAAGCGCTTCAAAGCCCTAACAATGGTCGAAAAATACCATGCAGGCAGATATCAAAAAGCGCTCGAGCAAGTCAAAACTCGGACTGAAGAATCCCTTAAAGAGAGCGCCTGAACGGCTTAGAGATCGCCCTCCGGGACGACGATAGAGTTAGCTTTGCAAGCCGAACTACAGTTCAATCCAAACAAACACGGGGCGAGGCATCTCGCCCCTTTATTTTTGGAAAGCTGTAACACCGTGTTTATAAATTGGCGATAGATTGCAAGCATTGAGCATTCTTGAAAGCACTCTCAAAAAACGCTCAAAAGTGAAAGCTAAGATCAAATTATCCGGATCTGAGGGAGCGCCTAGCATGAACAAGCAA
>JAIEPM010000517.1 GCA_019748395.1 Candidatus Obscuribacterales bacterium
ATCTACTCAGGACAAGAAGGTGAGCCATATCTCCATGGATATTAAGCAGGCAAAGGCCGAGCTATCCAGAATCGACGGCTTAATCGCAAGCGCTGAGGAACCGATATACCAAAGGTTCTGGTTTATGCCGAAAGCGAAGCTCTATTTGCTTCGTAGCAGTATTCTGGTTGCAATCACTGTCAGCCTGTTACCGCCGATAATTCAGTACAATCATCTTAATGGCACTCATTTTCTTGGTCATATCCAGAGCTATGCATTTCTTGCTCTTTTCTTTCTGCTTCTTATCACCTCCCCTTTTTATATCTTTTTCGGCACTAACCCCCTAAAGGACAAGGTCAAGCTTGATCCCCGGCGCTGGCCCAGCGCAAAAGGATTCGCGTTTCTATTAGCAGCCCTGGGGTTTAACTGGCTCTACGAAACGATTTTTTATCTTTCTCGCAGCGATTCCATGATGAGCACACTCGGCATCGCAGCTCTTTCAGCGATTGCTATTTTCGGCAGCGGCGCACTGAGCTATAAGCTAGGCTCTCTAATTCCCTCCGAGAGCAGCAAGCCACTTTCGAGCAACAGGCGAGTCCGTCATTTGCAAACTTTCGCACAAAGATTGCTTTTAACAGGCAAAAACTTCCTGACTCAAAGCTATCCGTTTCTCTCGGTAAGCCTGGGATTCTTCGTTGCAACTTTGTTAGTCTCATTTTTGCCGGGCGGCTGCGGACAGGCGCTGGCCTCATGGTTAACAGCATCTTTTCGCGACGCCAATCTCTCAAATATCAACGACGGGCTAGTTGATCTGATCGTAGAATCTTTAACTGCATTAGCAATTCTCTTAAGCCTGGAATCAATGGCCGTTCGCTTAGGAGCGACCTATCAATCATTCCTGAAAGAATCCGGCTCTCAAGCCGGAGACGGATTGACAGCCGCATTAGCAAGGACATTGAAAGCGACGACGGTAAGGCTTGCTCTGGCTCCAAAACACCCTCATCTGCGCAGCGCCTTTGAGTCTTTGCTTTATCTTGCAGCTTGCTACTTGCTTCTTTTTGGACTTTTCGCCTTTACCCCGGATATTCTGCACTTGCCTGGTATTTCGGCAAACGGATTACTTAGTCCGGCGCACGGCTTATCAAATGCGGTTAGAAATTGGCTTTACGGCAGCACCGTAGACGCTGGGTTTAGCAAGCCCTTCTTCTATGACACGCAGTTTTTTATGGCATCATATCTTGCAGCCATAGGTCTGGTCCCCTTTGCAGTAATGTCTTGCGCATTCCTGCCTTCAAGAAAACCGGCACATCTTTCAGCAAGTACTCAAGGAATTATCCTGCCTAACGGAAGCGGTCGTCGACTCAAGTTTTGGAACGAGCTCAAAACTGTTTCGGGCAAAAACCTCAACAAAAGAAATGAAAAAGTCCAACTAAAATTCAGCTCTGGAACTATTACCCTGAATTCTGCAGACCATGCACCGGAAAAACTGGCAGAAGTTCTGGCACTGGCAGATGAACACGGCAAAGACGCCAAATTCGACCCGGACGCCATTGCCATCCGCCGGCGCCTCAGTAAAACAAGTCATACGAGCTCGCTGGCTGAAGCAAAAAACTTCGAATCAACAATCTTCAAGCCATATATTGCCGGAGATACAATCAAGGATGGAACTTATAGAGTTGTTCGCAAACTAATGAGCAAGCCTCTAAGTGCGGTTTATCTGGTTCGCACTGAAACCGGGGTCCTGGCTGTTTTGAAACAATTCGCTCTCCCTCCGGGCAACCCAAAGGCGGAGCAGCAAAAACTTTCTTTCATGAGAGAATGCAAAATCCTCGGGCAGCTGCAACATCCTTTGATTGCAAGAATTACAGATAGCTTTGAATACGGGGGCTCAAGTTTCATTGCGCTTGAGCATATTGACGGCATTGACCTTCGACAACTTGTTGAAGACCGTGGCGCTAGAAAAGAAGAATTTGTGATTCGCTGGGCTCTGGATTTGCTTGAGCAACTGAAATATTTGCACGAGCAAAACCCTCCGCTTTTGCATAGAGATCTTAGCCCCGACAATTTAATGCTGGATGAGCTTGGAAAGATTCGGGTCATCGATTTTGGGGCAGCGCAGCAGTTTATGGAAGGCGTTACCGGCACGCTGATCGGTAAACAAGCATACATAGCACCAGAGCAATTACGCGGCAAAGCCAGCGACATATACAGCCTGGGCGCAACCCTGTATTTTCTACTTACAGGAAAAGATCCCAGAGCCTTAAAAGAGAGCGACCCGGCTGCAGAGGGCATTAAAGTCTCAAAAGAGCTTGCGGCAATAGTGAAAGCCTGCACGGCATTCGATGAATCTGAACGCCCATCATCTTGTGAGGAGCTGATCAGTGAATTTACTAAGCTCAGCAAAAAGAACAGCACGAGCAGGAAGACAAACCCCGGATTGGCCGTGAAGCAAACAAACAAAGCGAATCTGTTTGAAACAAAAAACTCTCCAAGCAAAGGCAAAATGGGAACTGCAATCAAGATAGACAAGCAGCCGGAACAGCTTCAATCAGAATCAAACAAGAGAAGCACATAAGAATAATTCATGGCAATTCCACTCGATATCCAAAGCACAATGAAGCAGCTCAGACTCACGCAGCTGAGCAAAGCACTTTCGACATATATCCCGCTGCCGCTTGACGAACTTGACAAAGCCGTTTTTTGGCAGAGACCTTTTATCTTGCTCTGCTATATTCAAGCCATCTACCTTGATGTATTCGGCATTTTCAATTTCTCAAGAGCAGCTGACGAAGAAGCAATTGAGGCAGCCGCATTAAATCACTGTGATTCATTTAGAGAACATCTCGGCTGCTGCATCGGCATGCTCAAGCATTACTTGAGTGCCTGCCGCAAAGTTCGCTGGAGTCATCGCCTGCTCACTTTTCCTTTTGCATTCTGGCTGCTTTTCTCAACACTCATTTTCCGCTTGACCCTGCCCAAGTTCTTCCTGCGCAGATGGAATATGAGCTGCGGCGAGGCATTTGCCGCAATGAAAGATCCTCGGCGGGTGAGAGATCTTGCTCTGGATATAAGACCGATTATTCTGTCTTGCCTGGTCGCAAATCCGCTTTGCGCGCTGGTCTTTATGATAAATCACGCATCAAATTCGCTCTGGCGAAGCATCAGAAAATCAGACCTCGAAGGCACGGAGGTCGAAGGCTACGAGTGTATGAGGATTAAGCAATTTGTCAGTCCCGAGGACAAATGCAAGAACATCAATTTTTTTACATCGCCATCTTTCGTACTGGTCTTCCTCAGCGTCTTTTTGCTTGGCATTCCAGGACAAATAACAAACTGGATCTATTTTCACTCCAATGTGGACGCGCAACTAGGTTTCCCCTCTCACGCGCCTCTTTTCAAGCAAGAGATTCAGCAAATTCAGTTTTATTTGATGCCCCTGGCCTGCTGCCTTTCAGCACTCTTCTTCCGCTCGTATTTTACTTTTATTCTCAATTTCATCAGCCGTGAGAATGATATAGAAATCTACGAGGATGTTATAAAAAGCCTTCCGATAAAAGGTTGGTTCCGAGATTTTGCGATTCTTAGAGCCGAGCACGTGCCCTTCCAAATTGAATGGAAGAACGTGCAATCGATCAGCTACCACAGTATGGAACTGCCTGCGGAAAAACTTGTAAACGTCCCGGAATTCTTCAGGCCGATTCAGCAAGTCCTTGAACTAACCGAATCAATTTCAAAAAAGCTTGAACTCAGCTCTACGCTGCTCGAAATCAAAGACAATGAGAGATCACTCAATATCCGACTGGCAGAACTGAGCAAGGAGCAAAAGGCACAGCTCTTCTTTTGCATTCGAAAATATGCCCCTTCAATTTATCTCAATGAATCAGTACAAGAAGCCTTGATTGGCTCAGCTGTGCTGAGAGAGGCAAAATATACGGAAATATGGTTTGACGTTTTCAACTCGGAAAGGCTGGACAGCGTTCCGCAATTAAAGTCAGGAGACAGCTTAAGAAACGGCAAATACAAAATCGTAGATGCACTTGGTTCCGGCGGGCAGGCAGTTGTATACAAAGCTATCAATACTGAGGGCCAAACTGTTGTCCTTAAACAATACCAACTCGTTCCCGGCGAATCTTTAGAGGTAATGATTGAGTCAGCCCGGGCATTTGAAACTGAAAGCACTTTGCTCAGCCAGCTAAACAACAAAAACATTGTTCGGCTCAACGAATTGTTTTACGAGCAAAGCCGGGTTTACCTTGTGTTGGAGCATGTGGAAGGCAAAACCCTGCGAGAGCTTATCAACGAATCCGGTCACATATCTGAAGCAAAAGCTCTTGAGCTGTCCTTGCAACTTTGCGACATTCTAAGTTACCTGCATGAGCAGCAGATCGTGCACAGAGACTTTACTCCGGATAACATCATTTTGCAGCCTTCCGGAGAACTGAAACTCATAGATTTCAGCGTCGCCCAATCCGAAAGAAATCTTCGCCGCGGTGAATGCGCAGGCAAGCATTCATACTCTCCACCGGAACAATTCAGAGCCGAAGCAGTGGCTCAGAGCGATATATACGCTCTTGCAGCCAGCCTCTTCTTCCTAAGCACAGGAAATGATCCCGAACCAATTAATGTCTCCTCTCCCCGAAAGTTCAATAAAGAGCTTTCGGAAAGATTCAACAAAATTGTAGAGCGAGGCACGGCGCTCGAACTGGAAAACAGATACGAATCAGCAGACTTGCTCAAAGCCGACCTCCTGGCATTAATCAACGAAAGTACAGGCACAGTTGCTCTTGAGTCAAGCACTGGCAGCGCTCCTACATCTCAATCGGCCGCTCCTGTCAAACTCTTTACAAAGGAAGTCGAGCACTTCATCGAAGAACGTCAGGAGATCTAAACCACGCGGCGCAACAACTCCCGCTTCCCTACAAGGTCAGAAACGGATATGCATTGCCATTTTCTTCAATTGTTCATTACATAATAAGTTGAACTATTTCATCGCCAAATAGCGATGAATTGTTGTTTTGATAGCAGAAAAAAGATACGAGAAGAGACACCGCTAAACAACAAATTATCAGGTATTTGTTTGAGATTTTGCGAAAGCAATAGCATGCCGACAAAATTGAAAGTGCAAGCACAATTGGAAATTCATAGGGGGTGTTTATAATCACCTTCCCGATGCTTGGAGTGCCATTTATTTCCATTTTGACTGGAAATTCAAGAGCCGGCCATGAGTAAACCCACAAAGGCAAAGCAAGCAGTAAAGAGTAGCCTAGAATCTTAAACATCCAAAATCACTCCAATACATACCTACTCTATAAAGGAGAATGCTAAACCTAATCCTAGATTCAAAGGCAAAGCAAGTAAAGCAGTCAAAAGTCATGACTTAGATCCCATAAGTCATTTCCGACAGTCAATTTGCCTTGATCTAGCTTGAAAGATTTAAATAGCGAAGAATCTAAGCGGTCCCAATTCTGGTTCATTCGCTAAATCAAAACGAACTCGATAAGCAAGCTATACTTTTAATAGTTGCTTAGCCGGAGGCTTTGTCATGGAGCTTGAAAAAGAACAAGAAATGGATTCGCATCCGGCTCGCTGGTGGCGTATGGTTGAGGACAACAAAATATTATGTGAGCTCTGTCCACGAGCCTGTGTGCTTAAAGATGGCGACCGGGGCTTCTGCTTTGTGCGGGCCAATCAAGGCAACAAAATGGTACTCACCACTTACGGTAAGAGCACCGGTTTCTGCGTGGACCCGATTGAAAAGAAACCTCTTAATCACTTTCTTCCAGGCTCAAGTGTTCTTTCTTTCGGCACGGCAGGTTGCAATTTGGGCTGTCAGTTTTGTCAAAACTGGTCAATCAGTAAAGCCAGAGAAATAGAGCTGCTTAGCGAAAAAGCAGGTCCTGAAGATATTGCTCAGGCAGCTCAAAGAATGGCTTGCAAAAGCGTAGCTTTCACTTACAACGATCCTGTGATCTGGGCAGAATATGCAATCGACACAGCCAGAGCCTGCAAGCAGCTCGATATAAAAGCCGTTGCCGTCACGGCCGGCTATATAACGCCCGAAGCCAGAAGCGAATTCTACTCAGTCATGGATGCTGCTAATGTCGATCTCAAAGCATTTACCGAGGGTTTTTACAAAAAGCTTTGCCTTGCCCACATACAACCAGTTCTCGATACTCTTGTCTGGCTGAAAAAAGAGACCAATGTTTGGTTTGAAATCACCAACCTTATGATTCCGACTGAAAATGACGATGAAGATGAAACCAAACGCATGTGCGAATGGATCGTGCTTAACCTCGGTCCAAATGTCCCGGTGCATTTCACTGCCTTCCATCCGGATTTTCGCATGAGAGATCATCAATCCACTCCGCCCATTACCCTGGTAAAAGCCAGAGAAATGGCTATGGCCGCAGGCATAAAGTACGCATACACCGGCAATATTAACCACAAAGCCACCCAGAGTACGTATTGTCACGCATGCGGAAAGCTTGTAATTGAGCGCGATTGGTATAACATAGGGAAGTACGATTTGAAAGGAAACTGCTGCGCCCACTGCGGCGAGACTATTCCCGGCGTTTTCGACAAGCTTGACGGAGTTTGGGGGCGAAAACGGATGCAAGTAAGTTTCGGAGAGTAGCCGAAAGCAGCAGCCCCTCGAGGCTATTCATGGACATCCTGCAAAATATCTTGCAACTTATCGTAGGCGTTGTTTTCGTACTGGGCGGGGCTTATATAGCGCGCTGCGCGCTCGATGCCAAAAACATGATTGAGGCGGCGCTTTTCGGCATGTTAGGAGTGAGCGTGGGTTTGTTTCTGATCATCTGCGTCATTTGCGGCGCCCCCGGCGGTGTCGGTCGTCTTTACTGAGCTTTGTAACTAGCATTCAGACGCATCCTTAGATGTTATGATCTGCCCTGTCCAGAACCGGATAGGGAGGTTATATGAAATTGTCACGGATTCTTCTGGGAACTCTTTCCAGCATGCTGACCATTTCTTGTTTGCTGCCGCTGGCTGTAGCCGAGCCTGGCAAAGGGAATGACGGGCGGGCAGGTTCCTGGCGCAAAGGTACTCAAGGCGCCCCCGACTTGAAAGCAGCCCGCGCCCGGGTAGAGAAAAACCCCAAAGATGCAGATGCCTTGAATGATCTGGGTTTTGCACTCAGACAGAACGGCAAACTGGACGAAGCCGAAAAGTATTTGAAGCAAGCAATTGAGCAAAAGCCGGAACTCGGTCAAGCTCACGTGAATTTGAGTGTTGTTTATTATGACCAGTCCAAATTCAACGACGCTCTCAGCGAAGCCCAGAAGGCAGTCAAAATCGATGCCAATCAAGCAATTTTCCGGGTGGTGCTGGGCAATGCACTGTCTAAAACCGGCGACCTGAAAGGCGCAGCACAGGAATACAAGGTCGCAATTCACCTGCAACCGGATTACGAGAACGCCCACTACAACTTAGGCAGAGTGCTGAATGAAGACGGTCAAGTAACAGATGCCAAATTCGCTCTGAGCAAGGCTCTCGAACTCGACCCGAATGACGAGCGAGTACTGGCAATCCTGGACAAATTAGAGCAAGGAGAAAGCGGCAAAACTCCCGCGGCTAAAGCAGGCAAGCCGAAATCTGCAGCCAGCAAATAAGTACAAAAATCAATATGCCTGAGGCTCCCTTTGATCTTTTCAAAGGGAGCTTTTTGTTGATTCCGCTGATGAGAAAAGCTTATATACGTAATTTCCCCACTCATCTCAGGACTTTGCACAAAAGCACAGTTGTTTTTATCTCTACTTTTGTCTAGGAGCCCAAGCTCTTGAATACATATTCAACAGGGCGAAGCGATCTGTATCAGGGTAAAGGCAATGGCACTCGATGGAATCAAGGATGAGGCAGATAAAGTCGTAAAGGCGGCCGAAGACGCCGGTTCGGCACTAGCCAGGGAAGCGCAATCGCTTTTTCATTCCGCCGAGAGTTTTCTCGGCTTAAAAGACGATAGTAAAAGCAAAGAAACAGTCAAAAGCAGCAGTG
>JAIEPM010000592.1 GCA_019748395.1 Candidatus Obscuribacterales bacterium
ACAACTTGCGCTGTTCAAACCGGCTTGACTTCACTGATTGGTAATGTCAGCGGTGTGGCTGCCGGTGCCAATTTCTTGAAAGCCGCTTTCGCATTCAATCCACTGAATTCTGCGACTTTCGAGAATACCGCCGACCATTTCGATACTACACATGCCGACTTCACTCTTAATGTTCGCAATTCCGATCTCAATATTGGTGGAGCCGGTAGAACACTTCGGTCTGTAAATGGAAACGTCATTCTCCAAGCTGTCGACCCGGCTAACCCAACCGGACTCCTGGCAGGGGATACTGTCGGAGCCACTCAGGGCGGAAGTATTGGTGTGCTTGACGGCAGCACTGTGCGTTCTGCTTTCAATCTACAGTTGGTCGCCACTCAGAATGTTCTGATCGGCAACGTAGTCAGCTACAATGCCTTAGCTACACCATTCGGAGGTCCGGCAGCTGCTAACCCTGTGACAACGACCGGCGCCGCTGCCGGCGTCATGCTGCAAGCCGGAGCATTCAATCCCGCCTTCACGCCGAGCAGTCTTGATGTATTGCCGATGACTGTGACCGGTCAGACCTGGTCCGCCGGTAATAATGCCTCACCGTTTGCAACAATCGGTCAGGTTCTGATCGATAACCGCAATCCCAACAATCCGGGAGCTCAATTGCCGGCTAATGCTCAAGCAGGCCAGGCAACGGTTGCTACAACCGGCAACGGTTTCGTTCAATCCGGTGCGGTGCGAGGCATGGGCGCTTTCGAAAGATTCGGTTCGGATGCCCGTCAGGTAGTCATGGGTGACAATGTGTCACTGGTCAGCGTCGGCGGTACTGCCGACCTGACTAACAATCGCAACGGTAACAGTAACCTTGGCACGATTACCGGTGGTGTGCTGATTCGCTCGGCCAACACTTTCAGTGCCGGTAATTTCATGACTCTTGGTTCTTTCGGTGGTAACACTGTAATTGACGCCGCCAACGGTATTACGTTATCAAATCCGATTGCCGTTAACAATGGTGGTTCGATCACGGTGACGCCCAGTGCTAACGGTAACTGGATTTTCTCCGTGGCTGCTCTGGTGCCTGAAGTGATGAACCCGGCAGGCGGTGCAGGTCAGTTCAATGCAGCCGGTGGACTGCCGATTGCTATCAATGGAACCTTCGTTCAGAACTCGTCGGTGCCTATGTACTCCGGAGGCGGTATTGGATTCTACGCCGGCGTTCCGCTCGGTGTTTACAATAATGTTACGACTGTGGTCACCGGCCTGGTTGATGTTAACCAGCAACTTTACGCTGGAATCCAGAGCAGAGACAATATCTCACGTTTGAATATCATCAACCCGATTGCGGCTCCACCTAGTGGTTTTGCTGCAGGCAGCAACTTCGGTTTTGCTGCTAACGGCAGTTTGATTGTGGCTATGGTTGAGCAGGCTCAGCAAGTCTCAGCCGGTCAAAAATTCACGAACGGTATAACATTGAGCCCCAACGGCGGTGTGATCCTACTCGACCCGCCTGCTGACGGACCTTATGTATATCTGGGCGGCGCCACATTGCTGCAAGCCAATGCGCCGGCAAGCCCGCCTATCCCAGGAGGTGGACTGCCGCCTGGAACTGTTCTCGTCAACGGTAACCTGGTGACTCAGTCTGTATCACAATTCAGCGTACCGACCATCGGCTCGGGCTTGGTTGCAACTGACTCGACGAGATCCGTAACTATAGGTCTTTCGCAAGCTGCACAAACCATGCTCGATAACGGCTATCTCAAGAAACAATCGGGTGAAGGGCAGAATGCCTACTACATCGCCGGTGGTGCATGTCAACCATTCTTCCTGGAAGATGATCAAGACACGATGATGGTTGGTGAACAGGGCACGGCATTCAAAGCCGATAATCGCACGGTCACTCTGCAGCAAGGTAAGATTGTGGCTATGGTTGGTAAAGCTCCAATCAAAGTTTCAACCGGATTCGGCGATGTGAGCATTTCCGGAAACAGTGCCGCCATCGTTCAGCAAACTGAAGGTGGTGTCACTCGCGTGGCTAACCTCTCCGGTAAGCAAACGACAATCACTGTTAACCGTGGCGGTAAGATTCAGACCCTGACTGCTGAAGCCGGCGAAGAAATTTGTTTGGCTGATGAATCGCTGTCTGAAGAAGAATTGATTCCTGTAGATGGAGTTGATCGTGAACCGATTGTTGGTACGGTTGTGGTGCCTGGTGTGAAAATCGCCAAGAGCAAATTCGACCAGAAGATGATGGTTGAGAAGGAAAAACTTCTGGTTTGTAATTCCGGCAGTTTCTACCAGGCGAAGAACAAGATCAACAACCTGAAGGATAAAGTGGAAAAAGAAGCCAAACCGCTGCGCCAGGATGGCGGCACGGCTAAGCCACTGCTAAGAAGCATGATTGAAATACCTGCTAATCCTCAGGAAGTGAGCGAAAGCGAAAGCATGATCATGAAGCCAATCTCTTTTGCTCAAAACACCGGCTCTTCCAATACGCTGCGCACATTGACCACGCATACGGCTCTTGTTAAACATAACGGCAAAGCTGTAATTGGATTTGAACATCCGACAATCATGCAAATCCATGAAGGTGAAGTGCTTGTATCCGCCGACAAAGTGACTGTGGTTAAGACTCCACATTCGGTGGTTACGATCAATCCCAACACGATTGCATTGATCAGTGTCGAGAACAAAGTAACCAAGGTTCGCAACCTCTGGGAACTCGGACACGGATGCATTCGCCAGACTGTTGCCGGCAAGTTTGTCGACATCTGTGCCGGTGAAGAATCCATCCTTGGCTGGGATCAGCTTGGAGTCAATAAAGCACTGTCCAAAGATGTGGTCGGCCGCCGCAAAGTTCGCGGCATCGATGTCCCCGGCGGCATGTATATGCAACGCGCCGAAGTTTCTCTGGTTGCATTGATGCAGCCTGAAACTTCCGAGTTCTTGCATGATCTGGTAAGCAGCAACAACCCCAACGACAAAGCACTCGCTAATAAGCTCGTTAAGATGGCTGCCGTACTTACCCAGGTAACTGCCAAGCACGGACAGTTTGTGCAGATTCAGCAGGGACCCAAAAAATAATAGCTGAGTCTATGATGCATCTGAAACTAAGGACCCTGCTTGCAGGGTCCTTTTCTTTTCAATGAGCCGATTCTCTTAGTGCAGCGATTGCTTGGAAGCAGAAGATTTGCTGCTTTGCGTTTTGCCTGCGGGCGCTTGGTTGCCGTCCTTAGCTGCTTCGCCTACGAGTTTGGCGCTGACTGTAGTTTCACCGTGGCGCTGTACTTTTTGTAAGTATTTTTCGTTGGTTTCCCAGACTTTCGGGCAGGCACCGGTTAGTTTGACGAGATGCTGTCTAGCCAGACCCTGACGATCTTCATCTTCATAAAACTTGCCGCCGAATCCGGGCAGGGCTAGACCCTGAAAGTGTGTGCCTTTCTCGTCGCCATAGCTGTTTCTCAATACAGAAAGCCATTCTTTGACACAGAGGTTGAAGAGCATTGGGTCTTCGGTTTGCTGCGAGACTAATTTTTTCTCAAGTGCTTTGGCGTAAACCAGATGAGTATCCATGTCGTCGTCATTCATATCGAGAGAACGACGGGCAAGCTCAATGGCGCGGTTTGCTTTGCCTGATTTCAGCGCCCTTTCAGCTTGAACTGCAAGAGAAAAGGAAGTTGAGTCTTTGCTAATCATGGAGTCGTCGTTGGAAACAACGCCTTTCGGCAGTTCTTTGCCGTCATTCATCCAATCTGCGCCGTCGTCTGCTATTGCAGGACCTGTGAATTGCAGGGCGCAAAGCACTGCGAACAGTGTCGAAAAAACGCGCATCTTTCTCTCCCGACCGATTAGCATGACAAGCATATTTCAGGGTGATGATGCCAACATGAGTATGGACTAAGCTTTTCTAAATGTTTCACCGCCCGACAACCTGAATGCATTCCTCTGGTAAGCGGCTTTGCTCCTCTGCTAGCATGCATTTTCGAGATCCTTTCCAGGCGAAAGCTTAGGGGACGTTAATGCTGCAGGGTTTTATAGAAAAGGCTGCCGAGCCGCATAAAGCGGCTAGTTTGAAAAGCGAAAGCAATTTGCCTCTATTTAGCTTGTTGCTCCTTAGCCTGCTTGCATTATTTCTGGCCGGACCTTCAGGCAATTTCCCGATCAATGATGATCGGCTTTACGCTTATGGCGTGAAAAGCATCGTTGATACAGGTGTATTCAGCATTCAGGGCAGCAACGCTTTCGACTTCATTCCGATTCAAGCGGGTGCTCTTGTTTGCAAACTAACAGGTTTTTCTTATGAGCCTTTGCGCTATTTGACGATAGCCTTTCATCTTTTCGGCATTCTTGGTCTTTATCTGGCTTTAAGAGAGCTTAAAACGAGAAAACTCGATTCGGCTTTGCTTGCTTCGGTTTATGCTTTCAATCCATTTTTGATCAGTCTTTCGCTCTCGTTTATGACAGATGTTCCGGCCATGGCTCTGAACAACTGGTCCATATATTTCGCGATTAAAGGCATGCAAAGAAAGCGACTTTTGCCCTTTATTTTTTCCCTCTGTTTTTTGACCGCAGCCATGTCGGTTAGGCAAACATCCCTGGTACTTCTTCCAGCCTTAGTTCTGGCTCTCTTTGTCTCGCTGATAGATTTGAAAGACCGAGCTCTTTTTCTTGTTTCGCTTTCAATCCCTGGGCTTGCTTATTTCAGTTTGCAGCGCTGGCTGCTTGACGCAGTCGGTTTTGCGGGTGGCTACTGGGCTTTTTCCGATTTGCTCATGAGTGCTTTGAGATCTTTATCGCCACTTTGTTTAATGGATACAGTTGCCAAAGGACTATGTTATTTGGGGCTTTTTGTACTGCCGCTTGCCTTGACTCTGCTTATTGCTGCTTTTAGCTCTAAATTGTCGAGACTCAGTCTTTCAATTTCAGCAATCTTGACGCTTGTTCTTGTGGCTGCGCCGCTGGCTTACGATCAGCTGCACGGAGCTTTCATGCCTTACAGCCTGAATCTTTTCTTGCCGCCGATTTTGGGTGCTTATTGCTTGATTGGTGGAACTGCGACCTGGACGGCCGAGCACCTGAAGTCATTCACTTATTTTTGTGATTTCGCAGCGCTTGCTGCCGCATTTTCGATCTTTCTGAGCTATCTGGCAAAGGAGACTCGTCCGGCTTCAGTTTCCCCTTCTCAGTCTTTTGATTTGAAAATCTTCCGTGTGTATTCATTCGTTTTATTAGGGACTGTTGTTCTTGGTTTGGTTTTGCAACTTGCGGCAAGCAATCTTGATCGTTATTATCTAATCGCTCTTTCGCCTTTGATTATTGCTTTAACACCGCTCTGGAATCTTCTCTCGGCAGGCAGATTTAGGCTTCTTGCTGCTTTGAGCTCAATGTTGATTGCTGTTTATGCTGTGCTTGCTGCTGCGGACATCATGAATTTTACAAGGGCGCAGTGGCAGTTCGTGAGAGAACTGGAGGCTGCCGGAGTCAATAGAAAGCATATTGATGGCGGGGCTAATTATCCGGCTGATTATGTTGAACCGCTTTTCACTCTGACCTTCAAGCAAGGAGTCGGCTGGCCTGAGCGTTTGAGAGGGCGCAGTCAAAGCAGAAATTTGCGCTGGTGGCCGGTATTGCGTGACGACTATGTTGTCGCCACAATCAAAATCGATAACTATCATGTAATCGGCGAAAGACGCTTCTTCAGCCCCTTGCGCTGGAAAAATAAAACAATGTATATACTGGAAGCTGATGATTTGAAGCAAACTTTGAATTTGAAAAAATCTGGGGAGTTATAAAACTGATGTCCGAAACTATGACAAAGCCGGTTAAAGTCGCGATTCTGCAGTCGAGCTATATTCCCTGGAAGGGTTATTTCGACCAGATTAACAGCGTCGATGCTTTCGTTTTGTATGATTGCGTTCAATTTACGCGCAGAGATTGGCGAAACCGCAATAAAATCAAAACGCCCCATGGTTTGCACTGGTTGAGCATTCCAGTTGAAGTAAAGGGCAAGTATTTTCAAAGTATTTTTGATACTAAGATAGCTGACAAATCTTGGGCCCAAGAACATTTTCTCTCGCTCAAACATCATTATGCTAAAGCCAATCACTTTCAAGACTATGAAGCGGAACTGAAGGAGATCTATGGGGAAGCTGCTGAAATAGAGAGTTTGAGCAAGGTCAATCATCTTTTCTTGAGCCGCATTTGCAAGTGGCTCGGTATCAATACCCCTCTTCGCTGGGCTGATGAGTTCACTCTTGCAGAAGGAAAGACTGAAAGACTTTTTGGAATTTGCAAATCTTTGAATGCCGATATTTATATTTCAGGACCGGCTGCCAAAGACTATCTCGACGAGGCTGTTTTCAATAATAATCAAATGCGGGTGGAATGGGCCGATTACTCAGGGTATCCGGAATACAAGCAACTGCATCCGCCTTTTGAGCACGGCGTGACTATCCTGGATTTGCTCTTCAACGAAGGACCTCAAGCTCAACAATATATGAAGAGTTTTAGAGCCTGACTTAAGTCGGTCTTTTTCTAAAGCTTCTTGAGTTTAGAACTCGGCACGGCAGAGCGCTCCGAGGCTTTGGCAATGTAAACGCCTTCATCTTCAACGTCGCGGCTGATCCATGTGCCGGCGCCGATAACGCAGCGCTTGCCGATTTTGATGTGATCGCGAAGGGTGGCGTTTACGCCGATGAAACTTCCTCTTCCTACGTCTACACCACCTGATACGACTACTTGCGAAGTTATGAAGCAATCGTCTTGAATAACGCTGTGGTGACCAATATGTGTGCCGCTCCAGATCGTGACATTGTTGCCGATTTTGGCAAAGGGTTGTACTACGACATTTTCCAGAATGAAAGCGTTATATCCGATCTGTTCATTGGCCGACCAAACAGAAGCTTTCGAACTTACGTAAGTTGCCAGCCTGTAACCCATAGACATCGCTTCATTGCATTTTGCTCGGCGCAGCCTGTTCAGCTGAGCGTAACTCAAAGCAATAAACATGGAATGCTCTTCAGCTGGAAAATAACGAACGACTTCCTCGAATGCTACTTGCGGTAATCCCTGAAATTTTTCGCCGGTCAAATAATCCCGGTCGACAGTGAAAGCGACTGGTTTGAAGTCGGTGTCTCTTGAGAAATAGAATAATGCAAGCTCAGCGATGTCTGCGTTTCCGAAAATGACCAGCTTCTTTTGCACTTCTTTTCTCCTTAGTTAATTGCCGCCTTAACGGCTGCGTTTGATTTCTTTCCTTCTGCGGCGAAGAATTTATTGATTTTTTCGACTACATAATATATTTGTTCGTCGCTGAGTCCTGCCCAGAGCGGCAGTCTTAGAAGCGACTCCGAAAGCCGGTCCGTGTTATTGAGCGAACTGCCTTCTCTTGTGAATTTGCGACCTGCCGGTGCCGAATGCAGGGGCACATAATGAAAGAAGCTGCTGATGCCCTGCTCTTTCAAATAGCTCATCAATCTTGTTCGTTCGTCTAAATCTTGCAGCAAAATGTAATAGAGATGAGCCGGGTGTTTCGCTTCTGCCGGTATGATCGGACGACGAAGGTACTCTTTCATTTCCAGCTCTGAAAGGAGTTGATCATAAAGCTCGAAAACGTGCATTCGTTTGCCCTGAATTTCGTCGTACTTTTCCAGTTGCGACCAGAGAACAGCCGACTGAAACTCGCTTGGTAAGAAGGATGAGCCCAGATCAACCCAGCGATATTTGTCGACTTGACCGCGGAAGAACTGAGAACGATTTGTTCCTTTTTCGCGGATAATTTCAGCTCTTGCAAACAGTTCCGGAGAAGGCGTGCTGAAAGCACCACCTTCTCCATTCGAAAGGTTCTTGGTTTCATGAAAACTAAAAGCATTCACTGCTCCGATACTGCCTAGAGGCTTGCCTTTGTAGCTGCCTCCCAGGGCGTGAGCTGCATCTTCAACAAGGACCAGATTGCGACTTTTGCAGATTTCTTGAATGCGGTCCATTTCACAGGCTACTCCTGCATAATGAACCACTACTAC
>JAIEPM010000104.1 GCA_019748395.1 Candidatus Obscuribacterales bacterium
AGGTAAAAGTTACTTGCATATACGCGAATGGTATCTCGATAAGGACCAGACCGAAAAGCCCACCAAGAAAGGCGTGGCGATTCCTCTGGAGAAAGTCGAGAGCCTGCTTGAGGCAATCGAAAAAGTTTTGCCGAAAGAATAGCGGATCCTGACAACTTGAATTACCAAATCCGGCCTGCGCTGCCGTTTATTTCAAAGAGCCTGTTTTTTCTCTATCTTGCTGCTTTTTTGCAGCCGGCTTCAGCCGCGATGCAGCTTGAGCTTCCGGCGGTTGCCAAGCAAGGAGAATGCATTCGTTTGATTCTTCGCGACGACTCGCTTCCGGCCTCCGGTGATGGCGCCGCCGGCGGTGCGGCTCTACCGGTGGTGCAATTTCGCGATAAAAGCTACAAGATATTTCCCTTGCCCAGACCGGATGCATCTGCTGATGGCTTCGTGGGCCGTGCTTTGATTGGTATTCCGGCAGATCTTGAACCGGGAAATTACAAAGTACGAGTGGCCGATAAAGAGCAGAACGTGAAAGTGCTTGCTGGAAATTTTCCTGTGCAGGTGATGCGATTACCGAAGGGTAAGGACAATTTCAACGCTTCTCCCGGAGAAGAGGACACTGTAAAGGCAGCAAAAGAAACCGTTTCCAGCCGTCAATATTGGGACGGTAAATTTCTTCGACCAAGCAGCGCCCGAGTTTCATCCGGATTTGGCTTGCGAAGGCGGGTCAACGGCAAGCTATTAAAGGATTACTTTCATTCAGGCATTGATTTTGCCGGAGGCCTGGGAAGCCCGGTAGCGGCCTGTCAGAGCGGCAAGGTTCTGATTGCTCATCAGGGCTGGAAACTGCACGGAAACACCATTTGCATAGACCATGGACAGGGCGTGCTTTCCTTCTATATACATCTGAGCAAGATTCTTGTGAAAGAGGGCGATATTGTAAAAGCCGGACAGAAAATCGGCGCAATTGGTTCCACCGGGCGGGCAAGCGGACCGCATTTGCATTTCAGTCTTTATGTTAATAACGACGCGACAAGTCCCTTTGACTGGTTCACGAAAGTTTTTTAGAGCCTGCACGCATCCATTTTAGAAGCAGGCGGGACGCCTGCGCTCCCGGAAAAAAAAACTGGAGGGCGGCTTTTGCGTCCGTCCTCCAGTTAAATGTTGCAGGGAGCTGAATTAAGAGAGCTGGGTCTTGTTCCAGAATACGTCGCGAATCGCTTTTGCCGAATTGGATTCGGCGCTGATTACTACTGTTGAAGGAGCAAACAGAAATACACCGTCGCCGATGCGTTGCTGATGTCCGTCAATGGCGTGAGTCGCTCCGGAAAGGAAGTCGACTATGCGTTGGGAAGTCTCATTGTCCAGCAAGTGCAAATTGAGCAGAACAGACTTACGTCCACGCAAGAATTCGACGATTTCCATAGCCTCATTGAAAGTGCGTGGTTCGATTACCATCACTTCGCTGTTCGGCTGAGCGCTCGGGTGGTCAACTATTTTGGTGCTGCTTGTCGGAAGAATCTTTGCAGTTCTGACAGGCTCAGGAACGCTTGCTTTATCTAGAGCGAGCTGTCCGCTGGTCTGATATATCTCATCGCTTGTTTCGAATAGATCTTCAAAGTCTTCTTGATCGTAATTGTCAGCAGGACCAAACCAAAAACTCTTAAACTTTTGAACTAGGCTCACTAGCGTCCTCCTTACCCGTCCTGGTCTACCTTACCCCTCGTCCATCACCGGCCTGGATGACTCACCACTTTCATCCCGCCACCATACAAGATACCAGATAATTGACTTCTTATCGCATCTAATTTTCCGAATTTTCAAAAATTGCTCTACCAATTCTCAGCAGCGTGGCACCACAGGTGACGGCTACCAAATAATCATCGGACATGCCCATCGAAAGCTCCGGAAGGCATAGATGGTAAGTGCTTTCAAGCTCCAGTTTCAGCTGCTTCAGTCCGGAAAAGCATTGACGCCATATCTCTTTGTCGTCCGTGAGTGGTGTCATTGTCATCAAACCTTCGATCTTCAGACCCGCTAAATCATGGATTTTGGAAAACTCTTCCTGCAAAATTTGAGGACTAAATCCGGATTTTGCCGGGTCATTCAAAATTTTGACTTGCAATAGGATCGCCTGCTCAAGTCCCTGTTTAACAGCTTCTTCTGAAAGCTCCTTTGCCAGATGAAATGAATCGACAGAGTGAATGAGTGCAAATCTGCCGACTGCTTTTTTGGCTTTGTTGCTCTGCAGATGTCCGATAAAGTGCCATCGTATATTCTTTTGCAGCTCGGCGGGTAGTTCCTCTTGCTTTTTCAAAGCATCTTGAATTCGGCTTTCACCAAATTCGGTGACACCGGCGGCGATTGCCTCTTTAATTTCAGGAAGACCTACATACTTGCTGACGGCGATTACGGTGACCGGTGCATCTTTCAGCTGCCCTCGTATCTTCGTCAGGTTTGCGGCCACGCTCATCAACTGCTCCGTTTGAAGTTCGCTTGCAATTTCTCGCGAGGATCTTCCGGACTGCTCCGTATCAATTCCCCGTTCTGCGGGGAGACTCTGCTCATCATTTTGCATCATGTTATTCAGGCGCGTTTAACTTGGAGCAGCTCGAATTTCTGTTTCGATTTGCTCTAGTGCACTCAAATATATGCAGAAGAATTTGCGAGTTAACAAAGCTTACTATAAGACTTTTGTAGAATTTTTTGAAGCTGATTTTGGATTCTTAGCGGAATTTCCTTTTCCTATATATCCAGTATTGATGCGACCTGGGACATAGCGACAATAGCGGCCGTCTCACTGCGCAAAATTCTTCTTCCAAGTGTGACCGGCAGAAAGCCTTGATCTTCGGCCAGCTCAATTTCGTCCTTGCTGAATCCGCCTTCCGGACCGATCAAGAGAAATACTGGTGCTCGCTGCTTTATAGGCGATGGATCTCTTTTGGATATCTCGCTTTCAAGTGCCTTCACCAGTGGTGCCGCTTCTCGGCGCTCGGCGCAAATAAATCGAAGTGCATCAGAAAGAGCTTTTCGATCTTGCAAGTAGTCCGCTAAATTTCGAGGCGGCACTATCGCCGGTATCGTCAATCTTTCGCATTGCTCGGCTGCTTCTCTCATAATTGCTTGCCAGCGCTGCAACTTCCGTTCTTGCTTCTCTTCTCCCTTTGCATCTTTATTTGCTTTTACTACGCAGTGCCGACAGAGCAAAGGGCTGACCGCCGCTGCTCCCAACTCGCTTAGTTTTTCCAGGCACCATTCGAAGCGGTCGCTCTTTATTAGAGCCAGTCCTATTTCCACCCGGCACTTTCCGGAGGCGGATTCTTCTTTGTCGACTATTGATTCAATTTTGCAATGGACTTTTGCTTTTTCCAGACCTTCGATACGCATTTCATATATCCGTTCGTTATCGTCAATGATTAAGAACTTCTGGCCTTTACCCAGGCGTAAAACCGAGCGCAATTGATTAATTAGATCATCTTCAGCTAATTCCAGCAGCGGCAAATCCGTCCAATCAGCGCCGTAATCCAACTCTTTCAGTCTCTCAAGGTCCTTACCGAGCGCGAAAAATCTTGCTATGCGCATCTACTGACAGCCTCTCTTAGCCGACTTAATAAGGATGGAGTCGATGATATAATTCTCTTTCGATCTGGTTTCCGAGTGGCTTCTTAGAAGAGCCGCTGAATCATTTCTGATTATCTCGATTTTCTCGGGATTTGCCCAGCTTGTGTTTTCGGTAATAGCTAGTCGGCATAAATATGGATTTAAAAGAATGGTTTGCCAATAGAAAGAAGAAGCAAGAGTCTGTTGAAGTAAAACAGCCTCTGAGCACCGAGGAGTATTGTGCGCTCTGGACACAATGTCACCTCTGCCGCGAGCTTCTCTATACCAGAGATTTGCGTCAAAACTTGCACGTTTGCCCGAAGTGCCAGTATCACTTCCGCATTGGTGCCGAGCAGCGAATTGAACAGCTGGCCGATCCTGATTCGTTTGTAGAGCTTGACGCTAATTTAGCTTCCGCAGATCCGCTTGGCTTTGTTGATTCAGAACCTTATGCCAAAAGATTGAAGGATGCTTCGCGCAAATCAGGTCTTCGCGAATCGGTCGTAACCGGAACGATCACGCTCAATCAAACTCCGATTGCAGTCGGGGTCATGGATTTCGGTCACTTCGGCGGATCCATGGGCTCGGTGGTTGGTGAGAAAGTCGCTCGTTTAATTGAAGAGGCGCAAAAGCGACGGGTGCCGCTGATTATCATCAGCAGTTCCGGTGGAGCTCGCATGCAAGAAGGCATACTCAGCCTTATGCAGCTTGCCAAGACAAGTGCTGCCCTGCAAGCCTTTCATGAAGAAGGCTTACTTTATATAAGTATTCTGACCGAACCGACTTACGGTGGAGTGACTGCCAGTTTTGCCATGCTCGGCGACATCATCATTGCTGAACCTGGTGCGCGCGTCGGCTTTGCCGGACGTCGTGTTATCGAACAAACAATCAGGCAAAAACTACCGGCTGATTTCCAAACAGCCGAGTATTTGCTGAGCCATGGTCAGGTGGATATGGTTGTCGAGCGAGCCAGGCTGAGAGAAACACTTTCGCAAATTATCGAGTTTCACAAAGGAAATAATCCGACGCCTTTAAGTCCGTCCAACGGTAAAAAAGGCGAAGCTATTTATTCACGCTAGTCTTCAGGCTGAATTTTTTGAGTAATCCGGAGCAGAAAATGGCAGATAGAAAAGTTACCCCGCTTGAATTTGAGCAACCCCTGGCGATGCTGGCTCAGCAAATAGAAGCTCTGGAAAAGCAAATGGGTGAAGGCGTAAATCCGGAACTGGAAAAGGATCTAAACCGCCTGAACCAGCAATATGATCAGTTAAAGCGTTCCTTATATGGTAATTTGCGCGGCATTGATCACCTGGCTCTGGCAAGGCATGCTCAACGTCCATACACCCGCGATTATTTTGATCGCTGGGACCCGCAGTGGGTGGAACTGCATGGCGACAGGCAGGGCTGTGATGATCCGGCGATGGTTGCCGGTTTGATTAGTCTTAAAGGTTATCGCTTTATCGGCATCGGTACGCAAAAAGGTCGCTCAATTCGAGATAAACAACATTGCAATTTCGGCATGCCCCAGCCGGAAGGTTATCGCAAAGCCTTGCGTCTTTTCCGTCATGCCGATAAATTCGGCTTGCCTGTGGTCAATTTGATCGACACTCCCGGTGCTTATCCCGGCTTGCATGCGGAAGAGCACAACCAGGCCGAAGCTATTGCTGTAAATCTGCGAGAACTTTCCGGGCTGAAAGTGCCTGTTATTGCAGTGATCACCGGTGAAGGCGGTTCGGGCGGCGCTCTTGCTATCGGTGTGGCAAATCGCATTTTGATGCTTGAGCACTCTGTTTATTCGGTGATATCACCTGAAGGTTGTGCCTCAATTTTGTGTCGTTATGCAGATAAGGTGGCTGAATCTTGCGCGGCGATGAAAATGACTGCCAAAGAAATACGTGATCTTGGTGTTGCCGATGAAGTAGTACCCGAGCCTCTAGGCGGCGCACATCACGATTATGAATTTGCCGCTGAAAAGCTTGGCGAAGTTTTGCTCAAGCATCTAGCTGAACTTTCCAAATTGTCGCCTCCTGAATTGAAAAAAGACAGGCATGATAAATTCCGCCGACTCGGTGCTTTCCTGGAATCGAATGAGCCGATCGGAGCCTGAGGAGGCTTCTCTTATTTCAGCTGTTTTTTGATTTTTTTGATCAAGGCTTTCACTTCGTCTTCTTCTCTGGTTTCGCTTGAAACCTGATCAAGAATGGCCATGGCTTGCTTGAAGTGTTTTGCTTTGCTTTCCTTGCGAGCTAGTTTCACACAAACCCAATCAAAATTTTCCTGGTCGTTGCTGCTGAAACTGCCGTCTTTCTTTTTTTGCTCAAGAATTGCTTTGGCTTCTTCAAGCTTATCCTGTGCCATCAAAGTTTCTACGTTGCTTTTGCTGCCGCTTTCGCTGCTGCCCGCTTGCTCTGTTTTCTTGCTGATTATAGAGTGGATCATTGCTTGGTTGGCAATTACCCAGAACAATGCCACAGTCATAGCCAGAGTCAGAATCGGCGGCAGTATTATTTGAGCCATTGCAATCAGGCGGTCTAAAGGCGTTACCCCACGGCTGCGTCTGCGTTTTCTTGCCTGTTCGGCTTGAGCCCTCTCTGCCTTTTCTTGCATCAGTTCGGTTGCTTCGCGAATTTTTTTGCGGAGCTCTTCTGGATCCACCGCTTCATCTTGAGCTCGGCTGCTGGGCGGACTGACTATCGTGCTGTTTGCTGTTTGTTTCCCGATTTCTGTGCCGGTCTTTTTGCCGGGCTTCAAACCGCCTGCGGCCGCAAGAGCTTCCCAGAATTCCTGAGCCGACTGGAAGCGGGCGTCCTTGTCTTTTGCCAGTGCTTTAGCTACGAATTTTTCCATTTCGGCGCTGAATTCCAGGTCAGGACGAAGCTTACCCATTCTGGGCGGGGGGTCTTTCACTTGCATGGAAAGAACTAAATAGATGTCTTTTGATTCAAATGGAACTTTGCCTGTCAAACACTCAAATAAAACTATGCCGAGTGAATAAAGGTCGCTTCGAGCGTCGGTTTTACCGGCATCACACTGCTCAGGGCTCATATAAAATGGGCTGCCGCAAACAGTTCCGGTTTTGGTGATTTTACCGATTGTGTCTTCGCCTTCCTGAGCAAAAGTTGCAATCCCGAAGTCGACAACTTTTACCTGAATGTTTTTGCCGTCCGGAAGTTCTTCTATAACAATGTTTTCCGGTTTTATGTCTCGATGAACGACTCCGCGTGCATGTGCCTCTCCCAGGGCCAGGCATACCTGATTCATCACCATCAAAGTTTGACCGACTGTGAGCTGACCTCGTTGTGCAAGCACATCGGCCAGCGCTTTGCCTTGCAACAAGTCCATGACTATATAGGGTTGCCCTGAAGCTAGAACACCAAAGTCGTAAACAGTCGTGATGTTTGGATGGTTCAATCGGCTGGCCGCTTTGGCTTCTTTGTGATAGCGCTTCATCGACTCGTCGTCGTTGACCAGATAGCCGTGCATGACTTTGATCGCAACAACACGTCCGATTGCTTCCTGTGTCGCCTTATAAATGACGCCCATAGAACCTTTGGCGACAAGACTTTCCACTCGATAGCGATCCTGAATGAGCATGCCGATCAGCGGATCTTTGCCCACAGGGACCAGCTTCGACAGGTCTTTAGGGCAAAGGTCCTGATCGTCGCCAAACTGAAAATTGCAGACCAGACAAAGCTTCATCTCAGGATCTTCTTTCTGCGGAATTCGCTCCTTTACATAAGCTTACCCAGCAAGTCCGTCCCTTTATCGAGCAAGTGTGCCGCCTTGCACATAATGAGACCTCTAAGACTGAAAATCCTTAAGGAAGAGCTCTGCCGGCCTGCGATAAGCTTTCATTTGAGAAGCTTCGGAGACCCAAACCGTGACTGGTGATAAACAAGTGTCTGAGAAAAAAGCCGGAAAAATGGCTCTTTTGCTCATATTTTTGACTGTATTCATCGACTTGCTGGGATTCGGAATAATTATTCCTGTTTTGCCTCAGTGTGCCACTGAGTTTGGGGCAGATCCGCAAACTGTTGGCTACCTTGTCATGTCTTACTCGCTGATGCAATTTTTCATGACTCCCTTCTGGGGGAGGCTTTCAGACAGCGTGGGCAGACGACCGATAATGCTGGTCAGTCTGGCCACCTCGGCTATCGGTTATGCCATCTGGGGGCTGGCCGGTTCTTTGATGATGCTTTTCGCCTCTCGTCTGATCGCCGGACTCGGAAACGCAAACATTGCCGTGGCTCAGGCTTATATTTCCGATGTCACCAAGCCGGAAGACCGTGCTAAAGGTATGGGACTTATTGGAGCGGCATTCGGTCTGGGCTTCACGCTTGGACCGGCTATCGGCGGTGGATTGAGCTATTTCGGCTTCCATGCCATCGGCTTTGCTGCTGCTGTTTGCAGTGCCGTTGCTTTTCTGCTTGCCTGTTTTGCACTGCCGGAGCCGGAGAAGCGCAG
>JAIEPM010000432.1 GCA_019748395.1 Candidatus Obscuribacterales bacterium
ATTTCAAGTTAATGCCGTAATAGATAAGAATCTGAATGCTATTTCAAATGCTCCTATTGATCATGTTCGTGAAAGCAGCGATCCGAAGAAAAAAATTGTTGCATTTGAAATTTCCCCGAAAATCTCCAGTTATTTGCTTTGTCTGGTGCTAGGCGATTTTAAGTCAACAGAAGAGCGCAAATCATGCGGCGTGCCGATACGTGTATGGGCGCCGGCCGGGCAGGAGCATCTGGGGCACTATGCTCTTGCTTCTGCCTGCGAAATTATGAGCTTTCTTTCTGATTATTTCGGGATCAAATTCCCGGCCAAAAAGCTTGATTTAATTGCTATTCCCGATTTTGCTCCCGGCGCCATGGAGAATCTTGGTGCGATTACCTTTAAGGATTCCTTGCTGCTTATAGATGAGAAAACCGGCAGTACCGCTGCCCGGCAGTCTGCTTTCAGTGTTATTGCCCACGAAATGGCTCATCAGTGGTTCGGGGATCTTGTCACCAACCGCTGGTGGGATGACCTCTGGCTGAATGAGGCTTTTGCTACCTGGGCTGCTACGAAAACCGAGGACTCTCTGCGCCCTGAATGGCGCATCCGCAGTAAAGCTGTTTTAGCACGCAATGAAGCCATGTCGATTGACGAGCTCGCGTCAACCAGAGCTATTCATGCACATGTGGCCAATCCCAAGCAGGCTTCTGAAATGTTTGATTCGATCACCTATGACAAGGGGTCCGCAGTTCTGCGCATGCTTGAAGTTTTTGTCGGCGAAAAAGTATTTCAAAAAGGGGTGCATGACTATCTCGATGCACATAGCTTTGATAACGCTACAAGTGAAGACCTCTGGAGCGCAGTGGCTGCAGCGGCCAAAAATGTTCCGGTTCCTCAGATGATGAAAACCTGGATTTTGCAAGCCGGCTTTCCGCTTCTAAATATTTCCGGCAAAAATTCAGGACGAAGCATTTCCATCGGTCAGGAGCGCTATTTCGTCATGCCTTCCGCTCCGGCAGATGCTGCTCAATGGATAGTACCTGTGCTTGCCCGAAATCTTTCGCCTTTGAAAAAATCTGAAGAGACCGCGACGCCGATTTTGTTGAACAGCAAAGACAAGAGTTTCGATTTGCCTGATGAATGGCAGTACGCTTACCTGAACGCCGGTGCCAGCGGATTTTACAGAGTTCAATACGATGCGCCGGGGACTAAGAAAATTCTCGATAATTTTGAAAGCCTGAACTGTGAAGAGCGTCTGGCTTTTATTGACGATATTGAGAGCCTTGTCCTGAAGGGACGCTTGCCTGTGGAAAGCAGCTTGAATCTGATGCTTAAGCTTAAGAACGAAAAGGACAGCATAGTATCAAGCGCGCTGGCCTCTGATTTTGCTCAGCTCCGTTATTTTCTTGATCCGGATTCCGAAGTTGCTTACAGGAAGCTTTTAGAAGCATATCTTGCTCCTTTGAAAACGAAACTCGGCTGGCAAGAGAAAAAAGGCGAGGAAGAAACAGTAAAAGAGCTGCGCGCAGTTGTTCTGAGAGAACTTGCTAATTATGCTCAGGATGCTGAAACTATCAAAGAAGCTCGGGCTCTTTTTGCCCAATATTTGAAAGATCGCGAATCTGTGAGTGCCGATATCATTTCTACGGTTTTGAGCATTGTCGCTTATAACGGAGACGAAAACGATTATGAGAAGCTGAAAGAAGCCTGGAAAAAAGCCTCCAATCCACAGGAAGAAAAACGCTTCCTTTATCCTCTTGCCGCATTTAGAAAGCCCGAATTAGTGCAAAAAACTCTCGAGCTGGCTCTGGGTCCGGATACGCGTTCTACCGACGGCGTCGCTCTACTTTCAGCGCTGATCGGCAGCAAGGAAAGCAACGAGCAAGCCTGGTCCTATACCCGCGCAAACTGGGAACGCCTGGGCAAGAAATTCCCCCCACGCTTTAATAAGCGCATCGTTGGTGCTTGTGCCAGCTTTGACAGTTTGTCTAAAGAAAAGGAAATGAAAGAGTTTTTCGCCGCGCACCCGGTTGAGATGGGTAAAGCTGCTGTGGCTCGCATGCTGGAGAATCTGCATCTTTCTGTGCTTTACAGGCAACGAAATGAAGCTAAAATCCGATCCTGGGTAAAGAAACAGGCTCAAACACTTTAAAAAGTCCAATTGTTTTGTTGGAATTCGCTTTGTCAACATAAGAACGTTGGCGTGGTCTCAGCTCTTGATTTTAATCTGAGGCATTTACTAGGTACCCCTATATGAACATTCTTTCCTTGAATTTATTCGGGCTTCTGAAAAAGCGAAGTTCGCGGCTGAAAGCGCTTCTTGCCAAAAAGGAAGCAAGTCTAAAAGAGCCGGTTTTGGACTGGAGCGTTGCCGACACATCGACATACACCGTTGTGGACACTGTACTTGGTGGACGAAAGATAGATCTTCTCACCAGTGTAAACATGGGCGGAAAACACTTACATCACGAACGGGAGGGCAACAAGAGCGGCAAAGCCCGCTGGCATGTTAATAAAAACGAGCAGGTCTATAGACCGAAGGATCTTAAGCTCGATCCTCAACTCGAGTTCGTTTATGAAGAACTTGGTTTGAGCAACTCTATAGAACCATCAGAACTTACGCCTCCCAAACAAATGAGTTAGCTCAATTTCTGTTAGGGAACATGACTTCGCACACTTGCACCCCATTCGCGGTGAGGATTGGCGTGGCGCCTTTGTCTTCAGGGGTCTATCAAGCGCGTGCCTTTTGTCTGTTCGCAGAAGAGTTATTGTTTTTGCGTGGGAGCGCACAGCGGAGAAGGCACCAATAAAGGTGCCTTCTCCATTTGCTTGAAATTGCTTTTAGCAAAGCGAAATGAGTGCACCAAGAGCCGCGCAATTAATAATCATGGCACTGAATACAATAAGATTGGATTTCTTTTCATAGCTGCGGCTTGAGATGAGGACCGTAACTGCGGCAATGTAAGCATAGAAGAGCGCCGCAGCTTCCATTTGCGCTGCAGTCATCGGTTCCAGCGCCAGCGAACTCGCTGCAATAAATCCCATTAGAAAAGGCAAGATAGTGCAGAGTGCCGTTTTTAACAGGATTTCGCAGAATTGTTTAGGCTGAATTAGGAAAGTTCTGATTCTGCTGCTTTTGAATATTGAGTTCTGAATGATTGCTGAATTTGTCATTTCGTATAGCCTCGCCTCGTGATAAGAGCATAAGCGGCTAACGTTAGAAATATGGGGAAATGCTCGAAGCCCCGGTCTGTCAGTATTCTTCCTGCTTAAGCGATATCTTTTCGACCGTATCGAAGTTTTGCTCAAGCTGATCTTTATCCGTCCTGTATACAATTCTTGCGGCATCGGAAGCGGCTAATTTAGAAATCTCCTCTGCTCTTATTTCTTTGGCCTCGTTCAATTCTTTTAAGATCTCACCTTGCGGCTGAATTACTTGAGACATGGCTTTCTTTCTCCGCTCATTGCGCTCGTCTACGCGCATATTCAAGACGCATAGAACAAGCCATCTGATTGCCGGAATCGCCAGAAAAATAATTGAATAGGCAAGAAGAACATCAATAAGTCCGGATACATAATGCAGCAATGCAATCGTGGCGATGTGCTTGAATAGCCACCAACTGCCCGCAAAATTGAAAATAGCCAAAAGCAGAATGCCAATCCACTTCTCAGCTGGGTAAGCAGAGAACTTCCAGTGCTCTTCAAGCAAAAAGTCTTCTTTTTGAATCTCAGGCAAAGTCGGTGTAGTTTGCGGGTCAATAAAATCCGGAAAAACATATACAATGAAGCCGCTTTTTGTCACTTCCGGTTTTCCGTTGAATTGGGCAAGTGCAGATAGAATCATTCCTGAGTCGGACTGATCACCGTCGAGATAAGGAGCTAGCTGTTCGCTTGATACAACTCCGCCGTTATCAGCAATTACATGAGCAATTTGCTGCCAGCGCTCTTGTTGAAGGTTTGGATTCGGTTTTCCGTCCCCGAACATGAACGAAAAACATTCCAGAAAGAAATTGCCTTTGGGAGCGCTGTCGCTCTGGTAGGGGTAGCTGCCTGTTTGGTAGCTAGTGCTCGGGTAGTAAGTACTGGCGCTGTAGTCCCAGCGAAAAATATCAAAAAGGAAGCTCGGGTCGAAAAAACCGCCGAGATCGCCACCTCCACCACCACCGTCGCCGCCGCCATTGTCTCCCATAAGTGCAACGACTGCAGCAATAATCAGGAGAACTACGAGCAAAACGGAAAGCGCAAGAGCCACACCAAATGATACTCGAATCACCCAGTACAAAAATTGAAAGGATATTGCACCGATGATTAAGAGTACTTTTCTGATGCCCCTCTGCAAATAGGCGTTTTTGAAGTCCTTTTCGAATGAGTAAAAAATGCTGCCGTCGTTTCTGACTTCAAGTTTTCCTTTGCACTCACCGGCGACCTTATTCAGCCAGTAAGAAGCTTGATTTATGGACAAACCCGATTCAGCAGCCAGATCTGTCGGAGTCAGCCTGTAGTTAAGGCTCTCTATTGCTTTTAGAGTTTTTTGCTTCTCCTGAACAAGAAGCGAGAACTCCGGATCTTCAGGATCCTGATAAGTCTGATCGATGACTAAGTTGCGTTTCTTATTTCTCACAGCTTAAGCTCAGAGCCACCCAGATCATATCAGCATGACCTCTTCTCAACGCCTGCTGCCATTGTCGAAAAATGATTTTGGCACTTTCGAGCAGGTCCTATCGCAGAATTATTGTAGCGAAACCTCTTGGCAACCCAAGTGTTCTTAACAGCAATTTAGCTATTCATAAATCAGAGCAGTCTTAAACGTTTTTGCCTGCGCTTGCAATCATTTCGATCTTTTCCACTTCTTGCTTTGTTAAATCAAGCCTTTCTGCCGCAAGGTCTTCTTTCATGTGTTCCGGGTTACTGGTACCGGTAAGCGGTAGCATTCCGATGAGCATGGAAAATTTAAAAATTACCTGCTCCGGAGTGGCAGAAAGTCGCCTGGCGATTGATTGAATATAAGGATGAGAGAGAACTTGGGAATTGGCAGTGAGAAGTGAAAAGCCCTGATAAATGATTTTGTGTTCGCGGCATAGGGACCTGACTTCATGATCCCAGCCTGTGATTGCATAGCATCTGTTTTGCACAAGCATCGGCATTGTTTTTGCTTTTCGGCAAAGCTCGGATAATTGCCCGGCACTGACGTTGCTTACACCGATGATTTTGCTTTTGCCGCTTTTATAAATCTCCTCAATCGCCGCCCAGACTTCAAAGTCGGCTTCGCTCAATCCGTGGCGAGAATAGGGACCATGCAAAACATAGCTGTCCAGATAATCAGAATGCAAATGTTTCAGGGAACTCTCGAATGATTGGCGAACTTGCGTACTCAAGGGCGCATAGGCATCATAAGGTGTGCGGTGATCTTGCCCGTTTGTATTGGTGAATTTAGTTTGCAAAAAGAGAGATTCGCGCTTGAAGCCTTTCTTATAGAGCGATAAGAGAGCATCCCCGACTCCGGCTTCGTTGTAATGAATTAGTTGATTTGCTGTGTCGATTGCCTTGAAGCCGCTTTCTACCGCCATTTCCAGCAGCCTTTGAGTTTCATCTTTCTTCCACGCCGTTCCGTACATGAAAGAAGGAATTTCCTGCTGATTGTAAGTGCTCAAGCCCATTTTGCTCTCCTTGATTTAGCCTTCAATTTTTGCACGAGCCTTCGCCGGATAACAACTCTCTGCCTGAAAGCTTTACAGCAAATGCCTCAGCATAGCTTTTGCTATGAGATAATTTGCTTATCTAGTCGATTTCATGAGGAAACGGGGATGAAAAGCGCCAGTTCTTTGTTGGATCTTTTGGGTGCGCCTGCCAGACCGGCTACCTTAAGCCGGAGTGCACTTGTGATTGTCGATGCTCAGCGAGAATATCTGGACGGAGCTCTTCCCCTTTGCGGCATAGACGATGCTCTTTTGGAACTCAAAAAGCTTCTTGAGAAAGCTCGCTCTAAATCAGTTCCGGTTTTTCATGTTGTTCACCATACTCAAAACGGTGCGCCAATCTTTGCTCCGGATGGACCTTATGTTGAAATTATAGATGCTGTCCGGCCGATGGACGGCGAGGCCGTAATCAAAAAACATCTTCCGAGTTCTTTCGTTAACACGGAGCTGGACAAGTTAGTGAAAGCTAAAGGCAAGACGGAACTGGTGATCGCCGGTTTTATGACACATATGTGTATTAACGCCACTACTCGCAGTGCTGTTGATCTGGGCTATTCTCCCAGTATCGTAGCGTCGGCCTGCGCAACTCGCGACCTGCCCGCAATGGATGGGACTGTGGTGCCTGCTGCGATCGTTCATCAGTCTAATTTGGCTTCCCTTGCAGATTTGCTTGCTTGCATTTGCAAAACAGGCGATGAGTTGATTTGAATTTGATTGCTCCTTTCTTAGCTAAGAGGTTTACCGTGGAATTAGCCCTTTCTTCCAGCCCATACAAAATCGTTAAAAACTGCTTTAGCCTTGCTCTCTTCTTATCTTTTCTGAGCGGCGCAATTTTGCCTGCTGAGGCCTTAGAACAGAAGCTTGCTTGTAAAACTTTTGTTCAGGACTTTTATAACTGGTATTTTGCCAAAACCACTTCGCCGATTCCCAAGAATTCTTCGCCGCTGGATATTGCGCTAAAACTCAAGAAAGATGCATTTAGCCCGGAGCTTTTGCGGCAATTGAAGGCAGATATTGATGCCCAGACTAAAGTGCCTGATGAAATTGTCGGACTTGATTTCGACCCGATACTCAACACCCAATCTCAAGCCGACCGATATCAGGTCGGAAACGTAACTGCAAAAGGAAAGTCTTTTCTTGTGGAAGTTTACGGATTTTGGGACAAAAAGAAGAGCCCAAAGCCTGATGTTATACCTGAGCTCATTTCAAAAGACGGCAAGTGGCAATTTGTAAACTTTCGCTATCAAAATTCAGGAGATAGCGACTTGCTGAGCGTTCTCAAAACTCTTCGCGCTGAGCGCGGCGGCAAAAAATAATTTCAATCTCTGTTATTGCTCCGAAAAAATATTGATCTTAAGTTTTGCAGGAAGCATGATCAACAAGAAAGCGATGCTTGACATAATTCCTGTTCCGCTGCTTCGCTTGCTTCGGGGCATTAAAGGAGCCTATCTTCGAATCATCGCCGGAGCTCGGTCAAACGCGGATATTTTTGCCGAGATTTATGCAAGAAATCGCTGGGGCGGAAAGCCGGGGGAGTACTATTCCGGAACCGGCTCGGATAGCGAGCGCTCAGGTCCTTATATTGCTGCTCTGGCAACTTTTATCGAGTCAAATGGAATTCGTGAGGTCGTTGATATAGGGTGCGGTGACTTTCGAGTCGGCGCTGAGTTGCTGCAAGCGACTTCAATTGAAAAATATATTGGTATAGATGTTGTCGGAGCTCTAATTGAGCATAATCGCGAAAGATTTGCAAACGAACGCATCAAATTTGAATGTCTGGATGCCTGTCGCAGCGAGCTGCCCGCCGGTGAGCTCTGCATACTCAGGCAGGTACTGCAACATCTCTCCAACTCCGAGATTAAGGTGATTTTGCAGAAAGTTCGAGCTAATTACCGCTTTGTTTTGATCACAGAGCATCATCCAATCAGGACTGCTGATTTCAAAGCCAATCGAGATCTGGTTCATGGGGCGTCCATAAGGAATAAAATCCAGTCCGGTGTTTTTCCGCAGTTGCCGCCCTTTGACTTTCCCGACCCGGAAATCCTGGTTGAAGTTGAAGCCTGGAATTGTCCCGAGGAAAAAATTGTGACTATGCTATTTAGATTCTGACGCTGCTGCAGAATCTTTCAAGGTGGCTTAATTCTCGATTTTTAGCCACACAGACTTGAGTTTGGTGTAGGCATCCAGCGAGTGTTTAGCCATTTCTTTGCCCCAGCCTGATTGTTTGAAGCCTCCGAAAGGACTTGCAAAATCATAACAGCCGTACTTGTTGATGAAGACCATTCCGGCTTCAAGTTCTGCGGCGACTCGGTGAGCGCGCGAAAGATCACTTGTCCATAATCCGGCGGCCAGACCGTAAATACTGTCGTTTGCCATCGCG
>JAIEPM010000643.1 GCA_019748395.1 Candidatus Obscuribacterales bacterium
CAAGGCCCTGATAAATTTGCAAGCAGTTCGTTGAGATGGATACTGCGGTACATTCGGAATTTCAATGTACTTGTTTTCTGCTTGTGTAGTGAATTTTTGTTTGGACTTGGCTCGTTTTTGCTGGGGTGTTTCCGGGTTGGGCAACTGAGCGATTGCGGGAATGGTGCTTTGCAGCAAACATGCCGTCATCAAAAGCCCGACAGAAAATTTTTGCGCAATTCCCACAGCAAACCCCCTCCCGTCCTAAGTGATGATAGAACATTGATAAGTCGCCTGTCCACAATGGGCCCAAAACTAATCAAGGGGAGTCCAAGACTCCCCTTGATCAACTTTTCCTCTTTCAAGGATAGATCTTAGTCGCGATTATTGAAGCTCAAGCTGCCATTTGCCTGGCTTGTTTCGGAGAATTTTATGACTCCAAGAAGCCCGTAGGCGCCGCTGGCCGGCTGGAAGCTTGCACTGTCGGTGGCACTTATATCACTGCCAGGGTCCAGTGTGGCTCTGCCCAGTGTTCCTCCGGTGCCGTTAGCGCCGGCACCCCAAGTGGTGAACAGGCGATCATGGATACCGTAAGAGTAATACGGGTTGGCAACACCTTCGAGAATTGTGTAAGTGCCTGTGATTTTATGCTCTTTGCCGTCCGGAGTGCGCGATGTTTTGACAGCCGGTCCGTTGGTATCCATTGTTAGATTTCCACCGCTCAAGTAAATGTAATACTTGCTGCCCAGGGCCAGTCTTCGGTCGAGGATGCCTTGAATTTCGGTGTCGCTGGCACTTGGCTTAATTTCTTTCATGCGCTGTTTCATAAAAGCGATGACAGAAGTTGAGCTGGCGTTGTTTGTGACAGTCCGATTTGCAGCATTAACGGACTCGATTTGCTGGAAAAGCTCTTGAACAGTACCGTCTCTCGTGACCTGGCAGTGGTCGTTCCTGTGTGCGTGCGATTGGAAGCCGCCGGGACCGTCCGGGCTCATGCCGAATCCGCCATTCGTACCCTGCCAGGGATACTGGTTGGTTGGGGATGGAAGTCCACTACCGTAATATCTCATACCAGTAGGACCGAAGGATGAATTGTAGGTTTCGACCGGTCCGCCGCCGTGCGGGGTGGGTCCATAGAGGTCAATGACCTTGCATTGTGCCATTTCACCCGCAGTGGCCTGGCTGGTGGATTGTTGAGATCCGTTGTTGTTCAATGAATTCGGGTGATAAGCTTTGTCGAAAGAGCAAAGACCGTTGGCTGGAGCCGTTGCCAGCTGCTCGCAGAGGGGGTCTCCGCCGGAGCTCGAGTTGTTGTCTGTGCAGAGAATCCATGGTGGGTTTGATGGACTTGGATGAGGCACATAAGGGATCATTGCAGCAGCTTTCGCGTCCTTCAGTTCGGCGCCATTCCGGTCATAGATGTTTTTGTAAGGCGGATCGGCGTTTGGATCGGGCTGAAATTTATTGGGATCAGAGTCATGATCATAAGCTTGCCATTGGTCTATGAGATTTCCTTTGCCGTTGGCATCCGACCCGAAAGAGAAATATCCCGTAGCTTTGTCGACGAGGATACCTGTTCCAAGTTCGTCAGCTGCCACGTTATCTGTGTTGGGTGTGTCGCCGGTGAAAGATGCCGTGTCGGAGTTGTCGATAATCAAATAACCACCAGGAATCTGCATTTGGAACGGTGGGCCGACATTGGGGGTTCCGATTGTCGACACGGAAAGCACATGCGCTTGACTGGAATTACCACCCTGCGTAACTGTCGCTATCGCACCAATCTGAAAAGCGTTCGGCGGTAGAGCTACTTTGTCTGCATTAGGTTGACTCAACTGCTGTGCGAACTTGCTTGTCGACACCAAGTGAGGTTGCATGTTCGGATTGGTCGGTACCCCGTAGAATGTGACTGCAGATGCCCCCGAGCCGATGGTGATGCCGGTGTAACCGCTCAGGTAAGACGTGGAATCCGAGGGTGACTGCTTGGTGAAAGCGGCTGAATCGAGCGTGGCTCTTGTTGAATTGCTGTAGTCTTTGATTGGCAGGAAAGTGGATGTTGGGCTGACATATGACGACATGTCGACATTTGCCCCTTTGAAATCACCATTTTGCTGATTCATATAAGCAACTTTGAAGTCTGAACTCTGATACTGCGGCGCTCCTTGAGTGCCGAGCATTCTCAGAACATTCCCTTCCACCTGATTGTAATCCCGTTCCGCCCAGGCGTCATCATCACTTAAGAGCTTTTTGAGTTTGGCGCCAAGGCTGTTGGTCTGGTCACCTTCCAGGAAATTGAAAAGATCGCGAGCATTCTCGGAGCCCTGCCCCTCTGCGTCGGCATTTAAGGCGACCAATATTGCTTGAGCCACCATCCGATTGAAAGTCAGCAGGTTCACACCGCTGCTTACCGTGGCTCCGGCCGCGTTCTGATAACTGGTCGCAGGCGCTAGAGCCTTACCCAGCTCGCTGTCCAGCTGGTCGGATGCGACCGAAGGTTGAAGTATGGCTTGCTTCGCTACGTTCAATGCACCGGAATCGGATGCGTTTTGCGATTCCCGGTGACCGCCGAAAATGAATCCCAGGAAAACGAAGCCGATCCCCAGAATTGCGATCACAATCGTGCAGGCAACCACTAGCGAAAGTGTTGAACCTTGACTGGCGCGTGTTTTCATAGCAAATTTGCCCCGAAACAAAGAGGAAGATTAGTCAACCTTAATTAACCCTATTTAATGTTGTATCGTATGGATAGCTATTTGTCAATCGAGCTCTCCTGCTAGACTCCTATCCTGAAAGTCAGTAATCGAGGGCTTATAGGGGATCCTGGTCATGTTCAGGCAGCTGCTTGTCAGCTATATTCTAATGATGCTTGCCTTAGTTAATTTGCCTGGGGCTTATGCTGATAATCCTCAGCAGATTGAAGTGCGTCTGGCTTCCGGGGGAAAAGCCGTCAAAAGCGATATTGAGGATTTGCAGAAAGCCCTGAATGCAGATCAGAGTTCGGCATACAACAGAATGCTTTTAGGCGAAGTTTTTGCTTCTCTGGGCTTATATGCTCTGGCTGACGAACAATTCAGTGCCGCCGAGAAAATTCAAAAGAATCTGGTTCTTAACCAGTTCAAAAGAGTTTTCGAGTTCAATTACCATTTGCCCTTGCTTCTTTGCGCTTATGTCGAAGCAAAGTATCCCGATGACCCGGCAGTGATTCTTTTTCAAGCAAGGCGAGACATAGCCGTGCCTCAGAGTCGCCGCGAAGAAAGAGCGGAGTCCATCTCAAGAGCCAGGGCCAATCTGGCAAAAGCAGCGCAAATGCAAGAACCCTGGCCGGGCACGCTTTCACTTCTGGCAATGCTCGATTACAACGAAGCAAGAATGGAAGGTCGGCTTTCCAAGCTGAATAGCGCGATTGAGCTTGCTGACCAAGAATTGAAACTGCATCCGAAAGAGGCTATGGCCTTGAAGGTCAAAATTCTTACTTTGAATTTGAAAGGAGAGAGACCGTCAGGCTTGATACCGCTTTTACAGCAGGCATTGCAGGTTTCTCCTCGTGATGATGCCATGAATATTTTGCTTGCAAAAGCTTTGATAGAAAAAAAGAACTATAAAGATGCTCTTTATCCGGCACTTTTAGGTTTGTTTGCTCAAAAAGATGCTGCTAGTTTGTCTGATGCGCGTTCAGTCAACTTCGAATTGATCAAAAAACTTCCCAGAGAAGATTTTACGGAAACGATTAACGCCGTTCTATCGCAATATGCCGACCGTGGTGTGCGGAGCCGTGGTTTCAGGGCGACTTTGATGAGAATTCGGCTTGCGGATCTTTTTGCACTTGCCGGCGATGATCAGGAAGCCTGCCGTCAGCTCGAATATGCGGTAAGAATGCATCCCTTTTTCCGCTCATCAGTTGCTTATGATCTGGCATGCCGATATTTGAAGCAGCATCAATATAACCTTGCTGATGTATACCTGGAAATGGCTTGTCATCTAGGCAAAAATGATGCAGACAGTAATAAATATCGATTGCTTAAGGAGAGGGTCGAGCGCGTGATTACAAATAAAAAGCGCGATATAGCCCTCAGAGTCAAACTGGCTTTAGTCGCCAAAAAAGCAGAGACAAACTGAAAGCCTTTTCAGCGGGCCGTCCAGCCTCCATCAACCGGAAGGCTGGCTCCTGTTATGTTCGCTGCAGCATTAGAACAAAGAAAACTTGCCAGCTCGGCCAGTTCTGAAATGCCGGTAAAGCGTTTACTGGGTTGCTTTTCGCTTAACAACAAGTCGCTTGCTTCCTTTAGGCTTAGCTTCTTTTCTTGAGCTAGAGCAGCAATCTGTTTTTCGACAAGTGGCGTCAGCACCCAGCCCGGACAGATGGCGTTACAAGTGATCTGAGTTTCTGCACATTCAAGTGCTATTACTTTGCTTAATCCGATAACGCCGTGCTTAGCCGCAACATAAGCTGCTTTCTGAGTCGATGCCACCATTCCGTGTACTGAAGCTATGTTAATTATGCGTCCCCAGTTTTTTTCTTTCATTGCCGGTAGAGCTAATCTTGACAGGTGAAAGACTGCGGAAAGATTGAGAGCGATGATCAGATCCCACTTTTCCACGGGAAAAGTTTCGATTGAGTCCGTATGTTGGATACCGGCATTATTCACCAGAATGTCGATAGTTCCAAGTTTACTTTCAGCTGAATTAAAGAAGCTTTCAATCTCGTTTGCCTTACTAAGATCGGCATTCAAATAGATCGCTTTGACAGAGAAATCACTTTCAATATTAGTTCTCAAGTTTTCGATTTCAGACTTCATGCCGAATCCGTTGAGAACGATATTGGCGCCTTTAGAAGCCAGTTCTCTGGCGATGCCTAAGCCGATGCCGCTGGTGGAGCCGGTTACTAGAGCATTTTTATTTTTCAGCATGTTTACATAGATTCCGACTAGAGCCGGGATCTTAACTTATTGAAATCGTCATCATTTTCTCAAGCAGCTCAGTTTCTTTTTTGCTTGTCTTCTTTAGATCCATTTTTTTCCAGGTTTCTGTGTTTTCGGCCTGGTGGAAGGCGCCAGTCTCCGGATCTAAGGCTACAAGTCTCAACCAGCGATTGCTAACTAGCTTTGCCAGCGATTCGTGTTTTTCAAGTACTCTTTGGATGGATGGAATGGGAGCCTGGATTAGAGCCAGAAGCCGCATTGGTTCGTGCTCTAGTGTTCCGTCTTCTCTGAATATTGATTGGGCCGGTAATCCAAGTCTCAGATCGCTGCGAGAACCGCTCATCACTCCGAAGTCACCGACAACATTGTGGATCGTTTTGCTGCCGCTGCCGAAGACTTCATTATCGACGCTTGATAGATAATATTGCATGTTTATCCATTGTGCGACGACGAGAGGAGCGGTCATTATGAGCTCCAGAATGCTACCGTCATTGTCGGCCGCGTAATCATAAGAGTGTAGGAAAGCTCTGCCGTTGAGCTTAACATTGGCTGTGAGTGCTCTTGGAGCCGCAATGAAAGCTGCGTTTCCGGCCAGTCCCCATTCCGGTGCGACTTGTGCCCAGTCGGAGGCTCTTTCTCCAGCTTCATTCAGTTTCTCGACAGCAGCTCTGGGCAAGCTTGCTTGACGCTCTGCCTGCGTTTTTACTGCAGCTTTGTGAAGGTCATCTTTAACTTGTCTGAGACATTTTTGCTTTGTCAGACTCAAAGTTTCTTCTTCGAAGACTTTTACTTCATCGGTGCTTGTGTTGTGCTCTGCCGCCAGAAATATTGTTTTGTTGCTTATTTCAATACCTTTTTCAATTAGACCTTTTCTGACTTGCGGATCATTCAGAATCGTCACTGCCAGTTTCGCATTGTATGAGCCGGAGTTGCCTCCACATGCTCCGCAATCCAGAGCTGCTGCATATGGATTGTTCTGTGACTCGCCACGGTGTCCGCACAAGAGCACGAGCTCGGCAAAATTCTTGCTTAAGCCGATGGCTTTTAAGTTGGCTTCGGCTAGATTTATCTTTTCTTCCAGGGAAAATGAACTTGTATCTAGTTTGAGTTCGCTGGCAGGACTGAGCTTCCGACTCAGTTTTTTCTTGCTGTTTTGAAAGGCTTCGGGGAAGAAAGTTTTACCGACAAGTGGAATTGAGGTCCAGATGCCCAGGCTCTCTGCAAGACCGAAGGCTCCGGCCGGGCTGCATTTGAGAGCCTTTTTCAGTTGCAGGGCCAGAGCTCCCAGAGTTCGGAAGCTCAGCAAGCTGTTTGCATTTTTGCTCCGGCTTGTTTCGCAAACTAGTTTGCTGGGTTTGAGCAGAACAGGGCATAGATTCAGAGTGTGGGCGCTGCCGAATTCTTTGAATTGCATTGCAAATCCGAAGAAGCCGGCAAAGCCGAAAGTACTGTAAGGTCCAAGTTCTTCAAGGTTTCGACGAAGTCTTTCGGAGCGAACGTCTATGCAGAAAACGAGCTGAGCTGAGGGGGTGCTTGGTTCTTGGCGCAGCGGAGTAGCTTGAAGTTTCTCAATGAGATCGTTTCGAAAATTTATCTCATAGGCTTCTTGCCATATTTCAGCATAGTCATATCCTCTTGATTCAGCCTCGGCCGGCTTTAGACCTTGAAGCTGCTTTAATGGACTCTGTCCATTTTCAGCCAATGCTCTGCAGTATGTTTCGGCCAGGCTGATTTCGTAGAAAAGCCGAATCGCAAGATAATCGCCAAGGATATCAAAAGCCCCCTGAGACTCACGCCATTTCAGATGGCTTGCCCAGCCCGGCAACTGAAGCAAGTGTTTTTGCAGGTAATCTAGCTGAGCTTCTTCTTCAACTCCAATTGTGTCAAGCAACTTTTGTAGAGCCAGAAAAGAGTCGGAGGGAAGTTCTTTTAGATTCTTTTTCCACTGACGACTGCCATGTAGGCTCAATGAAAGATCGTATATTGCCAGTTCACGCCAGGACTTATAGAAAGAATTGCCTTTCTCCATTTTCCACTGGGCCTGGGTTTCGTCCAGATACGCGGCTGTCCATTTGATCATCTGCCGGTTCAAGGAAGAGCAAAGATTGCTCTTCCTTGCAAAGTCGATAAGTTCGAGCAAAGTGAATACTGTTCCGCCGCTTCTCTTAATGTTTGGCGCGGCAGATTGCCGGCCATTTTTTGGAATTTCTTCAAAGGCTTCTTCGAGATCTACCGGGTTTATTCTGCCTGATTCGTACATAGCTCGATAAGTCGAGAGAGGCAGGGAAGACTTCGCTTTATAGAGCTTTTCGGAGATCTGCATCGCCTTTCCAAACGGCATATTCTCGAAACCCTTGAGGGCGTTCAGAGCTATAAATGTATGAAGCGGCCATAAGTCATTCAAGCAGGAAGCGGCCTGCTCAATCTTCTGACTCAACGATAAACTTGTTGTACTTGTAAGCATTCTGTTTGTCCTTTTAAGCATGAGAGTCTTGCTTAACCGAGTTGAGGGATGCGGCTTTGTGATCGCTCAAGAAAGTTGCTGCCAGTTCTTCAACATAAAATCCATTGAGCGAATGAACGTATAGAGCTTTGAGAGCTTTTGTTTGTTTTGCCAGGTACATCGTCAAACTGACGAGAGCCATAGAGAGGAGAAGTATCTCGAACAAGGGAGTATTGCTGTGAGACTGTGCCTTTAGACTCTCGGTGAAGCTCTGACTCAGGCTGGCTGAGCCGAGCATCATTGAGATAAGCGGCAGGAGCAGCAGGCAGAGGTCTCTGACGCTCATCAGATTCAATGAGGGCATTGTGGCAAGCAGGAAGCCGGTAGTGATCAACACGCTGAGTACCGTTTTGCCGGACTCAGCCGGGTTGCAGTATAGAATCAGAGAAGCCGGTGCAAGTATGAGAAGAGCAGCGATCACGGCTTTGTGGTTTTTAAGTGATTCTTTTGTTCTTTCATAGCTCTTTTTTACCTGTGCTTCCGAGACGGCAGAACCTGATTGCAAGAAGAAGTAGCCTTTGAAGAGTCCGTGTGCGAGCAAGTGGAAGACGGCCGCACTTGTTGCTCCGAGTGAGCACTGTAAGCACATGAATCCCATCTGACCCACAGTCGAGAAATCGAGTTTGCGCTTAATGTCAGATTGAGTAGCCATGATCAGCGTGCC
>JAIEPM010000540.1 GCA_019748395.1 Candidatus Obscuribacterales bacterium
GTGATTTCACTCCGGGGCGAAAACGCAAATTTCCGATCGTGATTTTGCCGATTCTTTCCGTCTTGATTGCTGCTCTATTCTTTTTTCAAGCTGAATATTCAAAGAATAGAGCTAAGGTCGCATCGGACCTTGTAGCTAGTTCTTCGCATTTGAAAATGAAAATTCTTGATTTTGAAAAGTCCCTTAAGAAAGAAGGAAATGTCGGGCTGCTTCATGAGAGTTCTCGTGCCTGGCTTCGATACAACATCAAAGATCATCGCGTGTCGGTCATTGATTTTATGTACTGTCTTGAGAATTGTGATATCGCATCCTGGAAGAATTGCAAGCCTGTTCTTGAAAGTCTGGAGAAACGTGTTGACCGGGAGATTCGTCTCGACAACTTTTCGCTGGGTCTTAACGAAAAAGTGTCTGCTCTCTCTTTGCAAATGTTTTTGCGTTTGCGCTCCGGCAGATGGGACGATGGGCTTGAGAGCCTTGAGCGAATTCTAATAAACAGTGACCCCCGGACGGAGGAAAGCGTTCATAAAGCGCTGACCGCTGTGGATAGCCTTGTGAATATGAAACCTCAAACTGATGAGATGTGCAGTGCCGTCGGCCGCTTTTTTGCAAAAGTAGAGAAAATGCCTTTAGATGCCGAGTTGCGTGCCAATGTCTTGCTGCGGCTGGCTAACGTAGGAGATTCTAGGAATCCTGAAGAATTCACACAACGCATGACTAATACGGCAAAAGCCTATCTATCTGTCTCGGGGCTAAAGCGATTCAACGAATTACATAGATGTCTTTGTCAGTTGTTTCTTCGAAGCAATCATAGACTTGTTCTTGACCTCGGAGAACGCTTCTTGAGTGATAATCCTGAAAAGCTGAAAGACGAGAATCGCTTGGGTTGTTTTGTCATATACTGCCAAGAACTTTTGAGGGACGGATGCTGGCAAAAGGCGGAAAAGATTATACTAAGGCTCAATCAGAACCTCATGATCAAAAACAAATCGCGGTTGCAGGCGGAGTTTCTGGCTTGTAAATTACAATCTGCAGTCAATCGTTCTAATCATGAATTAGTAGAAAGCCGTTTTGACGAATTCGTTTCGATGTGCAGCAAAGAAAAATTAGTGTCGGGCTGTGAGCCTGTAGGGGCTATTGAAGCTCTTTGCCGGAGATACCCCGAGTACTATGAAAAGTGTTTGAAGCTGATTCCGGAGAGGGAATATCTGATTCGCGCTTACATATTCTCTGCCTTTGGTCACCATTTGCGTGACGACAATAAGCCCGAGCAAGCGCTTGCTGCCTACAAGAATGCTGATCTATATTTTGATCGCATTAAGTGTTTCGAGCCCGGGCGTATCAATGTTTATATCGGTGAGGTCGAATCGGAAATGGCGTTGCAGCAGTTTCAAAATGCCGCTTACTCTCTGGAAAAGGCAAGGGCAATGCTGAGAAAGAATGATGCCGCGAGTGCCTGTGCATTGAAAGCACTAGAAGGTTCACTTGCGCGTCAAAGTGGTGATTCGAAGAAGGCGATCGCAATTCACGAAGCGATTTTTGAGATTGCGAAGGCCAATTTGAAAAAAAATCCAAATACACTGGCCTGGATAGGCTGGGAGTTGTCACTCGACTATCTTCGTGATGCAAATCTGCAGCAGTCGAAAAAAGTAGCCGCCGAGGCCCTTAAATTGCTGCAGGACAAGCCTGTCAGTGCCAGAAATCGATTCTTTCTGGAAGAACTAAGTAAAGGTCGAACTCCGTCCAAGTCTTGAATTATTCAAGAACCGGCAAAGTTTCTTCGACTTCTTTGCCTGCTTTCCGCAATTCTTCTCGGTCTGCAAGCGGCAAGCGAACTGTAAAGGTGGAGCCTTTGTTCAACTCCGATTCAAGCTCGATGCTGCCGCCGTGTGCTTTGACAATTGCCAGGGCAATTGCCAGTCCGAGACCCGTGCCGCCCCCATACACACGACTGCGTGTTCGTGAGCGTTCAACTCTGTAAAAGCGATCGAAAATACGTTGCTGGTCTGCAGGCGCGATACCAATTCCGGTATCAATAACTCGGACAATGGCCTCGTTATTGTTTGACCGCAGCGTTACAGTTACCTTGCCTCCGCCCTGCGTGGCTTTAATGGCGTTATTGGTCAGGTTGAGGAAGATCTGTTTGAGTTTATCCAGATCCGCCAGCACCCAGAGTGGTCTTTGCGGCAATATAAATTGCACTTCTATCTGTTCCGGTGCAATCACCGTAACCGTGTCTTCTACACCTTCAAGCGCCTGTCGAAGATCAATAATGTTCTTCTGGGCAATCACCGGTTGCCCTGCATCGGCGCGAGCCAATTGCAAGAGATCCGAGACCAGCCGAATGAGACGACCGCTTTCGTCTGAAATCGTTTGCAGTGCCTCACCCAGCAATTGCTGGTCGATATTGCCGCCGCGTCTTTGCAGAAGTTTTGTATAACCCTGAATTGAAGTCAACGGCGTGCGCAATTCGTGACTTGCATCTCCGACGAACTGGCATTGAATGTTCAGTGATTCTTCAAGTCGGTTCAAAAGACGATTGAATGCTTTGCGCAGTTCTAGAATTTCGCTGGAATCGCTCTGGTCGACGTCAAGTCTTTGTCTGATGTCCATTGAAGCCAGCTTATTCGTTGATGAAATGAGCTCAGTCAGCGGAACAATAATTACGCCCGAAAGATACCAGTTAATCAGTGCCAGCGCTGGAAAAAGAGGTATGTACCAGAGTAAATCGACAAGGTTGAAACCATGCAAGCCGCAAAGCACCACATGGCAAATAACAATCGGCACAATATTGCTGACCGTCATGACAATTGCCATGCGTCCGCGCACAGTGTTCGACCATTTGAACCGGGGCATTAAGTGGAACTCCGTTCGGCGCCCTCGTCGCCTCACTCAGTAGCTGATCTCGTCAAGCATTTTACCCGTTTGCAGGGCTTTCTAGGACATCTTGAGCAATCTCAAATATGTGTCGTGGACTCTGGCATTAGAAACTAAACAGCTTCCGCTATATACCGAACTGCCGCCGTCCAGATCTGTGAAGCGCCCTCCGGCCTCTTCTGCGATGATTTTCATCGGAGCTATGTCCCAGGGGCTCAAACCGACTTCAAGCGCTGCTTCAGCTCTGCCTTCGAAAACATAAGCGAAATTCAAGTAATCACCAAGTCCGCGCTGACGGTAACTCTTTTCTATTAAGCGGGTGAATCCGCTCCATAAACCCGCGCTCAGAATACGGTTGGGAGCGCCAAAAACGAACTGGGAATCCTCAATCTTTGAGATCTCTGATACTTTTAGCCTCTGACCGTTGCGATAGGCGCCTGCGCCCTTTTCTGCATAGTAAGTTTCTTCACGTGCAGGGTTGTGAACAATTCCGGCTCTGATTTCGCCGTCTATTTCAAGCGCCAGCAAAATTGAAAAAATCGAAATACCGCGAGCAAAATTGTAAGTGCCGTCGACTGGATCGAGGATCCATTTTCGATTTGAGTTGCCACCGGCGCTTCTTGCTGCTTCTTCTTCGCCAAGAATGCCGTCATCCGGAAATTTGTTTGATATCGCCGCTCGAAGAAACTTTTCACATTCCTTGTCGGCAATAGTAACCGGTGTGTTATCCGGTTTCATTGAAACCTCCACACCTTCTTTGAAGTATTTCAGAACAAGCTTGCCCGCTTCTCGACAAAGGTCGAGAGCAAAACTCAAATCAGAACTGAGTTTTGTTTGGCTCATTTCATTCACCTCAGACTCACCTGACTTCTATGAAATAGCAAACGGAAGCTCCCGTCGGCATTTGCCAAACAGGAGCTTCCGAGGAGATCAGGCCGAATGGAGCTACTTGATCCGTATATCAGTTAGAACAGGTAACTGTAGATGGCGCGTGCTCCGCGACCAACTCCAACACCAATGTCTCTGACATCAATGAACGTTCCCTTAACGAGGCGTTCATACAAGAAACCTTTCTGCCTTTCAGCATAAGCAAGTCTCATGTCTTGTTCGATGTTCTTTTCTTCGACGGCTTTCATACGTCGTTCGAGATCATCAACACGAGCCTTTAGCTGATTGAGTTCGCCGCGGAACTCTTCAAGCAGAGCAGCAAACTTTTCCAAGTCAGCTTTATCAGCCTTCTGAGCGAGACGCTCTGCGACACATTGCTCGTACTTGTAGAGAGCTGCTGCCAGCTCAAAACGTGTTGTGGACTTTTGTCCACGGTATGTACGATCTGGATAACCTACCAAAACATGGCAGGGATTATTTACAAGTTCTTTCAGCGCATTGTATGCCCACTCGTTGCCAACAACGTCTGTTAATTCGCTTACGTTAGTGGCTCCTTGAGCATTCGCTGGCGAAATAGTAAAAACAGTGCTTGCACCTAGTGCAACAACTGCAGAAAGCAAGGTTGCCAACCTTTTCTTCATACCAGTTATCACTCCCTCAAATTAGACCTGACTCTCACGGGAGCAATATACCCCAATTGCTTCGGTGATTAGTAGTAGAAAAGTCAGTAAAAGTAACGCATCTACAGACGATTACCCCAAGAACCCCAGCCTGTGCCCTTATCGGCGACCTTAAATAACGTTAATGATTTTACATCCGAACGCTGGATATATGCGATGCAAATCTGGAAACTGCTGAGCAGAGCGGTTCTTGGCAATCTCCGTTCTTGACGAGTTTTATAAGTTCCGTTTGTCTGACCGATAATATTGCTGTCAATCAAGTCGGAGTGCAGCTTTTCGTTGTCATAGAAATCAAGCGAAAGTGAAATCAAGCGATAGTCGACACCGTCAATGGTGGTTGTTTTTGATACCGGATTTGGTGACGCATCGTATAGGCTGAGTATTTTGCGGCTTCCTGAATGGAATTTTGTCGGACGACGCCCTGCTTTCAGGTTGGAGTTAAGCTCGCGCTTGCCTCTTGATCTCATTCTTTGCATTCTTATATAGAACGCGGACTTGCCGGTCTTCTCAGATCGGGGTTCTTTATATAAAAGCAAAGCAGCAAGATTTTATTGCGCTAAACTTTTCATGTCAGGCAAGTTTTTGGCGGCTGAAAATGAACGAAAAACCGAGACTCAGAATCGCTCATCTTTATGCGCACTTTCTAAATATCTATGGCGACCGCGGCAATATAGTCACGCTTGTGAAGCGATGTCAGTGGCGCGGAATTGATGTAGAAGTGACAAGTACCGGGCTGGGAGAGCGCCTTGATCCGGATTATTTCGATGTTTATTTCGTGGGTGGTGGTCAAGACAAGCAGCAGCAAGTAATTGCCGAAGACTTGTTTGCTAATAAAGAGTCACTCAAAGCATCCATTGAAAACGGGGCAGTAATTCTTTCTATATGCGGCGGATATCAGCTGCTCGGTCATTACTACAGACCGCATGAAGGTCCGGAGCTGCCGGGAATTTCATTAGTTGACGCTTATACAGTTGCAGGCAATCGGCGCATGATTGGCAACGTTGTGATCAGGCGAGACTCAGGAGAAACTCTGGTTGGTTTTGAGAATCACAGCGGGCGGACTTTTCTTGGAAACGCTACTTCCGCCCTGGGAACGGTTGTCACCGGCAACGGCAACAATGGTGAAGACGGCAAAGAGGGGCTTGCGCAGGCTGTGGGCAAAGGCATGGTTTATGGAACTTATTTACATGGATCCTTGCTGCCGAAAAATCCTGAGCTTGCTGATGAGATAATCAAGCTCGGTCTGGCCCGGCGCTTCGGCAAGCTGGACCTTGATAAGCTGGAAGATGGCTTTGAGTTGAAAGCGCATAATTACGCGCTTTCATTGCGAGCCTAGCAGGAAATACAATTGCAAAAGTTATCTATACTGATACCGATTTTCAACGAAGAGAAAACTCTGGTTCAAGTTCTTGAAATGGTTTCAAAGGCTGACTCGGCAGGCCTTGAAAAAGAATTGATCCTGGTGGACGACGGTTCGACCGATGGAACAAGAGAGATTCTTGCGTCTCTGGATACTGCCAAGTATTCCTGTCGAATTTACTATCATGAAAAGAACCAGGGAAAAGGTGCTGCGCTTAGAACCGCTCAGTCTCATGCAAGCGGCGACATCATCATGATTCAAGATGCGGATCTCGAATACAGTCCCGATGAGTATCCAGCCCTTTTGAAGCCGATTCTCGACGGCAAGGCAGATGTGGTGTACGGCTCTCGTTTAAGCGGCGGCAAAATTACGCGCGCTTTCAAATTCAGTCATTACCTCGGAAATAAGTTTTTGAGCCTTTTGACTAATGTACTTTACGATTCGACCCTGACCGACATGGAAACTTGCTACAAAGTTTTCAAGGCCGAGGTTTTCAAAAAGGTCAAAATCAAGTCGAATCGTTTTGACTTTGAACCTGAAATTACAGCCAAAATATTGAAACAGGGCGTTCGTATCTATGAGTTGCCGATTTCATATTTCGGCAGAGATTATGCGGAAGGCAAGAAAATCACCTGGAAAGACGGTTTCGGGGCTATCTGGGCTCTGATTCGTTTCCGTTTCATGGATTGAAAGCTTAAATCCACGAGTCTTCCACGAAAAAATAAGTTTTCTTTATACTGGCTTTGGGGTAAACTGATGTCAGGTGGTAGAACGTGGGTCTGTTTACTAGGTTTTCGCGCATGAAAAAACTCGTATTCGCATTTGGACTGCTCTTTCTTTGTGCCGGTCTGCCTGTTGAGGCTCAGAACTATCATCAAAGCTACGGAAATGGACGCGTTGTCCAGCAGAATCAGACCGGGCTCTTCCATTCCGACCCCAGTTATATAAGCGCCGGAACGATGAGCCGTTCGGCTCAGGGTAAGGCTGCAGGGATGACGAATGGCGGACTGCCGACGACAAGCTGGGGTGGATACATCCGTAACCCCGGTGATGACATTTACACGGGCAACAACGGCGCTATGCGGCAGCAGAACGGCTCTATGGTCTACGGCGATGAGATTGCCCGAGCCAACATGGCTGCTGAAATGAAGCGCCAGCGCATGATGATGCAGTATCAACAGCAGCAAAGACAAAATTATTACGGTCGTCAACAGGGCAACTTTTATGTGCCTGGCTCAAACGGCGGCGCTGCCAACTACGGTAGCGGTGTTTCCGGTTACGGCAGCTACAGGTAAACGCTTTCGCCGGTCGAAGTGGAGAGTCCTTTCCTGCAGCTTCGGAGCGGAGCTGCATGCCTGAGCGCGGGTGCTAAACTATAAGGCAAGTTTCGGGGTCTATTTGTCCCGAGTTCGGGAAGCCATAACGCTGCCGTTAACTGCTGCGTGCCTGTGGAGCCCCGCCGTTGATTATTTTGCGAGGTGGCGTTGTGAAAATCTCAGTACTGGGTGCCGGAGCTATGGGTCAGGTGACGATCCGCGACCTGGCGGAATCTCCTGCTGTGACGGAAGTTCTGATTGGCGATTTGAGCCTGGAACGTGCCGAGGCACTCAAGAAAGAAATCAATAATCCGAAACTTAAAGCTGTCAAAGCCGATGTGCAGGACATAGACGGGCTGGCAAAGATTCTCACCGGCTATGGAGCTGTTATCAATTGCTCGCCCTACATTTTTAATTTGAAGGTCATGGAAGCGGCGCTGAAAGCCGGAGCACACTACCTGGACCTGGGCGGGCTTTTTCACTATACCCGCAAGCAAATGGAGCTGCACGAGCAGTTCGCTCAGAAGAAGCTCCTGGCGGTGTTAGGCATGGGGGCTGCTCCCGGTATGACCAATGTTATGGCCGCCGCTGCCGCCGATGAAATGGACAGTGTTGATTCAATCGACATTTATGCTGCTTCCGTGGATCTGGCTGTAAGCAATCATCCGTTTTTGCCTCCCTACTCACTGGATACAATTCTGGATGAGTATTTCCTTTCACCTTTTGTTTTTGAAGATGGCGAATTTAAAGAAGTTCCGCCGATGTCGGGAGAGCTTGTGCATGATTTCCCGCATCCAGTCGGTCGCTCTTCCTCATTTTTGACCTTGCATTCGGAGGTGGCTACACTTCCTCTGAGTTATAAGAGCAAAGGTGTGCGTCGTGTTACATACAGACTGGGATTGCCTGAAGTATTCCATGTACGCTGCAAGTTTCTGGTTGATCTCGG
>JAIEPM010000303.1 GCA_019748395.1 Candidatus Obscuribacterales bacterium
AAGCTGAAAGACATGGTGGTTTTCTCAAGACAGTTCTCCGCCATGATCGGCTCCGGCGTAGCCATGCTAAGAACTTTGACGATTATTTCAGAGCAATGTGAAAACATGAAACTGAAAGAAGTGCTCACCGATGTGCGTAATCAGGTTGAGTCCGGAAGCAATCTTTCAGATGCCATGGCCAAACATCCGCTCATTTTCGACCGCCTTTACATCGCCATGGTCAAAGCAGGGGAAACCGGCGGTATTCTCGACGCTGTTATGAAACGAGTGGCTGAGTTCATGGAAGCCCGCCAGAAATTGACTGATAAAGTCAAGTCTGCCATGGCTTATCCGGTTGTCGCCCTCTTTGTGGCGGTTGTGGTTTTCTGGGCAATGTTGACATTTATTTTGCCTGTATTTCAGGGCATTTTCGAAGGCATGGGCGGTGAGTTGCCTGAATTTACGATGATGCTGATTCGGCTTTCGCAGTTAATGCGTTCCTGGTGGATGCTTGTTTTTGTCGTAGCATGCGTTGGTGGATTCTATTTATTCAAACAATGGATAGCCACACCTTCGGGCCGCTATACATATGACGGCTGGACTTTGCGACTGCCTGTATTTGGTGAAGTAATCAAAAAAGTTGCAGTTGCAAGATTCACCAGAACTTTTGGTACTTTGATTCACTCCGGTGTACCGATGTTGACTTCACTAGACGTGGTTAAAGAAACTGCCGGTAACGCAGTCCTTTCAAAGGGGGTTGAAGAAATCCATAAAGAGGTCCGCCAGGGTGGATCACTTTCCAAACCAATGAGTAAGTTGCCGCTTTTCCCGCCCATGGTTGTTCAAATGGTCGCAGTCGGCGAAGAAACCGGTAAATTAGATGAAATGTTGGATAAAGTTGCCGACTTTTATGATGCGGAAGTAGAAAACTCCGTGGAGGCACTGACATCGGTACTTGAGCCTATTCTGGTTGTGGGCGTGGGCGGCATCGTCGGTTCGGTTGTAGTTGGTATGTATTTGCCGATCTTCTCAATTATCAACCAGATCAGATAATCTGATTTGTACAAATCGAGTCAAACGAATAGAATAAATAGGGTTAGCTTAGCTATGAGTGTATCGTGCAAGCCAAGTCTATTATTTCATCATCAATAGTTGGGACAGTTAAAGTGCAAGACAAGGGACAGGACCAGATTCACCGCTGGCTTCTGGACTATTCCCAGACTCGAGATCCGGCTCTTCGGGACAAAATCATTCAGGCGTCGCTCTCGCTTGTTAAGCGAATTGCCTATGGTCTTGCCAGAAGGTCCACCGACCCTGTCGAAGATTTGATTCAGGTCGGCTCAATCGGACTCATCAAAGCTGTGGACCAGTTCAAGCCTGATGCCGGTGCCAAGTTTCAAACTTATGCCACTCACCTGATCACAGGTGAAATCAGGCATTATTTGCGCGATAAGACTGCCATGATTCGGGCACCCCGTGAATTGCAAGAGCTTTCTTTCCGCATCAACAGGCTTGTGCAGAATCTGACTGCCAAGCTCGGGCGGGAACCTCTTGACGTGGAAATTGCCAGCGAGTTGCAAATACCTGTAGCCAGAGTCAATGAAGCTTATGAAGTGGACCGGCGCCGTACATTAATTTCGCTGGATCAAGCGCTTTCCAATGACGCAGGTAGTGAGCAGTCGCTGATCGATACCCTGGTGGATGGTCGCTATCAGAGCAATCAAATTGCCAAGGAAGATCGTTTTATGCTGGCTGAAGCTATAAAGCATTTGCGTGACGGTTTAAGAGAAGTTGTACAGCTGACTTATTACGAAGACTTGAGCCAGACTGAGGTGGCTCGTCGTCTTGGCATTTCTCAAATGCAAGTTTCCCGTCGTTTGAGAGCTGCCACTCTTGAACTGCAAAAAATAATCACGCAAGCAAAACGGGTGGCTAATTCAAACAAGGCGAGATATGACTGAGGCAGTCATTGAAGTTCAGGGACTGGTAAAAGATCATTTCAGTAATTTTTTGAGAAAGCGTTTTCGAGCGCTGGACGGTTTGAATCTGAAAGTTGAAAAGGGAGAATCTTTCGGGCTTCTTGGTCCTAATGGTGCAGGAAAAACCACAACCCAGAAGCTGCTTTTGGGGATGCTCAAACCCACTGAAGGGAGCATCAGAGTTTTAGGCAAAAGTCCCGGAGATAAAGAAGCTCTTGCGAAAATAGGGTTTTTGCCTGAAAACCCTTACTTTTATGCTTATCTTTCCGCATCTGAGTTTCTCGATTTTTTTGCTCAGCTTTTCGATATGAACAAAAATGATCGCAAGGCTCGCACAAAGGAGCTTCTCGAGCTGGTTTCTCTTTCAGAAGCAGGAAACAGACCGATTCGCAAATTTTCAAAAGGCATGATGCAGAGGCTGGGCATAGCACAGGCTCTCATAAATGATCCTGAACTCGTTTTTTTGGATGAGCCGAATTCAGGACTTGATCCGATTGGACGGCGAGATATTCGCAACATCATGCTGATGCTCAAAGAGCAGGGCAAAACTATTTTTTTCAACTCTCATATGCTTCCCGATGTGCGTGATATTTGCGATCAAGTCGGGGTTTTGCATCGAGGCAAAATGGTAGGGCAGGGAAGGGTTGAGGATATTTGCCGAAGCGGAACTTACAAAGAGCTCGAAGATTATTTTATGGACCTGATCAACAGCTCCGAAGAAAAATACAGGCAAAGCGGCAATGCCACCCCCTACCATATTGAACGAGAGGGGGCTCAACAAAAATGAGGAGTTTGCGAGTGATTGGGGCTATTGCAGCCAACACTTTTCGAGAAACGGTTCGGGATCGTGTTCTTTACGCCATACTTATTTTTGCAGCGCTGGCAACTCTTGCCGGAGTAGTCTTCGGTTCTCTTTCCGCAGATCAGGATGTGCGTGTGCTTGAGGATCTTGGGCTTTTCACAATCACTACATTTGGTGGCGTGATTGCTATTTTTCTGGGAACCAATCTGGTTTTTAAGGAGATAGACCGGCGAACAATTTTCTTGATTGTGACAAAGCCGATTAATCGCTGGGAGTTTGTGACGGGCAAATTTTTCGGACTGGCGCTTTGCGTATTCGTCACTAATTTTGCCATGGGACTCTTTTTCCAGCTTGTAATCTGGTTTCAGACAGGCAATTTCAACAGCGCTTTGCCCATGCTGGGTTCTCTTTCATTGATTTATCTGGAGCTGCTTTTAGTAATTGCAATTGCGACTTTCTTTTCGACTTTTGCAACACCGCTGATGAGCATGATTTTTACTTGCGGGCTCTGGCTTGTGGGGCATCTCAGTTTTTCCTTCGAGCTTCTGGCTGCTCTGGCCAGGAAAAACGACAGCATCGCTACTGAAAAACTGGCGCTTTTTCTACAATACGTAATGCCTGATCTGGCAAAACTTACGACTGTGCGTGGGGATATGATGGACGCACGCTATCCCTCTGCCGATTTGCTGGGCTATGTGATTGCTTATATCCTGGCTTATCTTGTTATTTTGCTTTCTTTAAGTACGATCATTGCAGAACGTCGCGAGTTCAATTGATGTCCGAGTTTTTGCTTTCATTAAACGTATTTGCCGCTGACGAACCGTTCTTGCTTTGCGCCGCCTTCTTCGTTCTGGGAATTTGTGTGGGCAGTTTCCTGAATGTGCTGGCGCTCAGATCTTTGAAAGAAGAATCGCTTGTCTGGCCGAGCTCTTACTGCCCTCAATGCAAGCACAGCCTTTCGGCGCTGGATAATATTCCGCTGCTTTCTTATTTGATTTTGCAGGGCAAATGTCGATACTGCAAAGGCGGCATTTCATTTCAGTATCCTCTTGTCGAGTTTCTGACCGGACTTATTTACGCAGCGCTTGCCTATTTTTTCCTTTCTAAAAATATTCCGCTTTCAAATTTCGATGCTTTGAATCTGGGTCCGAGTTCTCATGACTTCACGCATGATCTTTTTGAAGCGATTCAAGCCGCAAAGGGCTTGACAGCCTCGGCTCAAAGTCTGAACAGCAACGACCTTTATTTCTACAAATATGGATTGTTTATAGGCTGTCTGATTTTTGCTTCGACCTTGATAGCCGTAACCGTTACTGACTTCCGCGAAAAGTTGATACCACATGAGATAACCTATCCGTCCATGCTAATTGGTATCGTCTTCAGTGCTTTCGTGCGGGGCGACCTTCTGGGAGCCATGGCCGGGATTGGAGCCAGCTACATAATTTTCGACTTTATGGCCTTTTATGGGCTGAAGCTATATATGCTCAGTCACAAAGACGAGATTGAAGAAGAAAATAATCAAAGTCGTGAAGAAGATCCTCAGCTTGATGGGACTCTCGGTCTGGCTGAAATGCCCGAGGAGGAACCGATTGAGGTGATGGGCGGCGGTGATGCGGTATTATCGGCGGTGATGGCCGCTTATCTCGGCTGGAAAGGTCTTTTGCTGGCACTTGTAATTGGATTTATTGCCGGAACGGCTATGGGTCTGGTTTTGCTTTTTATGGAAATGAAAAAGGCCGGTCTTTTGAAAGAATGCGCTCGCAGTTCATTAATTTGGGCCTCGGCAGCCGGTCTGCTTCTTGCTGCTTTTACCGCTTTACTAGTCTCGAGCTTTGAAAACGCCTTTGGGCTTTGCTTTTTCTCGGGTGGGCTGGGCGCCGTCGGCGGTGCACTCCTGGGCATGGTCAAGGTCGGCACCAGGGTTTCCAAGCCCTTTCCCTTCGGTCCGGCTCTGGCTTTAGGTGGATTTGTCGCAATGTTTTTGATTCCGTACTGGCTTCCTTTCTACTAAATAGGGCATAATGGTGTTTGGACAGGTTTAGCTTGGGAAAGGGTGGCTATAGTGTTTGGATTCGGTAAGAAGGCTGGTCCTACTATCGGACTCGATATAAACAGCAGCACAATATCAGTGTTGCAACTCGAGAAGACCAAGACCTCGGATATCAAGGTCAGCAAGTTTGCAAGTACATTGACGCCGCCTGAAATTGTCAGGGAAGGACTGCTGGCAGATCCAGAGGCTGTTGGGACTGCGGTGCGTGAGCTTCTTGACAGTGCCGGTCTTGTGGCTAAGGGTCCGGCGCCAATCGCCAATATCGGCATTCCCGGTCAATCTGTCGTAATCCGATTGATGCCTGTTCCCAAGGGTATGCCCAACGATGAACTGAATGATGTGGTTCGTCAGGAAGCAATCAACAACCTGCCTTTTCCAATCGATGAAGCAAATCTAGACTGGGCGCGTGTACCGGGCACAGTCAGGACCGACCCTGATGGTGTCGAAAGAGAAGACATTTTACTGGGTGCAATTCAAAGAATAATTGTTGATGGCTATTTCAGAATGGCTGAAATAGCAGGAATTCAAATAGGCAAGCTTGAAATAAGTTCGCTGGCGGCGGTGCGTGCGCTTGCTAATTCCGGGCAACTGGGCGAAGATGCGCTTTCGCTGGTTGTGAATATCAGGCAGGACGCCACCGACATTACTCTTGTGAACAAAGCCGTGCCGCTTTTCAGTCGCTCGGTGCTGCTCGGTGTTGAAACAATCATGGAGTCGATGCAGCGTAGCATCAACGCCACTGCCGAAGAAGCAAAAGAACTTCTCCCCCGGATCCAGCTTCTGGGAGTCCCGACTGTCGAGCCTCGCCTCGGTCAGGCCGCACAGGTCGCCAGATCAGTCTGCGGCGATTTAACTGCTGAAGTTGGACGTTCACTTGAGTTCTATATGTCGCAGGTCGGCATGGTTAGAGTTGATCAGGTTCTGGTTTGCGGTCCGGGCACATCAATTCCTGAAATCGATCAATTTATTGCGAACCGCCTGAATCTGAACGCCACGGTAGCCAATCCTTTGCAAGGCATTGTTTATGATCGTGCGCAAATTATCGACAGTATGCGCCCGCACCACACAATGCTTATGGGTCTGGTCGCCGAGCCGGAAGCACTCAAAGGCAAAACAGTCGGTATAAACCTCAATCAAGGTGAACGTACCGAGGGTGAATATGAAGAAGGTGAAGAGGAAGAAGTCGAAGAAATCGACACTCCCTGGTTCAAGCCTGCTCTCATCGCCGGGTCTGTGATTGCAGCTCTGGTTGTCGGTGCCTGGGGCTTTGTTCAGTTTGCTGTAATTCCCGGTAAAGATGCCGAACTGGCTCAACTGGAAGGTGAAATTACAGACGGCAAAACCAAGCTGGCGGCCATGGATAAAGCTCAGGCTGCCATGCCTGCACTTGAGCAAACCAAAACAGACTTGAGTGATAAGCTCAATCGCGGTACGCCAACTGCCGTTCTTTTGCAAACTCTCAGAGATCAGGTTCCGCAGGGGCTGGGTATCGTCAATATCGCTTTGAAAGGTTCCAATGTCAGTATCGGTGGAAACTCCTCAGACTTTTCCAAAGTTTCGCATCTGGCTATAAATCTTTCCGGCTCAAACAAATTCTCCAATGTTGAGATGGGCAGCGTGAAGCGCTTTTATAACAAGCCTGAATTGATCTATTTCAGGCTTAACGGCACACTGTCTCCGGATCTGTCCAAGCAAACATTGAGCTCAAAAAACAATCAGGCTGAGTCTGCGCCGCCTGCCGCCGATGCCGCAAATGCTGCACCGGCGCAAACAGCAAACAGCGCGGAAAGCAAATAGGAAAGAGGTTGCTAGTAAATGGATATTAGAGTTAAAGCACTGGTGGTTTTGTTTCCATTTATCATTGCTGCATACGTAGGCTTCTCCCTTTTGCAGCCTGCCATTGATGAATCTGCAAGCAAGGATACTTCACTGAGCGAGAAGCGAACTGAAAAAGAAACTCTTGACGGCAAGCTTGCCGGTCTTTCTAAATTGAATCAACAGCGTGATGCTCTCATGGCCGAAGTAAAAACTCTGCGTCAGGGATTTTCCAAAACTCCCGATGTGGATCTATTGAATATTGATCTTGAAAGAATGTGCAAAGAAACCGGCATGACCATGGTCGGGCTTGAGCCTTCCAAGGAAGAAACCGAAGCTAAAACCGCTAAGCTGAAAGAAGAAGAAGATAAAGCCACGCTCGCTTTAAAAGCTAAAAAAGATAAGTTGAAATCAGCTCTGGCCGGCGGGGCGGCTGCCGACGCTGGAGCTCCGGCTGAAAAGAAAGAAAAGAATGATGAGCTGGTGAAAGTGCAGCTTGAAAATTCCAACAAGAATTTCATTGTAATCGGTGATTATGACGGTCTGGAAAAACTGGTCAATCAAATGGAGCTTTACCAGAGACCTCTGGAAATAAGCGAAATCACTCTTGGTTTGCCGAAAAAAGCAGCCGCTAAAGGCAAGCTCAAAATTGAAGATGGTTATCCGGCTGACGGGGAGCCCTGTGGCGATCCTCGCTTGCTATTCATTACAATGAAAATCAACAATTACTATATTCCGACAGCTTCGGCTCTAGATCCGAAAACCGGAAGATGGGAAGACTTTTAAGCGCTTGCTCCTGATTTAAGTCACTAGTTTTTCAGAGGACAACTGGTATGGAAGACCAACAAAAGATGCGCCTGATCATAATTGGAGTGGCTGGTACCCTCCTTTTAGGTGGCGGTGCCGGATGGGTACTCTGGCAAAACGGAGTTGCCGAAAAGGCAGAGAATCAGGCAAATATAGGAATACCGCAGCAAGCTGAGGCTCCGGCAACAAGTGCCGGCCAGACTCCGCCGGCTCAGAGCTCGCCTGCAAATGAGGCTGCTGAAGCAAATCCAGCTGCTCAGACTCCGGCCGGAGCTGCTCCGGCGCCTGTCGAGCCCGCTAATCTTGCTCAAACTACTCCAACAACAGCTCCTGAAGCTCCGGCTGCAGCTCCTCAAGCCCCGGAAAAACCAGCTGCGAAAGCTATCCCCATAGCAGCTTCCCCGGCGCAAGAAAAAGCCCCTCCCGCGGCGGCTCCTGCCCCCAAAGCTCCAGGCGCAAGCAATCCGGCGCCGGCTGCCCCGACGACTCCGCCTCTAGCGGCACAGCAAGCTCCTGCTGCTCCGGCAAGTCCTGCCGCAAGTCAGGCTCCTAATTTAGCCTCCCTTGTTGCTGCTCCTGCGGCAGCGCCCCTGAACGCTGCTCCTGCGGCCAACCCGCTGCGCAAACATGTTTTTCCGGCAACAGCAAGAGCTGAAGCTATTGCAGCTGCAAAACAGGTGGCCG
>JAIEPM010000226.1 GCA_019748395.1 Candidatus Obscuribacterales bacterium
AGTTAGCTGGTTTACGAAGTTTACTTAAAAATTCGAGACAGCTGCGGCAAACAGAGGCTCGGCCTGCTTGTTTGCCCGTATTGCGACTAAACTTGCGTGAGCCTTGCGTTTTGCTTGTTAAGTAGAGAGCGGAACATTTCATGATCATTTTAATGCCTTGAACAATGCGGCCATAAAATGCCTGAATCAATCGACTCTGAATTTTCTCTGGTCGACTGAAAAATTGTGTGGTCTTCAGACCGCCAGACAAAAACCAAGCTTGTAGGAGAGCCATAAAGTGGACCTTTACGAATACGAAGCCAAGCGACTTTTCGCGGAGTTCGGCATCAAAACTCCGCCCAGTGCCAGAATCACCAAGCCGGAAGGTTTGCGTTCCGTGCATTTCGGGTATCCCCTCACTTTGAAGTGTCAGGTCCTTTCTGGTGGACGCGGCAAAGCCGGCGGCATACAGTTTGCAAAAGACCTGAAAGAAGGTGAAACGCTTGCTGAAAAATTGCTGGCGATGACCATTAAAGGCTCCAAAACGGAAAGCTTGCTGGTTGAACCGAAAGTTTCAATCGCAAAAGAAATGTATTTGTCGGTCACTATCGACCGTGGTCGCGGCTGCCCGATCTTCATTGCTGCAGCCGATGGCGGTATTGAAATCGAGTCCAACGATAAGATTGTGACTATGCCGATTCAATATCCCTATTCTGCTTATCAGGGTCGCAAAGTTGCTCAGCTGATGGGCTTGAGCGGCAGTCTCGCCAGCAAAATTGCCGACGTTGCCAATAAACTTTTCCGCTGCTTTGAAGAGCTTGATCTTGATCTTGCTGAAATCAACCCGCTTGTAGTGACTGCCGGTGAAGATGTTCTTGCTCTGGACGGCAAAATTACAATTAATGATGATTCACTGGGACGTCAGGAGCGCTTCAACGGCTGGCAGGATAAGCATATGCTCGACCTTCCCGAACGCGAGCGTAAATCTAAGAAAGCCGGTTTGAACCTGGTTGAACTGGACGGCAACATCGGCATCATGTGTAACGGTGCCGGTCTGACTATGGCGACTATGGACATGGTCAAAAATTTCGGCGGCGAGCCGGGCAACTTCCTCGATGCAGGCGGCGGTTCCGACTCCGAGAAAACGCTGGCCGGGCTGGAAATTATTCAAGAAAATCCGGCAGTCAAAGTAATTCTGCTCAATATTTTGGGCGGTATCACTGCTTGCGACGAAGTCGCCAGTGCACTTGTCGAATTCATGAAGCGCCACCCCGAGCGCAAAATGGTGGTTCGTCTGCGTGGCAACAATCAGGACATCGCCGAAAAAATGCTGGCTGAGTCCGGTACCAAGCTTTATGCCGATCTCGAAGACGCCGTGAAAGCGGCTGTTGCTGCATCCAAGTAAATTAAGGCAAGGAGATAAAACAGTGATTCTCGTAAATAAGGACACCAAAGTATTAGTGCAGGGTGCTACCGGTAAAATGGGCGCATCGCACACCAAACGCATGCTTGCCTACGGAACTCAGGTTGTAGCAGGTGTAACGCCGTCGCGAGGCGGCACTAAGGTTCCGGGAACCGAAATACCGGTTTTTGATACAGTCAAAGGTGCAATGGACGCCACGGGTGCAACTGCCTCCGTGATTTTTGTGCCACCATATCTAGTTCTTGATGCTGCTGCTGAAGCTATTGATGCAGGTATTAGCCTGCTGGTTGTGATCACCGAAGGTATGCCTCCTCAAGACACGGCTAAGCTTGTTGCTCAGGCAAGAGCTAAGGGTGTCAAAATGATCGGACCGAACTGTCCGGGCATCATCACACCCGGCGAAGCTCTGCTAGGCATTCTGCCGGGACAGATCTTCAAGAAAGGACCAGTCGGCATGGTCAGCAAAAGTGGAACTCTCACTTATGAAATAGCTCTTTCTTTGAGCGATGCCGGGCTTGGACAGTCCACTTGCGTCGGAGTCGGTGGCGACCCGGTCAAAGGTATGGAATATCCTGAAGTTCTTACAATGTTCGACAACGATCCGGAAACGGAAGTGATTGTACTTATTGGTGAAATTGGAGGAACGGCTGAGGAAGAGGCCGCCGAGTTTATCAAGAAGAACATAAAGAAGCCTGTTGTGGCTTATATCGCGGGTCAAACCGCACCGCCCGGAAAAAGAATGGGGCATGCCGGCGCTATCATATCTGGTGGCAAGGGAACTGCTGCTTCCAAGATGGAAGCCATGAAAGCCGCTAATATAGGAGTTGCTCTCACGCCCAGAGAGGTGGCGGAAAAAGTTGCGCCATTACTTAAACAGGCAGTGCGTAAATAAGAAAGCCGCGAATTAATAAAGCTGCAAACAGGCAGGCGCAGAGCTTATTAAGCTGCTCTGCGCTTTCTGTTAGCTTCAGCAGCTTAAGCTGCTGCTATGATGAAAATATGGATGTAGAAGTGTGCTTTTAACTTGGACCTGGAAAACCCTGAACCGCCACTATTTGCACTCGGTCAAATCAAACGACCTGTGAGGAGTATAAAGCGGTGGATAATTTTGATATTTTGGGGCTGAATGAACAGCTTCCGGTTCTAGTTCCTTTTTCGCGGGGCACAAATGATAAAATACGCGGCAAAAAAATTGGGCGCAAATTTATAAGTTCGACTATCCCGCTGCGAAGTCTCGTCGCGGGCGCCGACCTGAAATTGAAAATGTCGATTGCCGATGATCTTTCGACGCCCATGGAGGTTCTGTTCATCCTTGCAGAAGATGAAAGTCTGGATCTACGCTATGCGCTGGCTGAGAATCACAATTTAAGTCGCGATCTGCTTGAGTTTTTGACACTCGATTCAAATCCTTATGTGGCACACAGGGCCAGGAAAACGATTATAAGAATGGAGTTGAACGACTCTGAGTTTACAAGCTGGATCCCTTGTTTGTCGGCTTAATGAATTGACTGCTGCGGTGCTCTCTGCTTTTCAGGTAAAATCGAACTGTCGATTTAGCCGGGGGCAAGAAATTGAAACTTTGGTCTCTAAGCCTTGCAGTACTTTTTTCATTCTTAACTTTAACTACGCTTTTGCCCGCGAGGGCTGAGCTTAGCAGTTGGGGTTATGATCAAGATCACTGCAAGGCAATTTTTGTGGTAACCCATGCAGGACTAGCACCGGTTACCGGCTGGTTCAAGAAAATTCGAGGACGTGTCGAATTTGACTCGGCTAATCTCAAAAACAGCAGAGTTAAAGCAAAAATTGAGACTGAAAGCCTTGATTCCGGTTCTCATTTCCGCGATTTTCATTTGAAATCTGAGCATTTCTTTGACATCAAAAATTTTTCTGTGATCAGTTTTGAGTCCACTGAAATTAAGCCTCTGGGTCCCGGTAAATTTCAGATGACCGGCACGCTTGAAATTCGGGGAATCAAAAAAACTGTAGTACTTGATTGCCAGGGACCTCGAGGACCTATTTTCGACGATCACAAGCAAGATCGCATGGGCTTCAGTGCTCGCACCAAAATCAATCGCAAAGACTTCGGTATGGACTGGAATCGCGAAGTCGCAAAAAATGTTTTGATGCTTGGCGATCTGGCCGAGATAAATCTGGAGATCGAACTTATTAAAGTGCCTGGCGTCAAAACTTCCAAACACTGAATGCTCGTGCTCAGTAATTCAGATCAGGTTGTACCATGTTTTGATGCGTCAATCGTCTGAGTATGCATTTTATCTGTCCTGCCAGGTCATATTTAAGGCTGCTTTGCAAAATCATTCTTCTTAGGCGAGCTGCGATTTCTCTGTCTTCCGGATTCAATTGATAAGCGCGCGTATAATCTTTGTAGGCGCCGGTGTAGTTGCCTGCTCGTTCTTTGATCATGCCCAGGCGCATAAATGGACGGCCGTTGTATGGATAAAGCTTGATTCCTTCGGCAAATGCAATGGCGGACTGGCTTGGGTGCCCGGTTTTGTCCAGAACATCGGCGCAAGCAAAGTAAACTCCGGCCATGGTTTGTTGAAAGCGAATCTCGCGTTCGGCAATTTTCAGTGTGTTCAGTAATTCATCGGCGCTTACTTTAGTGAGTATGAATGAAATGCGCTTCTTGAGCTGATTTACAGTTTGCTGTTCGCTAAGCGGTGTTTCGGCCAGGCAGCTGATTGTCGGCTTCAGGGACTCGCCGAATTGCTGATTGTAGATGTAAGCCCGTGATAGTGAGTCTGCAACACCACGTTTGTCCACTGCGTTTTTCAATGCAATTTCCAGGCAGGGAATTGCATCCTTATAATTTCCCAAAAGCAGCAGACTCTGCCCTTTGGCCAGATTTGCCACCGGATGCTCTTTGCTCAAAGCAATGTCTCTTTCTGCCAGCTTAATTGCGTCCTGAAACCGTTTTTGAGACATTCGCAAAATAGCAAAAGTAGTGGCAATACCTTGATAGTCCGGGTGTCTTTCCATTGCGGTGCTGTAATAAAATTCGGCTTTAATTTCGTTACCGCGCATGCGTTCGATCATCCCCTCCATGAGCATCACGGAAGGATCTTTTGGAAAGCGTCGCTGAACATAGAGCAAATACTCATTAGCTGCGGGCGCGCCCTGCGTTTCCAGCCTGTGTCGAAAAATCGAAAGAATGGAATTGGGATGATTTGGATCAAGCTTATCGACTATGCGGAATTGCTCATCCGCCAGACTTTCGTAGCCCATATGCGCCAGCACCTTACCGAGAGTCATATGTGCTTCCAGGTTGTTCGGCTCTCTCTGAATCAGGTCCTGCAATTTCTTCAGTGCTCTGTCCAGATCTCTGGTCATATTCAATTCTGCCTGAATCAAGTCTGCTTCATTCGGCGCTTCGCTGTTTGCAAGACTGCCGCTCAGGCTTGATATTGCAATCAGCGCCGAAAGCAAAAGCGGAGTTCCGAATTTAAGCACTTCAGTCACCTGCATCTCCTCTTGACCGCGTTAGTCTTGAATATCCTGTCGAAGTATAATTCTAATGGGTCTTAAAGGAAGCATAAAGTGATGAATCGAATTGAAAGGACTATCTCGGTCATTTTCGCAATTCAAGTTTTGTGCTCCTGTCAGGCTTCAGATCTCTGGCACGAGACTCTCAAGCAAGCCGAGCAAGAACAATCCAAGGGTCTCAATAAAGAAGCTCTCAATTCATACTTACTGGCAGTCAAGCAGATGCAGTCCCATGACGCTTTGCAAAAGGAGCAAATAGCGACGCTTAATAAATGTGTGCTTTTGCTTTTGCAGGAGAAAAAAGTAGAGCTGGCGGACAAGTATGCTCAGCAGGCACTCGCGCTGGCTGAACGCAGTTTCGGACCGGACAATATTGACTGTATGCCTCAATGGGTTCTGCAAAGAAAAGTTTGTCAGGCTATTCCTGATCGAAATCGAGCGGCTGCCTGTCTTGATCATATGATTGAAATTCAAGAAAAACGAACAGGTGATAGCCCGCCTCTGATGTGGCTCTTGGATGAATATGCGCGAGGCAAGTCTCAGAGCTGCGGTGACTCATTTGATCCTGATAAGTTGCGCAAGCTTGTTCAGCTTCGTGAAAAGTTCGACGGTGCAGAAACTCTTGATACTCTGCGCGCCCGACTTATTCTGGCTTCTGCTCTCAGTGAGCTTGGTGCAAGAAAAGAAGCCCTTTCGATTTTTGCCTCCAGTCTGAAACTTGCGCAAGCGAAGTATCCCGGAGTAATTCCCGAGCTAGCCTTGAATTACAGTCGAGCGCTCAAGAAAAATAAAGAAGGGGATAAAGCTCTGCCGGTTCTAAAAGAAGCTTATGCGCTTGCCGGACCAGGAAAGAGTTTCAATCCGGTGCTTGGACCTGAACTTGCGGCAGAGCTCGGCTCACTTTTGCAAGAGCAAAAAAGAACAAAAGAAGCAGCAAGTATTTATCGGGAAATGACAAGCACTCTGATTCAAAACAAGAATCCGCTGCGAGCTGAATTTTTCCAGCTCAAACTGAAAGAGTGCAGTTAGTTTCTGATGCCGCAACTGAAATAGACTTCGCAGCCTGCTTTGCCTGGCGCCGTATAAGCTGTGATTGTCACAGTTGCCTTGCTTTGAGGGTTGTGGGCCACAACTTCGTTGGCTTTGACACCTTCTTCTGTTACTCGCCACCCGAGATTCTTCAGGTTGCTGCGGTAATAGGCCACTACGGAAGAGCCGCTGTCCGGAACTTCAAAGCGCGCGCCGATGTTACGGCCGTTTTTCACTTCCGTGTTGAATCCATATAAAAATTTGCCGTTGGGATAAGTAATGCCCGGCATTTCCGGAGCTCTCTCCAGCATTTTTAGTTCAGTTCCACCTGAATTGCGACTTTGTATTCGCGGTGCTTTTCTATGAACCGTCACTGTTGTGGAGTTGGCAGCTTCTGCAGGCTTGCTGTTTTGTGCCGGCGTAGGCTGCTGGCTAATGCTCAGCAAGCTAATTAGTGCAAAAAGCCGGTAATTTACTCTCATTGAAAATCTACTCCCTGAAGGAGAGGGGCGCTATTACTATGCTAGCGCCCCTCTCGTTTTTTTTCTATTGTTTTGGCTCGCTCACGGCGCGCCTCAGTTGCTTATCAAGGACAACACCAGTCATCCCCGTTCGCTTCGGGGCAGTTGGCGAAGCGTAAGACCCCGAGCAAGCCTCCTTTACCGGAGGAGGGCGTCCATCTGGACACGGAGGCTGACAAGCCCGTTGCTGCGCCTGTGCCGCATTCCCACATGGAGCCTGAAATCCAGGTGCCGCGCACCTGTCTGGTGGCTCTGCCGGCAACAGTGTTGCCGTCTGGTATGTTGGCCGGTGCAGACACGATTGGTCGAAGGCTGGCTGCTTGTGATTCGTAGTCGTACTGCAAGCTGCTTGGCTTCTGGTCGGTCATTACAAGCGAGCCGCCGACATTTTGAATGTAGAGAATCTTGTTGTAAGTGACTGTTTGACCGAGAATTGTATTTGGATTGCTGCCTGGAGCAATTTGTCTCATTCTGGCTTTGAGGTCGTCTGTAACCGAGCTGGGGGTGCCGGTTTGACTCAGCAACTGGCTCAATGTGCCTTGCGGGAAAGGCGGACCGCCGGTCAGGTTTTTCATGCCTGAACCGACAATAGAAGAGCCGCAGCCACCCACAGGACCCAGGGCTGGAACCATGACGCATCCGGCGCCGCCGCCGAAGCCGCCTTGAATCGCCAGAATGTATTGTTCTAAAGGCATCAGATTGTTGTAAGTCGTGGTGCCTGTGCTGCCGCTCGGCACTCCGATTTGACCATTACACAAAGCTGCAAAAGCCGGTGTGTTTCCGCATTCCGGAGGGCTGGCCGAGCCGCCGCCGCCATCGAAGCTTTTGTTATTACAAAAAGCGACGTGCTGGATCTGGGTCGCAGGACCGGCTCCGGCGGGTTGGCCGGTGCCAAGAGTCGTGCCCATGATCGTGCAGCGCTCCTGATACTGGGAATGATAGAGTGCCTGTCCATGCATCTTCATCGCCCAGAGATCTATGCCGTCCGGCAGGTTGTTACCCGGGTAGGTTCTGGCCTGGTCAGCGGGAGGGCTGCCCGGTACGCTGCTGTTGTCGGTGCTTTGAGCTTGAGCTTTGATTGCTTCGGAAGGATAATCACCGTCGCTTGAGTGAATCATGTACTGCCTGGTTTTTTCCCCGCTCGGGAAGTGATTCTTGGCGGTAACACTGAATATTTCCACCCCTGCCGGATTCATCATTTTGGTGGGGTCGGCGTATATTGAATTGCCTGGATCGTTAATTGTGGTTGCCGCCACATTTGTTCCGGCGTTATCAATAATGATGGTGCCGCCCGATTGTTGAATCGGGAAGGTTCTGTTCAGAACACCGACAACTGCGCAAGATCTCATGCCGACATTGGATTGAGTTCTAGCAAAAGCGGCTTCTGCTCCCGACTTGAAAGCATTCGGTACTGTCGGCGTAAAAGGTGCAGTTTTGTTGGCGTCGAAATCATTGACCCCGACAAGGTGTGGTTGTTCTCCCGGTCTAAGCGGTACGGCCCAGGTGGTCGGACAGCCGGGAATGCCGGCTGCGCTGGTTATTGATTGATAACCGACCAGGAATTTTTTTGTACCGCCCACATCTTTGGAAACCAGATCGCTTGTGCTGAGATTTACGCCCGGCGGTAAATTGGCGGGCAGTCCATTAGCGTCGAGATCCGGAAAATAAACGTTGCTGGCTTTTCCTCTGGCTAGAAATGAAACTGCATACTCCGTGTCTTT
>JAIEPM010000174.1 GCA_019748395.1 Candidatus Obscuribacterales bacterium
CGGAAATATTCGCTGGTGAACAAGTTACAGACTCCTGCCTGCCAGGGATTTGACGGCTCAGACAAAAGTGCGTCGAATTTTCTTGCTGTACCAAGTAAATAGTTTCTTCCGTCCGACGGCTCGACGATAGTTCTTCCGTCACTTTCCGGTTTGTAATTTACGGAATGAAAGAAAGGTGAAGTCTCAACGACAACAGGTTCGATTTCAGAACAAACCAACTCTTTCAAAGGAAAGCGCAAAGCGTAACCAGCCGTGACACCACTTCCCCAGCCCACCAGACAGACATCTTTAGGCGCCTTGCTGAGCAACAAAGGGAAAACAGCAAGCACTGCTTGATTTTCCATATCATTGCGATCCGATGCGTCTATATGTCCATTGGTAATCAGAGCATGCGACGGCGGCGAGTTGAAATATCTAATGGCTACATTGGCAGTTTTTCCTTCTTTATAGAAAAGTAGCTTACCGGAATATTCATTCATCTGGTGCCACTCTTCCAAACTCGGAATTTTTTCCAGGTTTTGGCGAGAAATAATTCTTCGTTTGGATTGAGCCGAGACAAGACTATCGTAATCCCAGAACTCGGGAGCCTGACTGCTCCAGAATGAAACGGCAAGTAGAGCAAATGTAGAAAGTATCTTTATGCTTTTCCTCACAGGTGCAAACATGCAGAGAAGTGATACGCCCAAAATCAAGTTTGCAATTGAGCAGAAAACTAAGGTTTTTTCGGAACCAAGAAATGGAATTACTAAGAAGCCAGCAATAAAGGCTCCTATAATCGCACCGACTGTGTTCATCGAATACAGAGTTCCAATCGATGCACCAAGCTTCTCAAAATCACGAGCACAAATTTTTACGGCCAATGGAAAAATCATGCCAAGACAAAGTGAGATTGGCACCAGAACAAGGCCTGAGCCCAAAAATCTGCAGAGCATCGAAATTTCCGGACTTTTGCCGTAATAAAGTCCGGCCACCATATTCATATACGGCAAGAGACCGAACAAAACAATTGAAATAAACCCAGCCAGGCAAACACAAATTTGCAAAAGCGCGAACCAGACAATCGGCATTTTTAAGCGGTCGACGAAGCGAGAAGCTATGATGCTTCCCAGAAATATTCCGATCAGGAAAGTCGAAAGCATTACAGTAAATGCGTAGGTCGTCGAGCCAATTATCATTAACAGGCTTCTTGTCCAGGCAACTTCATAGATCATCGCAATTGCGCCTGAAGCCGCAAAAGTGAACATGCAGGCTTTAACACTCAGAGGCAAGCTTCCTAAATGTTTCTTTTCGGGGATAGACTCAAGATCTGGACTAATTAAAGACTCCACTGCTGTTTTAGTCTGAGGAGACGAAAACCAGCTGGACTTCGACAACAAGAAAACTGCAAGACCAAGCAAAATATTAGTGGCTGCAGCCAAATAGGTAGTAACACTCAGTCCAAAAGCCGGTAATAAGAAGAACCCGGCAGACACAGAGCCAATCACAGCCCCGAGCGTATTAATTGCATACAGACTGCCGATTCGATCTCCAACTTCATCAAGACTCTTTGTCACAAAACAAGAAAGAAGCGGCAAAGTTGCCCCCATGCAGGCAGTCGGCAAGAGCAAGATACAAGCAGCAACGGAAAAGCGCAGCAAGCCAAAAGCGATAACCTGCAGATGCAGGGGCTCGAAGAAGAACTTATAGAGCGGAATAGCCGAACTGAAAAGAAACGGCGTTATTAATGCCCATATTCCAATAATGGCTTCCAAAATACCGTAGTAAAGAAAAGGTCTTTTGCTGTTATCTGCGTATCGTCCAGCCACGAAAGAGCCGAGCGCCAGCCCTCCCATAAAAACCGCAAGGACGGTTGAGGTTGCAAATGTAGTGGAGCCGAATACAAAAACCAGAAGTCTCGTCCAGATAACCTGATAAATGAGACTGCTAAGTCCGGATAAGAGAAATAGCAGGGCAACAATCAAAAACCTGGAGCCAAAACTTTTGCTTGCACCTGGTTCAGTATTTGAACCTGTCATTATGTATCCTCAAGAAATCAGTGAATACAATATCATGCAGAAGCCCTATTTCAGAAAGCTTTGCAAGCCAATGACTATGATAAGAATGCAATCACTACACTAATTTCCAAACTCGGAGTTCAATGCCTGCCACTCAAATTTTCCGGCTTGATTCATTTTTACATGACCCCAGGGAGTAGCGATTTCATGATCAAAAACAATAAGCCAGTTTTCGTTGGCAGCACGAGCTAAACACTCTGATTTATAGTCGCAGCTTGCAAGCGGATAATGGTCATAGCCCATTACCCAGGGCGGGGTCAAATGACTGGCTGTAGGAATGATATCCGCAAAATAGATACCCTTTTCACCAGCCGACTCAAAACAAACAACTTGATGGTGACTTGTATGCCCACCTGTAACTTTTACTGAAACCCCCGGCAGAATCTCAGCGTCCCCATCTACCAAACATAGAACACCGGCTTCTTCTAAGGGTCGGTAATCATCGGCTCTGTAGCTCGCCCTGGCTCTGGCGTTTGCTTTAAATGAAAAATCCCACTCACCCTTTTGCGCATAGTATTTAGCACGAGGAAAAGTTGGTATCAATTTGCCGTTTTGCTCAATAACAGCGCCGCCTACATGATCGAAATGCAAATGCGAAATTACTACGGCATCAACATCAGAGTTACTGAGACCAATTGAATCAAGGACTCTTTCATGATCAAGCAGAGATCTCAGCTCATAACGCTCTCGTTCTTTTTCCGACCAGCGATTGCCCATTCCCGTTTCGACAAGAACCCTCCCGGCAGGAGTTTCAATGAGCAATAAATTACAAGCGAGCGAGACTCTGTTCAAGTCATCCGCAGGAGAGACTTTTTCCCAGAGAGGTTTCGGCACCACCCCAAACATAGCGCCACCATCCAGCTTAAAGGTGCATTCTCTGATGATATGCAGTTGAAATTGTCCGAATTGCAATCCTAATCCTCCAAGAAGAAACTTTATCAGGCTTTAGAATGGACCTTCCGCAAAGGTCTTAATCGATGGAAAAATCGTTTTATATAAACTCCGTCCACAAATGTCAGCAAGCAAGCAATCATCAAATACTGAAAGAGCGGAATATTCAAACAGTATTCCATGCAGAGATGAAAGATGATCGCCAGAACGACAAGCCATTTTCGCCAGGGACGATACCAGATCAAAACAGGAAGCAAAAGTTCAAAGAGCAATGCTGACCATGTAAAGCACCGGCAGATTATTTGTGAGCTTGAGATAAAATCCGGAACCGGAAAATGAAGAAGCTCTCGGGCTTGAAAAACCTTGTAAAGAGCAGAGCCGTTTTGCCAGTCAGCTTGCTGAAGTTTCAAAATGAATGTCTGCAAGTAAATCAAGCAGAGATTAATTTGGAGTAGCCGTTGAGCCCATGGAGCCGATTTGTCATTCACGGGCATCCTTGCTTTTTCTTTTAAATAAGCATCAAGCGAGAGGGATGCGCCACAATTTGAGAGAAACAAATAAAAGAGCATCTGCGAAAGTAATTCATCGCTACCGCTCAAAATGAAAGGATTTCGCCTCATAATCGACTGCAAAAGAATAAAACAGATTGCAATGCTTAGCTTAGTTCGATACCCAATGGTCATGAAAGCAGCAGACAAGACCGCCAGCCAGTAGAAGAAAAACAACAAGTCATCGTTCATCGCGTTTAAGTTGAGTAACGCAAGACAAGGATATTTCGGCAAGCAGGCAAGAGAACTTTCCAAACTTACAACGGCATCACGATCGTAGCCCAGCCAGGTAGTCAGGTCTCCATACATCAAGTAAAGGGAGAACAAGAGCACCAGACCGCTAAGGATTCGACAAAGAGCAATAGCCCCTGACGAATGGGGGCGAAAGAAAAACTCATTCCAGCATTCCAGCAAAGCTTTCATTTTATAGATTGCTCCGCTGACGGGAAAAAGCGATAGACAAGCACGAATTTCGGTTCAGTATTTATTGAATTGATCGAAAACGGAATGACCTTTTCAAGCAATTCAATTTCAGCAATTCGAGATTTGTCAGAATCGTTACAGCTATTGAAGAACCACAGACAAAGGTCTTTCCAGAGGAATCTATTAGCCGGATTGAAAGCAGAACTCTGTTGAAACTTGCGAAATCGATGCATACGTAAACGACTTAACTGATCTAGTTCATCCATATGAGCAAATTCAATCAGCTCTCTGCGACCATCCTTCCATTGGAGTAAAAAAACTATGTAATTATTGCTTTCCGGGGCTCGCTCAAACATAACCCAATGCTGGTACAAACCGAAAAAATGCAGGTAAGCAGCCATGAGCGGATTGTATTTCAAGGTGCCTTTCAGGCTTAGCGCCGAAGAGAAGATGCTCAGCAAATGGAAAATAATAAAGGCGGAAATCCACTTCCGGGCTCGAAGCGAAAGCGTTATCTTTGAACTGGACATAAGAAGCTCTGCCTCAAATCATAAAATGAAAGCATCCAGGCACGTCAATCGCTCAATAGCTCATTCATATCCGCATTAGTTTTAGCCTGATCCTCAGCACCGAGGTTCTCAACTTCTTTAAGCGGCAAGGCCGACCGCGGAAGCAGCTTTACCTCATAGCCGGCAAGCTTGTTAATAGCTCGATTTCGAATAGGTTCTGTGGGAGCATTGTAAAAAATCTCAGACCAGAGTCGCTGTAAATTATCTCTAGCCTTCTCCTTGACCTGCCCGCTACTGTTTTGAAATATTTTTTCCCAGGTTCTAACTTCCTTTCGAATTTTTACAGCGACGTGCGACTCCATTATCTTGGCCAGGTCGTTCAAGTAAGCCGGAGAGCCTTTAACCTTAGCCGCAAGTCGATAATATTTAGCCGCTTCCTTATCGTCATTTGCGTAAATATATTGATTAAAACCGGCAATATAAGGCAAGCTCCAGTCATCTGGATTTTCCTTTATTCCGTAATTCAGCAATTCTTTGGCTTCCTTGTACTGTCCGAGATCTCCGCCCAAGACGAAGGCAGCAAACCAATACGCATTAATGAAGTGACTGTCGAGAGCCAGGATCAATCGAAGATAATCACCGGCGTACTTAAAGCGCTCATCCCTACATGCCTTGTAGTCACCGTAGTATTGAATGAAGTTCAACCAGTACACATCAGCCAGCAAGCGATTAAATCCAAGCGAGAAGGCGGCAGTTAATTTCGGCTTTGGAATAAAGCGCTTATTGTGATAGTCGGAGCTGTAAAGGGGCACTAGTCTGTTGATTTGCAAATGACTAAAATGAGCAACAGCGGCGGCAGCTATGGCAATCATTACGACTGCAATTCTTGAAGATGAAAGAGCCCAACTCATAAATCACCTCGGAGGACTTTTCAATTGTATCGAATTAGCCGAAAACTTATAGCATTTAAGTAGGCGGGCAGCGCCCTTAGATTCTGCTGCATAATCCTTCAAAAATTGCTGCGCTTCCTGATTATCAGGCTCTGCTTTCAATATCTCTTGCAGATTCTTCAAAGCAATTACTTCATTACCCTTTTGCCTGGCGTTTTTCGCGGCCGCAAAACAATCCGGCACAAGCCTTGAAACAATGGCATTGACACGTTTTGCGCAGAGTTCGGCATCTTCTTTGTCATTTTTGGCACGAAAGTCTTCGGACAATATCCGCCATGCAAGATAACTGTTAGGTCTGCTTTTCACAAGCTCGGAAACCAGAACTATAGATTTGTCATACTGAGCCTCCTGCCTGTAGGCATCGGCAAGCATCAACAAAAAGCCGGCTTGCTTCAGGTATCTTGCCTTATCAACAGCAGCCTCACACAACTCAACGACCCTGGCTGAACTCAATTCACTGTCAGGTGCCGGAAAAAATATCGAAACGGAAGAACTTGAGTCGAAATTTGAATAAGTCTGAGCAAGTAGAAAATTCCAGATACCATCAGCAGATTTTTTCTTGGCGGCCTCCGACAGAAGCAGTCGGGCTTCCTGATAGTTGCCTCCCGAAAATTCAATTAGACCGGCAAGTCCAAGAAAACGGGCGTCATCAGGAAAGGACCTCTGACCTTGCTTGAGAGTATTCAGGGCAGCCGAAAAATCCCTCTGAAGAATTTGAATATCCGCTATCAAACTAAGAGCATCGGCGTTAAACTTCGTTTTTAGAGACTGCTCCGCCCAGCGTTTTGCCATAAGCGGACTATCGCTCAAACAGGCTCTGGCAATTTTGCCCATCCTCAGTGCCTTATGCTCAGAATTCAAATCGCCCCAATCAATGAATTCCCAGATTTCTCCCGAGTTGTTTTGCAACCACTGATAGTTTTGACTCACGTATAAGCGACTTTCGTAAGATCGGGCCACATCATATTCGAGTTTATTTGTATCGTCACAATTTGCAGAACTGCCTTTCACAGCAAGATCCATGCCGCCCGGGCAAACTCTTATGCGCCCAATAAAATCATCAGCACTATTTATTCCAAAGCGAGAAATTGCATTTGCAATACCCGGCGAAGCCATCGCATCAGTCAAATTTTTGAGACTGAGCTTTCCATCCTCCGGTAGTGCTATAGCCACAACATCAGCGTGTCCTGACTCCAGCACAAAAACACAGGGAAATGATTTCTTAAGAGCCGCAAAAACCTCAGTCAAATTCTTGGTGGGAATCTCGTTGATCTGGCTCCACATTGAGAAAACGCCGCCGGGATTCAAGCGACTTCTGCAAACCCTGAAATACTCTTCTGTAAAAAGATTGCAAACACCAGCTTGCCACGGATTTGACGGCTCGGAAATTATGGCATCAAATTTCTGGTCGCTGATTTGCAAAAAATTGCGCCCGTCACTAGGCTCTATTCGACAGCGGCGATCAGCTTCAGCTACAAAATTCACAGAATGGAAATACTTCGAGGTTTCAACAACAACAGGCTCGATTTCGGCACAAACAAGACTCTTGATTGGAAATCTCAAGGCATAGCCTGCGGTTACACCGCTCCCCCAGCCAACCACACAAAGGTCTTGCGCCTGCGGCTTAAACAGCAACGGAAAAACAGCAAGCATGGCTTGATTTTTCATATCAAGACTGTCCGAAGCATCAGCATGGCCGTTAGTGAATAATGTTGTTATTTTAGGCCCGCCTTGCGGCTCAACCACAGATATCGCAACATTAGCGCAGAGTCCATCCTTAGTGAAAATTATATTGCCAAGCCCACCCATCTGCTCGCGCCACTTGTCGAAGGATGGAATTGAAGTCTCAGCCGCAGTTTTCAAACGCCGTCGTTCTGATTGAGCAAATATTATTGAGCTCTGGTCTAGCAAACGCGGACCTTGCGCAGCCCAGACCAATACTACCGACATAGCCAGTGCGGAAAGGACTTTAATGATTTTCCGCAAGGGCGCAAACAAGATAATCAAAGAAAGCCCAAGCAAGAGATTAGCGACAGAAGTGCCGATCAGTGATTGCTCATTGCCAAAAACAGGGATGATTAGGAAACCGGCAAGCAAGGCACCGGCGATTGCACCAAGAGTATTCATCGCGTAGAGCTTGCCGACTGACGTTCCTACCCTATTAAGGTCGATCGCACAGACTTTTACAGTGAGTGGAAAAATGGCTCCAAGGCTGAGCGTTATCGGCAATAAAATTGCTCCTGCAGAAAGGAATCGCAAAAGCATACTTATGCCGGGATCTTTTCCCCATTGATAGCTCAGAGCCAGGTTGCCATAAGTCAATAGATTGAAACACTTGAGCGCCAGAAAGCCACCGAAGCCCACATAAATTTCGGCAAGGGCAAACCAGATAATCGGCGATTTCAAGCTATCGACAAAGCGCGAGCATATGAAACTGCCAAGAAATATGCCGATCAAAAATGTTGAAAGCATGATTGTAAAAGCGTAAGTTGTGGAGCCGATCACCATAAGAAGGCAGCGGGTCCATGAGACTTCATAAATCATTGCCAGCGCACCGGATATTGCAAAACTGATCATGGTTGCAATCACCGCTAACGACAATTTTTCGTCGGACGGCGATTTTGACTCAGAAACCGGATCTTTGTCCGAGACCATAGCAGGAGATTGCAAGTTCCACTGTCGCGAAAGCAAGTAAGTTGCAAGCCCAATCAGAATGTTCAATATTGCAGTTAGAAGCGTACTTAAATGCAAACCTAAATTAGGCAAGAATACAAAGCCGCCGACCAGAGAACCAATCACTGCACCCAGAGTATTTATGGCGTACAACCTG
>JAIEPM010000079.1 GCA_019748395.1 Candidatus Obscuribacterales bacterium
GAGCTTCTTGTGGCGGCTGCTCCAGGCCGGCATCGTTTTTTTTGTGTACCAGAGTTTGGGCGCAGTGCCGTAAATGCAATAAATCACCAGGGCAACAAGAAGCACATGTACTGAGCCGACTGCGAAGACCAGGCTATGGCAGGGGTTGCTGTAAATCTGCACCCAATCTCCATATATGCTTGCCAGCGAAAGCAGGGTGTAAAAAATAACCGTGTCGCCGACGGCGAAAAGTCCAAGATATACAAGGAAGCAAATTAAGGCAGGTGAGCGAGCTAAAGTTGAAAGAGCCAGGCAAGCCAGACCCAAAACAATCTGGGCAAGATTACCGGCTACGGCTATCCAGAGCTGACTTTCTGCCGGGATATTGGCTGCGACATTGACATGACCGGTTACAGGACCGTAGTGGAACTCATAAACTTTGACATGCAAAGCAAGGGCCGCCAGCAAGTGACCAAGTTCGTGAATAAATACCACCACCGGCAGTGCAAGAAAAATAACGATACGCATTATCATGCGGCGGTCGCTCATGCTCAGCTCATTGTCCCAGATGCTTTTCCAGTTGGGCAGAACTTCTTTGAGTGTCAAAAGAATGAGCGGAATGCTCATCAAATTGAACCAGTCGGAAGAAAGGCTGAGAGTGAAGTCCATTGCGCTCCTAGCGACCGAAGACCTTCAGTAATAAGATCGTGAAAAAGTATAGTCCGATTAAGGCTCCCATGACGATGAGCATGGAAATTACGGTCGGATCAGGGGTGATGATGGCTGCCACTACTGATGATGCAACTGCCGCATAACGCCAGAATGAAAGCAATTGTCTGGAGTTAACCAGTCCTGCAAGCGAAAGTGCAAAAAGCACTATGGGTAATTGAAAACAAATTCCCATGTAAAAAAGCATGGTTGTTACAAGGGAGATATAAGAATCAAGCCTTTGCTGCACCGGTGCAATCGGCGTGCTGAAAGCGTTGAAGAAGCTCAGCATCGGCGGCAGAACCAGGTAGTAGCAAAAAACTACCCCGCTTACAAAAAGCGCCGGACCGCCTATTATAATCGGCGCCAGAATTCGTCGCTCTTTTGCTTTCAGCCCGGGTGAAATGAAGGCGGAAATTTCATAGAGCAAATAAGGAGATGCCAATGCCAGGGCTGCATAGAATGAAACTTTGAGATATACAAGCACTGGCTCTTCGATGGAAAGAGCTTGAAATTGCATCGCGCCGGCCGGTTTTTCCAGAACTTGAATTATTTCTCTTCCAAAGGCAAAGCAAAGTGCCATCGAAATTGAAAAGACTGCCAGGCTTCGAATCAGCCGTCCCCTGAGTTCGTCGAGGTGATCGACAACCGTCATGACTTTGCCGTCGCCTTCTTCGCTTTCCTCAGATTCGTCGGCAATTTCTGCGGCGTTTTCGACTGCAAGTTGTGGAAATTTCGCAGGCACGGTTTCGGGCAGCTGATCTAAATCCAGCTCGGTTTCAAGTTCTGCTTCTTGAGCTTGCGTCAATTCATGGGGTCTCAGCTCTTCCAGTTCAGCCTTCACGGCACTGGACTTACTTGATAGTTCTATCTCGTCCGGACCCATGCTCATTTTAGTTTTTTGAACCTGCCAGCCGTTGCCTGAGTGCTTCAAATAGAATAATACCGCCACTTATGGCAACATTCAGCGATTCACTTTCAGGATTCATCGGAATTGAAATGCTCTCATCTGCTGCAGCTTTGAGTAGAGGATTTACGCCCTGACCTTCGTTGCTCAGAACAATCGCTACCGAGTCTTTAAGATTAGCGTCAAAGTAATTTCGGTTTGCATTTGCTTCGCTGATAATCAAGCGCATTTTTTCGCGTTTGAATAAGTCGACTGCCTCCGTGGCTTCCAGATTTGAAATGATTTTAAGACCAAAAAGCGCTCCGGCTGCTGCTCTTACGACCTTGGGATTAAAATGATCGACTGAGCCTTTTAAGATCACAAGACCGCCGACTTGCGCCGCGTAAGCGCTGCGAATTAGAGTGCCGAGATTTCCGGGGTCCTGAACGGCATCGGCAACCAGCACCACCCGCGGTTGCCATTCGGAAAAGCGCTCGGCTTCCTCTTTGGGAATGGGCGCTATGGCCAGAATGCCGCAGCTTGAATGAGTTGTCGCCAGCGACTCAAATAGCCGGTCTTCAACAACTGCAATTTGCTCAATGTCAAGTTCCGCTATTTCTTCAATTCCGCTTTGCAAATAGCTTTTGCTGGCAACAATTGCTTTGAGATCCAGCTTGCGCTTCAGCGCTTCGATCAAACAATGCGAACCTTCCAGAAGAAAAAGCCCTTCTTTTTCCCGGTTCTGCCTTTTGTGCAAAGCCCGGATTGTTTTAAGGGTGCTGTTTGCCTCGCTGCAAATGCTGTTGATCTTCATGAAATGCCACTTGGAAAAAGTCATTCATAAGCAAAGGAGGCATCACTCTATAGTGACGCCCCCACTTGCAACACTCATTGCTTTACTTGCCGGCTAGGGCAAGCTTGTCTTTAGCCAGCTTGAGCAAGCTGTCGAAAGCTGTCGGATCTTTTATCGCCAGCTCTGAAAGAGCTTTGCGGTTCAAATTGACGTCTGCTTTCTTCAGACCATTCATGAACACGCTGTAGCTGATGCCGTTTGCGCGGCAGGCTGCATTGATACGTGTGATCCACAGTCTGCGAAAATCGCGTTTGCGCTTGCGACGATCGCGGTACATGTTGCGCCAGGATTGAATCAATGCCTGGTTTGCAGCGATGAACAAAGTAGATTTCGAACCACGGAATCCTTTAGCGAACTTGAGGATTTTCCGGTGGCGATTCTTTAATACGTTTCCACGTTTGACTCTAGCCATTACTTCTCCTTCTTGCAATTTGCTAGTCGCCATCCACATGCAAGCTCTTCAACGCCGTCGGGGAGGAGAGTCCCTTAGACTTCGAGCTTTAGCAGCAGGCTCTAACGATGCTGAGCATCGTCAAGTTGCCGCTTTATGCGTTTAGCGCAGGTATTTTTTGTAGGGGAACATTTCCAGCACTGCTTGTTTCATTGCCGGCGAAACTTCGGCCCAGCCGCGCAGCTTACGCTTTACGTCGGCGGACTTCCATTCGTTGAGGTGGCGTCTGCCTGCCTGCTTGTGCAAAACCTTACCGGTAGCGGTGATTTTGAAGCGGCGAGCTGCAGCCTTGTTCGTTTTCATCTTTGGCATAAGCGAACTCCCGAAAAGAATTCCGACTGGTATTTGCCGGAGACGATGCGTAACATCATCTCTCTTGGCATTTAGCCAGAAGTCCTAGCCCTCTGGGGGTTAGGAGAAAGGATCATGATAACACTCTTCCCTTCCAGTTTTGCTTCTCTGTCAACGATTGCTAAATCGTCGAGTTCCTTGAGGAATCTAGCCATTAGCTGAATCGCCAGGTCTTTGTGCTGAACTTCGCGTCCGCGCAACATTATCAAAACTTTTATTTTGTCGCCGTCTTGCAGGAATTTTTGCGCATGACGAAGTTTGACCTGGTAGTCATGGTCTTCGATTTTGTAGCGCATTTTAATTTCTTTGACATCAACGATGTGATGTTTCTTCTTGGCTTCGCGATTACGCTTCTCTTGTTCGAACTTGAAGCGCCCGTAATCCATGATACGCGCGACGGGCGGGCTTGCGTCCGGTTGCACCAGGAAAAGATCAAGACCTTTTTCGCGGGCAATACTGAGAGCTTCTCTAGTGGGCTTGATGCCCAGCTGGTTGCCTTCTTCATCGATCAGACGTACTTCTCTGTCTCTGATTCTCTCGTTGAGCAGCGGCAACTCTTTTCTGCCATCGGCACGTCCTGGTTGACCTGCTGGTCCTCCCGGAGCTCCGGGTCCCTGTCCTATTGGTCCTGAATTCGTCAAGCTTTCCTCGTTCTCACTCCATCGCGCTAAAAATAATTGCCGAAGGTGGGACTTGAACCCACAAGAGCTTGCGCTCACTACGCCCTGAACGTAGCGTGTTTGCCAATTTCACCACTTCGGCGCGATGGTCTAATCTTACAACAGGGACTATTTCGAGGTCCACTACCTGACAGGGCAGATCGAAATTTGTTCCAATACTGCCTGAAAGCCGTATTTAACAGCAGCGCTTTTTAAGAAAGATGACGGAATACTTTCAGTCAAGCGATAGCAAACTGATTTCTCTGGCTCTTTTAATTGCAAGTGTCACTTCTTTCTGATGTTCGGCGCAGTTACCGGAAATACGACGCGAAACAATTTTTCCCTGTTCGGAAAGAAAGCGTTTCAGCTTAAAAGCGTCCTTGTAATCTATCTGTACTATTTTCTCCTGACAAAGTTTGCAGGGTCTTTTGCCGCGAGATAACTCGCTGCGTTCTTTTCTCAATGCTGACATTTAATTGTCCTCAAAAATGACTATGGCAAATAAAGCGCTTAAAAAGCGCTGCTTATTTGTATTTTCAAATCAGGAAGCCCGCTTTAGAACGGGATTTCGTCTTCGTTTGCAAAGAGGGCGTCGAGATCATCGGGCGCTGCTTCGGCTTTGGCTGCTGCTTTAGCACCGGCTTTGACTACGCTGCGGCTTTCTTGTGCCGCTGCCGGAGAGCCGCCTGCCAGTGCAGCCGACAAATTGTCGACAGCAATTGCTTCTACTTCCACATCGCGACGACGCTGACCTTCCGAGTTGGTGTACTGGTTGAATTGAATTCGACCATCCACCGCAACCAGGTCGCCTTTTTTCAATTCGCTGGCGAGCTTTTCGGCAAGGTCTCGCCAGGCAATGATTTTGACCGGATGCGACTCAACGCTGCCGTCCTGCCGTGGGTTGCTTTCAACAGCAATCGCGAACTCGGTTACAGCCACGTTGTTGTTGGGCGTGAAGCGCTTTTCCGGTGGGCGAATAACTCGTCCTGAGATAACAATTTTGCTGAGACTGCTCATTTTCTGTCTCCCTGATTTGCTAGGCGGACCCGATTAAAGATTTACTTGCAGTGCTTCTTCTTCAAGGGTAACCGTGATTGAGCGGATGATATCTTCGTTCAGCTGAATCTGTCTCTTGAAAGGCGTGATTGATTCAGGCTTGGCTTCATAACGCAGAACCACGAAAAATCCGTCGCGCAGTTTTTTCACTTCATAAGAAAGTCTTTTGCGACCTTTCTTGTCTGTGGAAAGAATTTTGCCGCCCTGAGCTTTCAAATATTCTTCGACGGTGGCGACGCAACGATCTACAGATTCATCATCGAGAGTAGGACGGACGATGAAAACTGTTTCATATTTTCTCAAATTATCTGACACGATTAACTCCCTTGTGGGCTGTGCGGCCTGCTTGGCAGGCAAGGGTCAACATTTTCAAGCAGAACAAAGCTATGTCTTGCAAGGTTTTTGCTTGCCGACAGGCCTTAAATTCGAAGCCTGATTATCCACCCGAAGGCAGACAAGTATTGAATCTTAGCACGCTTCGTATTCTTCACATAGGCGTCTCAAGCAATATTGCTTAGACTCCTTATATCTATATCTGGAGCCTGCAAAAGAATGTCCTTAGATCGAAACCTTCGCTTAAGTGCTGGAGCTCTTTCCTTATCAATTTTTCTTGCTTCGGCGGCTCTGCCGGCAAATTCCCGTTCGCAATGGGAAATACAGCATCCGACCCTGCCGCCCCAACAAGACGGGACTTTCCAGCCAGGGCAGATGCCCGGGCAATTGCATACAGGCGTGCCGCCTCAAATGACAAACAACTTCTGGACAGGCGGGCATCAGACCGGCTTTCTGAATCGGCTGCAGCCCGGAATTGTACTTACCGGCATTCTTGAGAATGAGGTGTCTTCGGCTTCCAGTAAAGCCGGCGATATTTTTGCGATCACGCTTGAAGACGGTTATGTGGCAAGCGGCATGCAAATTATTCCGCGCGGCAGCAAAATTGTCGGAGCCGTTACCTCTGTTTCCCGTGCCAAATCGCATGGCGTGCCCGGTTCCGTGCAAGTAAGCTTGCAATCTCTGGTTTTGCCTGACGGCTCGCATCTGCCTTTTGCCGGTTTCATCGCGCAGAATCCAAACCATGCATATGCCAACGCCCCGAAAAAGAAAAATCTGGGATTTGATATTAAAGACACCGGCAATCAGATTTCAGGGATGATGGGCTCGTTTACTAATGGCGTGGGCTTTCTTTATGCCAAGCGTTATCGCGGCAATGATTTTTATATGGATCAGGGCGAAGCTTTGCCGATTCGTCTCAACAAAACACTTGTTATTCCGGAACAGCTAGTTCAGCCTGTGGCAACGGCTTTGCCTCCCGGTTCTTCTGGAATGCAGCCGACCATGTCTTCGAGTTTGCCACCGGTTGCGGTGCCGGGGCTCGCCGGGTCCGACCCTGTGGGTCAATACCAGGCCCCGCGTCCACAGCAGTCCGTTCCCGGGCTCAGCAGCGACGCCGACCCATTTAATTCGCAGCTTGCTCCGTCAAGCAATCCATTGAATTCCATGCCGGAGCCCTTCTAGTTTTTTTCTTGAGCTTAGCCTTCGTGCTTGCTGCCGCCGCTGTCGCCCTGTCTGTATTCGGCGAGGTGCTTCCAGCCCTGGTGCAAAATAAGCTGGTAGGCATAAATTTGCTCGAGAAAACGTCTTTCGGCTTCCGGCAAATCCGGGCGCTCAAGGCGACGCTTCAGGTTGGAAGTAATGCCTCGGGTTTCCTCGATGGCTTTGCGATAACTGCGCACTTGCGAACGCTGATAGATTGGCGGAGTGGTGCCGACCGGCGCAAAATTGATTTGCTCACGCACTGAGAATTTCTTGGCTTCAGGTCTGGCTTGCGGTGCGCTCACCGCTGCTGTGGCTGCCATGGGCTCAGCATCATTATTGTAGGCTTGTTGCTTGTCGAGTTGAGCTTGCTGATTTTTATTTACGACTTGCTGCGCAAGCGGGTTTTGAATAACTGTTTTGTGCTTATCACCGCCACGGCGTCTTTCTTTGCGTTTGATTCTGTAACAGTCAAGACAGTCTCTCAAGCGAGGGTTCATGTGCTCGAAGGTTTTCTGGCAAGTTTGACAGGTCAGTGAATATTTCGACTTGCCGTCGGCGCTTATAATAGCCGTCGGCACCTCGTCTTTGCCTTCTTCGCTTTCTTCGCCTTCCGATTCTTCTTCAGAGTCGGCTTTTTGCTGTGCAGGGCTTTCAGCTTCCTCGCTCTCTGCTTCCTCTTCTTCGGCGGCTTCTTCTTCCTCTTCTACTTCAATTTCTTTGGCCTTGCGTCGAGCGGCAGCCGCTGTTTCCTGGACTTTGCGTGTTACGCGTTTGGCTGCCGGTTCGGCCTTTTCTTTCTCTTTTGCTTTCGGCTTTTCGGAAACTTTAGAGCGCGATTCTTCCAGGATTTCCAAAACTTTCGGATTGGTCAGACCTTCTTCTTTGAGTTTGCGAATTTCCTGCAGTTCTTCCATGGCTTGCACTGGAAGAACTTTGATTCCATTTTCGTCGGCAGTAGTTTCTATATTGAATTCAGTTATATAACGTCGAATAGTGACCGAAGTGACACCAAGTTCCTTGGCTGCCTGGGCGATTTTGGTGCCCTCACCTTTTTTTTGTCGCATTAAAAATACTCGCTGTTGTTTGACGGTGATTTGGTCCAGCTTTGCAAATCTGCTGGGGAGCTGCTGCTCAAACCCAGAGCTGTCGATTTTGACTACTGCGGACCTAGGATGCAAAAAAGACCTTGCAACCTGAGTTAAAGTTACCCTATTCCAGTCAAGACCCGGGCTTCTTTCAAGATTAATTTTGAATTAGTTCAAGTCGATAAGAACGCTTTTGCTCGATTTCTGCCTGTTTTAGCCTGGATTCGGGGACTGGCTCTTGATAAGTTCGGCTGAATCAGTCCTTTGAATGAAGCGTTCCGGCTTCCACAGCTCTGGCGAAGGCCAGGTCGTCTAGTTTTAGTTGCGCGCTCATATAGGCTTTCTTTAAGTGCTTGCGGCTTATATGTGTATATAGCTGGGTTGTTACTATGCTGGCGTGCCCGAGCAGCTCTTGTACGACCCGGAGATCGGCGCCGTTTTCCAGCAAATGAGTGGCAAAGCTGTGTCGCAACGAGTGCGGCGAGAGATTCTTTTTGATTTTGGCCTTTTCCAGAAGGCGTTTGATTGTTTGCCAGATCACCAGGCGGCTTAGATTCTTGCCGTTGCGATTTTTCAGCAAGGGCGGAGAGCTGACAAGATTCTTTTTGCGGCTGCGGCTATTGATAAGTGCTGTTTCGCTT
>JAIEPM010000651.1 GCA_019748395.1 Candidatus Obscuribacterales bacterium
CTTTTTCTTTTAAAGCATTGATCAGGTTGTCCGTAAAAAGCGTCCCCCAGCTCAGTTGCTCGGGCTTGCTTGATGAAAGGACAATGAAGCCTTTGCCCAGAGCCACCCGTTCCAGATCAAGATTCAGAGACGATAAATTGCTTTTAGAAGCCGACGCCAGATCAACAGCACCACTTCCGCTTGATTCAAGGATCAGAACTATCCTTTCCGATTTGACCTGCTTTCTAAGACTGTCCATGAGAGATTGAATCGACAAACAGGTGCCGTAAATATTGTCCATCGAACAGTTATATGAACAAAGGTAATTGCTGCCGTCAGTTGTAGGAAAAGCTCTGGTGGCGATATAAACAACCACGAGATCATCAGGCTCCGCCAGTTTACCGAGCCAGGAGTCGGCAAATGAATTATTTATACTTTGAGCACTTGCAGCTTCGTCTGTAAGTAATCGCAAGTGATCGGCGCGAAAACGCCCACCTTTGGGACTGAGCAAATAATCGTAAAAGGCTCGCGCTGATTTACTGAATCCCTGCTCTGTGTTCAAACGACGATCTGCAAACTTACTGATGCCGATGACAACGCCCCATTTCTGGCGCACCGGTCTATTCAAAGCTTTTTTATTGGGATCCAGATCCTGAATTTTGGTAAATTCTATTTTTGCGGCTGTCGATTTATCAGTATTTTGAGCAAGCGCCGAATTCCAGGATTGTGCAATTACAAATGTCGCCGAAAAAAATGCGGCACAAAAACAATCAATAAATTTCATTCTTGATGTTCCAGTTCAATATCAACAGATAAGAGCGTTAAAGAACTATCTTTTTGCGAAACTTTCACCATGCTCGTATTGGATGCCAAACTAGAACTTGAGCTGAGAGACGGCATAATAAGCGGGTTTGGATCATCCCAAGAAATCTGCATTCTGGTTGGACAGAGATCTTTAGCGCCGCTTCGATCTGCAGAAACAAGCACAGCCGAACTGTTTTGCAAATACTTGCTGCTATCCGGATCAAGAGGACTTGCCGAAAAAATCAAAGCAACTCTTTCTTTGCCCGGCTTATTATCGAACTTCAACCAGCTGGCGCTGGGGAAAGCATAATCTTTTAGTGCAGTCATCGCATTATTTCTGCCGGTTCGGGGGTCGGGAAATAGAACTGCGTGAGCACCGCTTGAACCTTGCTTCATTAGAATATAAGCATAACCATCCATATTGCTGCTCACATGAATGCGAATTTCATCTCCGGAATGAAAAACTGTTTTGTTATTGCAGCGATAATGCTTTCCATCACGGAGAAGCTCAAGCCAGTATGAAATTCCGGCTTTCTCATTTTTGGAACTCGCACTCAGCGCAGATACATTTTGCACCGTGCCGCTTTGTGTTTTTATGAGCTGTGGGGCACTCGCAAGCAACTCGTCTTTTCCGGGAACTTGAGGTCTCGACTTCGACTCAGGCTCTGCAGTTAAAGCCTGATCGCTAATCGGGTGAAGATGTTTCTTGACCCAATCCATCAAATAATTGATGTCATCAGGACTGTACTGACCGTACTCAAAAATCAAATGCTCAGAAGACTTGCTTGCCGCAAAAGTCCTGTCGGCGCAGGCAAGATGATCCCATATATTAAAACTGCCGCCCGGTCTTACCAGCTTATCTTGAGCACCTTGCAAAACCAGAACAGGAGTATTTTTTACGGCAGCGGCACTGGCATTGTTTTTTTCCATGAAAGACTGAAAAGCAATCAGCTCATTTGGTGAGAAATCGGTGCGAGCTGCCGGATCATCAGACCAGCGTTTTCTCAAACTTTCGTTCAAGTTAGTGGCATGTTCAACCACATGCTTACCTACATTAAAGCGCCCCGAGAAACCGCCGGAAAGGACATGAAAGCCTACTTTAAGATCATCCCCCAGACCACTGAATCTATCCCCCGAAGGCACGGAGGAAACCAGGCCGTTCACAAGCTCGGGGTACAAAGCAGTAGCCTGCAAGGCGATTGCCCCGCCCATCGATTCGCCCAGCAAGAAAAGCGGAACACCTGGATATTTCTTTTGAAGTGCTTCGAGTGTGACTTTAATGTCGTTTAGCGATTGATTGAGATCCAGCTCGTCCTTTCCGTTTAGATGCCAATCTCCAAAACCTCTCATGTCGACTGCATAAACTGCAATATTTTTTGAGGACATCAATTTGCCGAAATCGTCATAAGCTCCTTTATGCAATCCGAGCCCGTGAATACACAAAAAGACAAGTTCCGGACTTTTATTTTCGGCACCCCATGAAATCACAGGCGGATTTTGACTGAATACAAGAGTATCGTTTGCAGCAGCCGCAGCAATCCCAGGGAATTCAGGATCGGCAGTTGCGCAAAAGACAGAAAGCGCAAGGGTTAAACGGGAAATAAATGTTCTGAATTTGAGCATCTAGAATGCTAAACTTCTCTTTGGTGAAGCTTATTAGTTTACTTGAACTATAACTATAGCAATAGTATCAGGATTCAGCCGGAGATTAGCCCTTGAAGAAACAGGGATTCATCTTATCTTTCATGAGCCTTTCAATGGCAGGGGTCTTCTTTGCCATTAATGCTACCGCAGCCGACTCCGGCGCCAAAGATCTTTTTTACAAGCAACAAAGTAACCCCAAGGTTGTTCTCAACACGGGAATGCAATACTGGATAGAGTTGAAACGCGACGGTAAAAGCACAAATGTGAGCAACAAGTTTGCATTTAAAACCGGCGACAGTATTCGCATTCACGTAAAACCAAATACCGATGTTTTTGCATACATAGTTTTGAAGGAAGGCAGCGGCGGCGAGCAGTCAATACTATTTCCGGACCCCCGGTTTCGTGACAATAACAAACTTAAAGCAGGCTCGGACTACTCACTTCCTCAGGAAGGGTTCCTGACTTTCGATCAGAATCCGGGCACGGAAAGGTTGATGCTCATACTGTCAAGAAACACAATTAATGCAAGCAAATTTTTTGCGGATAAAAGTAAAAAGCCCGTTTTAATTGCCGCAGCCGCTAATGGCTCCAAAGATCTGATTCCAGGATCGGTAGTGCTTGCTTACTCAAATCAAGATGGAAAAATCATCGACCAAACAAACGAAAGCACAACGACTGCAACACAAGTTGATAAGCAAAAGCAACACAACGGTGTTCTAGTAAGCAGTCAAGCCGATCCGAATGATGCCGTCACAACATTGGTTCAAAAGGATCCGGCGCTGGAATTATGCGTGGACCTTGCATTAATGCATACGCCCTGAGCCGCAATATGCGGCCCATAAATTCACCTAGTTCGCAAAAGTTCAAAAGGAGCCGATTCAGAATATGAAACCGCGACAGAAAGCAGGTTTAGCAATCAAAGGCAGCATTCTGCTTTTGATAATTTCGATGCTCAGCGGCTCTGAAGCTGTTATTGCGCAGTCGAAAAGCGGCTCTAAAGTAATTCCCCGCATCCAGAGCTCGGCTCCAATCGGCGACAAGTGGGCGGTTGTCATCGGCGTGGGCAAATTTGCGGATCCGCAAGTTCCTACTTTGAAATATGCTGCAAAGGACGCCAAAGATTTTTACGATTACCTGGTTGATCCCACTAAGGGGAAGTTTCAAAAAGACCATGTCAAACTGCTGCTGAATGAAGACGCCAACAAAGTCAACATCATGGACATGCTCGGTGATTCTTTTCTACCACATGCCGCCAATCCAAACGATTTAGTTGTAATTTACCTCTCAACTCATGGTTCGCCGGCCGGAGCAGACATTCGCGGTGTCAATTATGTAATTGCCTACGACACGCAGGTGCGAAAACTATTTGCAACCGGACTTGAAATGAAGCAGCTCCTGCGCATCATTAAAGAAAGAGTACATACAAACAGAATTCTCCTGGTTCTCGACACTTGCTACAGCGGTGCAGGCGGAGAGAGCCATAAAGGCATTTCCCGAAGCAACGTAGACTCCGGCGCGATGGCTCAAGGTATCGGCAGCCTGGTTATTACCTCAAGCGCGCCCGATCAACGTTCATGGGAGTCCGATGAACTTCGCAACAGTTATTTCACTAAGTATATGATCAACGCGCTTGAATCAGGCAGCCCAAGCATCGATCAAGCTTTCAATAATATGAAGCAGAAGGTCCAGCAATCTGTTTTAAGAGACAAGGGAGAAGTACAAACACCAATGATGTCCGGCAGTTTTTGCGGTCCGTCACTGGTTTTGGGGGCTAGCCCGAGCGAAACTCATCAAGCACCAATTACAGTACCACTTAGCAGCGACACAACCCACGCAGGTAAATCGTCAGCCGCAGCAGATCTCAGCACTTACGGCGAAAAAATGCGTATAGCTCGCAGTCTTATTGATGCAAACAAACTCTGGGACGCATCACATGAACTGGAATCCGCGGTCAAAGCCAATCCTGAATCAGTCGAAGCCCGTCTTGTTTCGGCTGATGTCTATGACGCTCAAAGCCGCTTCAATGAAGCTTATGAGAGTGCAAAAAAGGCAGTAATCAACGACGACGATTCGGCGCAGGGTCACGAGCGCCTGGCACGTGCCTACATGCGCATGGGCAACATCGATGAAGCTCTGCGTCAGGCACAAAAAGCCGTAACTCTGGACCCGGAAAGTTCCATGGCTTATTACTACATGGCTCTAATTAACGATAAATACCTGAACCGTCAAGATCAAGCAGAACAGCTCTATAAAAAATCAATCGAACTCAATAGCCTGAACGGCAAGTCATATATGGGATTAGCGGGACTGCTCAGCAAACAAGGCAAGAATGATCTTGCCGAAGGCTTCATCAGGAAAGCTCTTGAAGCAGACATTGACGACAGCTCGGCGCATCTTGCACTTGCAAGAATTCTAGCTTCGCGCAAGGAAATGCGCCTGGCCGAAGATGAAGTGCGCAAAGGCATTTCGACTACACCTAACGACCCCGTCCTTCATGCAGAACTGGGCACTATTCTCTCCGCGAACAAAGACAAAGCAGTTGAAGCGGAAAACGAGTTTCATAAAGCTCTGGAATTGGGTCCAAATGTCGGATACTGCCATTTTGTATTTGCACGCTTTTTGAGCGACGAAAGAAACCGGCAGGATGAAGCAGAAAAAGAGTACAAACTTGCAATCAAGCTAGATCCGGACTTAGACGAAGCAAGAGTAAAGCTGGGCTATCTTTTGATCCTGCAAAGATCAGTCTATGACGAGGCCTACGATCAATTCAAAAAAGCGCTGGCGACAAACCCTCGCAACGCCATGGCTCAGGTTGGAATTGCGCGCATCAAGGCCGAACTTTATAGAGATTTTCCCGGCGCAGAAACAGATATAAAGAAAGCCCTTACGCTTGATCCGAATCTGGTTCTTGCCTACAACTTACTGGGACAGCTTTATCAAAAAAACATGGGACGTTATGCCGAAGCCAAACAGTCGTATGAAAAGGCCTTACAAATAGATCCCAAATACGCAGAGGCGCACTATCAACTGGCAATGCTTTTGCTGGAAAGACCAAAAGAGAATCCGCCGATTTTGATTCTTGATCACCTTAAGAAAGCCGCCGAAGCTGACGGCAGCAAATCGCGCTATCACACACGCATTGGATATGTCCAACAAACATTTTTCAAGAAATACACGGAAGCCCAGGAAGAATATAACAAAGCAATTGCTATCAACTTAGCCGACTCCGAAGCACACAACAGACTCGGACTTTTGCTTATTGAAAAATTCGGCCAGCGCAAAGCAGGCGAAAAGGAAATCCGCACAGCCCACGAACAAGACCCTAACAATCCCGATATTCGAGCCGCGTACGAGCGCTACGTCCCGAATTAGAGGGAGCGGCAAAAGCTTTCAGTCAAAACCGATTTAATAAGCCCTGGAGACATTGCTTTCCAGAGCCGACTTATCGTCGCAATCACGAGACCAACAGTAATCCCGCAAAGCTCAACCGATATCGGTTGAGCTTTTAAAACATCCGAAAAGGTCCTGTTTTTCATCTTTCTTACCCAAAACAGACTGCAAAAGGAATTAGCGACCATTGACAGCAGCGACAGGTGAGTTTATGATAGTAATCGTTGATTCTACGCTTTCTTCAAAAGAACAAAAGTTAAAACCCCGGAATCAAATAGAAGCTAATTAACAAAGAAATCGGCTTCTGATTCCAAAAGCTCATTCCAAGCAAGAGTGGCAGCAAAACAGCTGCCATCAATCTCTAGCCGGTGCTTCCGACAGGAATCGCCTGGAAGAAACTCGTCCCGGAGCATGAAAAGTATGCGAAATATCAGTCTCCTATCCGCTGAGCAAGTCTTATCCGTCCAAAGTCCGGAGATGCTTTTTTCTCGCTCTTCAGTAGAAGCAAAGCAAGAGTATAGAGCCCTGGCATCACGCTTTCATCCAGACAGCAGCAAAACCGAAGATGCAACAGCCGTTTTCACACACATCGTCCAGCTCTACAAAGAAGCTCAGCAAAAACTCAAAGACGGTAACTGGGAAGAACCCTACCAGAAAATTGAGGAGGAAGAGCCGGGCATCCGTAAATTTGCCAGAGAAAACGGCTGCATTGAATCAATTAGATATCAAAGTCTTCGCCAATTCGAGTTAGGCAACATGTATATAGATGAGCATAGAGTCAGCTTTGAAATCAGAAATGAATTTTCGGATCTCTTTCACAAAGCTCGCCGACAGATGCGCGAATTCCAATTCAGCAACGAGAGCATGGCGGCAGAAATAACTCGTTGCTTGCCGCTCATTGAAGATTCTTTCGTCACAAAAAATGCAGGCATAATCTGCATACGGAAGACGCCGGACCAGCTGCTGCTTGCTGACGTTCTGAAACATCATCACAATCGTATCGAACCCATAGAACATATTGGCTGGATCATAAACAATCTCTGGAACATCGCATCCTATCTCGAATGGGCGAAGCTAACCCATAACGCCATTTCAGCGGAAACAGTTTTCATTTCACCGTTAAGACACAGCGCCATGCTGCTTGGTGGCTGGTGCTATGCAACAAGAATAGGTGAAAGACTGGAAGCCCTGCCTGATCGAAGCATGAAATTCATGCCGACAGACATTCTTTTGCAGAAGAAGGCAGACCCCCGAGCAGACATTGAATTGATCAAAGCTCTTGCTTGCGAACTACTCGGGCATCAACAAACAAACAGCCTGAGAACAGATAAAAGCATTCCTCGCCATATGAGCGAGTGGCTGCACAGAGCAGCCCCCGATAACGCGCGCGCGGCTTATCGAGAATGGAAATACGAAGTACTGGAAGACTGTTTCGGCAGCCCAAGTTTTATACCGATGAAACTTGAAAGCCGCGACTTATACAAGGAGATCTAATCATGGGTACAGCAAGATGGAACCCGGAAGACTGGGACGATTATGTAGCAAGCACGGCATCGACATCGACAAGAGATCTATTTGCAAAGAGAATGCATGCCGCACTTGATCCTGCCGAAATCACTTATCGAGAATCATGCGATTCGGACCTCAATCCGTTATCCACACCTATCATTGTTGCCGTAGACAACACAGGTTCGATGGGCTATCTGGCCGAGACTCTCATTCGCAAGGGACTGGGACTTATAATCGAGGAAATTCTATTGAGAAAACCTGTTACAGACCCGCACATGATGTGCATGGCAGTCGGCGATGCCTGGTATGACCAGGCACCCTTGCAAGTAACTCAATTTGAAACGGATATGCGTCTAGTCGAACAACTGAGCAAGTTCTACATAGAAGGCGGAGGCGGCGGCAATAACTTTGAAAGTTACAATCTGCCCTGGTATTTCGCAGCAACCCGCACCAGATGCGATGCGATCCTGAAGCGACACAGAAAGGGTTACTTATTTACAGTCGGCGACGAGCCGCCGCCACCCATGCTAAGCTCCGCCCACGCTCGCAAGTTTCTCAATGATAATTTGCAAAAGGACATGAGCAGCAAAGAAATCCTTGCTCTGGCTTCTAAAGACTGGGAGATTTTCCACATCATCATTGAAGAAGGCAACGGCTGCAGATTCAATATGGACAATGTCAAAAAACCGTGGAGAGAGCTGCTCGGACAGCGTGCTATTGGACTGAGCGATCACAGAGATCTTGCTGAATTGATAGTTTCCACAATTCAAGTCAATGAAGGTACTGATCTATCGACAGTGGCGGCAAGCTGGACCGGCTCGACAGCTCTGGTTGTAAAAAATTCTCTAAAAGGACTGCAGAGGATTGCCACAGCCAGCGGCAGAGGCATCACGAGACT
>JAIEPM010000062.1 GCA_019748395.1 Candidatus Obscuribacterales bacterium
GTAAACACAGATTCTGAGCCAACTGACAGGGCATTTCAATTTACTTTGGTATCACTTCCGTGAATAAAGCGGGTTCGTCCAAGATACGATAAGAGATAGTAAAATTTGAAAGACTTCTTTTCCGGGGAGCACGTCTCTAGCAGCTTCCTCGGTGGATCTGAGCCAATCATCATTTGAAGAGCATACCTTGCCCTTTCAAAGGGCATAGACCATAAGTAAACACCGAATAAGCTCGCCAAAGCGAATGCCGGATCTAAGCTCAGTTCCAAAAGAAAGTCTTCCCAAAATTGAGAATGTAGAAATTCTCGAGCTTCTGGGCAGGGGCGGTATGTCGCTTGTTTTTAAAGCACGCCAGACGCAGATGGACAGAATCGTGGCTCTGAAGGTTCTGTCCGGAATTAGAGACCAAGAGGGCGTCAGGCGCTTTCGAAAGGAAGCAAAGCTAACAAGCAGTCTTGAGCATCCCAATATTGTCAAAATTATCCAGTTCGGTGTTTCAAATGACGCACAACCATACCTGCTCATGGAATATCTCGATGGCTGCTCGCTTGCGGAAGAATTGAGAGTCAACGGTGTATTACAGCTTCAAAAATTCAAAGACGTATTTTTGCCGGTTCTTTCAGCACTTTCGGAAGCTCATGAAAAGGGCTTGATTCATCGTGATATCAAGCCTGCAAATATCATGATTTGCAAAAATGAGAGGGATTCTGAAATAGTTAAGCTTGTTGATTTTGGAATTGCAAAAGCTTTCGCAGAAGGAACTGCGGATAGCCAAAAGCTTACGGGATCGGAATTTTTACTTGGGTCGCCGGCTTATATGAGTCCGGAGCAATGTCTGGGGAAAACTCTTGACGGGCGCTCCGATTTATATTCACTCGCCTGTGTAATGTACGAATGTCTTTGCGGAGAACCGCCATTTGCCGGAACTTCGGCACTGGAGCTGATGCAAAAGCACAGCATGGAGCCACCACCGACAGTGTCTGAGTTGAGTCGAAGAATCGACATTCGAAAGGAGCTTGCGGAAGTAACTTTATGGGCTCTGGCTAAAGATCCGGCTCAACGCCCGCAGTCCGCGTCTGCATTTGCCGCGCATTTGAATGAGGTATTGGAAGGGATTACTCTTGAACGCGTGCCCAAGCTTATGTCTGCGTCAAGAACGAAGAATAACTTAGCCGCCGTCCTGACGGCGGGTGCGCTTCTTTTTTTCGTCGGATCTTCAGCTCTTATTTACCGAAGCCTGGCTCGACCCGAGTCTCAGACTGAGGCGTTCAAAACACCTGCCCAGAAGAAACAAGTATCTATAAGCAACAATATTCAACGGTTGAAAGACAGGCTCAAGCGTGACGGCTTGGACCATTATTTGAAATACAAGGGTTTTCGTGAACTGGCCCGCTGGCAGCTGAGCTCTGGCAAAGAAGAAGATCGTCTGGAAGCAGAAGAAACTTACGCTAAACTTGTTACTTTGTGCGATCGGCTTAAGCCGGATAATGTCCAGTCGAACAAGGCTGCATGCATAGCATTGAAAGCAAAAGCAGAGTGCACTAATGGAAAGTTCTCCGAGTCGCAAAGAGATTTTGAGACTGCACTGGATTTGCTGGCGAAGCACTCCGATTTGGAACTGAAGAGAGACATAATGCTGGAGCGCAGTCTGCTTCAAGTACGGCTTGCAAAATATTCTGCGGCACTGTCTGATTTGAATGAGGGTTTTGCTGAATGGAGCCCATTTGAAACGACTCAGCATTTAGACGCAGGCGGTGTGAATAGAATGAAAATGCTTGACTCGATTCTTTTGGGGTTGGCGAAGATGAAGCCTAGATCTTCTGATGAAGCCAAACAGATGATCCTTCTGGCTAACAGACTTACTGAGACTCTAATTTTTTGCAACAAAAAACAAGAAGCGAAGTATGCTCTCAGTCTTTCTTCCCGATGGCTGAAAGAATATCCGGTATTTAAGGAGCTTGCGGTACTTACTGAAAAGCTTGCTTTCCAGGTTGAAAAATTGCCTGGTGGAGGGCCGATTGTGGGGGCCTTTAAGAATCAAGAGGAAAGCGGGGACTAGTTCTAATTCTCGAAGCCTTAGTTGGCGCAGCCTCAGATTTTCATTGCTGGAGCAAAAGCCCCTCGATGACCTTCTCGTAGATGATGGCAAGCTCGTCCAAGTGCTCGATAGAAATATGTTCGTTAACTTTGTGGATTGTTCTATTTATCAATCCCAGTTCAACTACTTCTGCTCCTGTGGGTGCGACAAATCTGCCGTCGGAAGTACCTCCGGCTGTGGAAAGCAGAGGTGTTTTAGCTTTGCTTGTTTCAATTGCCTGAACAACTGCATTTACCAGCTTGCCTTTGCCGGTCAGGAAGGGTAAACCGGAGAGTCGCCATTTCAGCGAGTAATCGAGTTGATGACGGTCCAGCACTTCGTGAACTGCTTTTTTAAGCAGGTCCTCATTCAATTCAGTGGAGTAGCGAAAATTGAACAAAAGCTCCACTTTGCCCGGGATTACATTGTCTGCGCCGGTGCCGGAATTGTAATTTGAAATCTGAAAACTTGTGGCGGGGAAAAATTCATTACCTCTGTCCCATTCTCGTGAGCATAATTCTTGAAGGGCAGGCATGGCTTGATGAATGGGATTGCGCGCCAGCTGCGGGTAAGCAACATGACCCTGGATGCCGTTTATCAGTAAATGTCCATGCAAAGAACCACGCCTTCCGACTTTGACCACGTCTGCCAGTTCTTCTTCCGAACTTGGTTCGCCGACCAGACAGTAATCGATTTTCAAGCCGCGCTTTTCGAAGTCTTTTATTACTGCAGATACGCCGTTGACTCCCAGTCCTTCTTCATCGCTGGTGAGCAAAACTGCCAGACTGCCTTTATGATCCGGATGTTTTGTCATGAATGATTTTACTGCGCAGAGAAAAGAAGCTATGCAGCCTTTCATGTCTGCGGCGCCGCGACCATAGAGCATGCCGTTCTCTTCAGTGGCGATAAATGGAGGGTGTTTCCATTCGTTTTCCGGTCCTGATGGCACGACATCAGTGTGTCCAAGAAAGCAAAAAATCGGTTTTTCAGTGCCGTGAATCGCCCAGAGGTTATCGACATCTCCGAAGCGGAGATTTTCGATGCTGAATCCAAGTTCTTTCAGTATTTCGCTGATGTAATCCTGGCAGCCCTGATCATTGGGTGTGACCGAGGGTCTGTTTATTAGAGCTTTGGCGATATTAAGGCTTTCCATTTTGCAGCGCGCTTCCAGGGAACTCAGTCGGAGCGAAGCAGTTCGTTGATAGATACTTTGCCTCTGGTTTTTTCGTCAACTTGCTTTACTATCACTGCGCAATAAAGGCTGTATTTGCCGTCACTGGAAGGCAGACTGCCTGACACAACGACCGAGCCTCTGGGTATGCGTCCGTAACTTATTTCGCCTGTGAGCCTGTTATAAATTCTTGTGCTTTGACCGAGAAAAACTCCCATGGAAATAACGGAGCCTTCTTCAACGATTACTCCTTCGACAACTTCCGAGCGGGCTCCAATGAAACAGTTATCTTCGATAATGGTCGGGCTTGCTTGCAAGGGCTCAAGCACGCCGCCGATGCCGGCGCCGCCTGATAAGTGGACATTCTTGCCTATTTGCGCGCAGGAGCCGACTGTGGCCCAGGTATCGATCATTGTTCCGGAGTCGACGTAAGCGCCTATATTTACGAATGCAGGCATGCAAACGACATCGGCGGCTATATAAGAGCCTCGACGCACTGCGGCCGGCGGCACGATGCGATAGCCGCCGCTTCTGAAATCGTCGGCTGTAAAATCCTGAAATTTTGAGGGGACTTTGTCGAAAAAGTTTGTGTATCCGGACTGCATGACTGCATTGTCTTCAAGCCTGAATGAGAGAAGAACCGCTTTTTTGAGCCATTCGTTAACATGCCACTTGCCGTCGATTTTCTCGGCCACACGCAAAGCACCGCGATCAAGTCCCATAATCGCTTCGCGAACGGCTTCCCGCAGATCTTTTTCTGCGTTGGCGGGGTTTATTTGGCTGCGTTTTTCAAAGGCATCTTCAATGATATCTTTGATGTCGACGGTCATTTTGCTCTCTCCTTTGCTGAGACTAGAAACTCTTTCAGGCGTTCGGCTCCGTCGGCACACTCGCTGAGCGGTGCAACAAGAGCCATGCGGACCCGATTTTTTCCGGGGTTGCTTCCCTGAAATTCTCGAGATAAATATGAGCCCGGTAAAACAGTCAAATTTTGCTCATTAAACAAAAGTCTTGCAAATTCAGTGTCTGAAAACGGAGTTTTCGGCCAGAGATAGAAGGCTCCGCCAGGCTGTTCGAGATCGAGCTCACCCTTCAGTTTTTGAATGACGAGTTCAAATTTTTGGCGATAAAGATCGCGATTGCGTACAACATGTACTTCATCTTGCCAGGCAGCTACGCTCGCTTTTTGAAATGGCGGCGACATGGCACAACCGTGGTAAGTTCTGTAAAGCTTGAAATTCTTGATCAGTTCGGCGTCGCCGGCCACAAAACCGGAGCGCATTCCGGGAAGACTTGAGCGTTTCGAAAGGCTGTGAAAAACAACGCAGTTTTTGAAATCAGTTCTGCCCATTTCGGCTGCGGCTTGCAACAAACCGCAGGGGGGCTTGCTTTCGTCCGGATATATCTCGGAGTAACATTCGTCGGATGCAATTGCAAAATCAAACTGATCACTCAATCGAATCAGCTTTTGCATTTCTGCCGAACTGATTACTGCGCCGCTTGGATTGCCGGGAGAGCTAATATAAATGAGCTGGCAGCGCTTCCATATTTCTTCGGGCACAGCATCAAAGTCCGGCAAATTTTCATGATTTAAATTCATGTACCAGGGCTCTGCATCAGCAAGAAAAGCGGCTCCTTCGTAAATTTGATAGAAAGGATTCGGCATCAGCACGAGAGCATCGCCTTTTCTTGCATCCACAATGAACTGGCAAAATGCAAATAGAGCTTCTCGTGTGCCATTTACAGGCAAAACATGCTTGTCGCGATCAAGATCTGCACGTTTCAAGCAAAAACGCCTGGAAAGCCAGTCCGCAATGGCTTCACGAAGTTCGCTCAAACCTGCGGTCAGAGGATAATTGCTAAGTCCGCTAAGCTCTTTATTGATGATTTCATGAACGAATGCCGGTGCTTCATGTTTGGGTTCACCAATAGACCAGAGTATTGGTGATTTGGCTGCAGCCTTCGTGCCCTGAAAAAGGGCTGCGAGTTTCTCAAATGGATATGGCTGCAAAAGGCTCAGGCGTGGGTTCATATTGGCAAATCAGGAGGGAATTCCAGAGTTTACCACTATTGAACTCTTGACTTGAAATTGCTGGAATTGCATGAGCTGTTCATGTATCGTTTTCCTGGCATCTCTTAAGAGGCGATTAAAGTGCTGGAAGAAGCTCTGGAGCTACAGGACGAGCTGGTACAACTGCGTCGACATTTTCATAGCCATCCTGAGTTGAGTTTTGAAGAACATGAAACTGCGGCTTTTGTCGCAGATTATCTTGAAAAAGCTGATTTCCGGATTCGCAAAGGATTTGGCGAAACTGCAGTTGTTGCCGATCTGGGACCGGCGCCTTATATCGCGATTCGGGCGGATCTCGATGCGCTGCCGATTCACGAGCAAAACGTTTCAGCTCATGTATCAAGAAAGCAGGGTGTAATGCACGCTTGCGGTCATGACGCTCATATGGCTGTAGTGCTTGCCTGCGGCAAGCTGCTGGCTAGAAAGGGCGGGCTCTTAAAAAAGGGTCTGCGTCTGATTTTTGAACCTGGTACTGAATCCAATGAGCGCTCAGGCGCTAAAGAGCTTCTTGCTGCCGGTGTACTGGATGGGGTTGAAGGCTTGCTCGGTTTTCACGTGGACAGCACCGTGCCTGTTTTTGACGTGATGATTGTCAAAGATCTGGCACTTCATTCGGCTGTTTTAAATCTGCAAATCTGCACTGGAACTGAGCCTGAGAAACAGGGTAGCGATTATTTGATTTTGCAAAGCGCAAAACTGATAAGTAAGTTGAAAGAAGTTTTGCCAGGAAATTATGGACGTTCTGAGTTGAAAAGACTGGAATTGCTGGAGCTTAAGCAGGAAGCGGCAAAAATGACTTTGCGAGCTTCTTTAAATGCTGATTCAGCTGATGATTTGACTGCAGCTCTTGCGCAACTGGAGGCGGTTTGCCAAGCTCATTCAGCGTCCATAAATTCTGATTTGAATTCAGATTTAGGCAGTCAATCTCAAAGAATCAGTGCTCAGTATCTTGAGACGCTGATTGCGGAATTGCCCTCTCCCGGCAAATGCAAAGTGACAAGCCGTCGGGCCTGGTCCAAAGATTTTGAGATGTATGCGGAGAAAGTACCTTCTGCGTTTTTCTATCTCGGTACAAGCTGCGGTACGCGCACGCATCACAGTGCCAGTTTTGAACTTGATGAGAGGGCTCTTTATCTAGCTCTGGCGATCATGGCTAAGACTGTTCTTTCGCTTGCTCTTTGAGTTAGTAGTGGTATTCTCGAAAATCGAGAGCTGGTATTTTTCTGCGCTTTGTGGCTGAAAAGGACGGCTGTACAGCCATTTAACTGCTTTGTTGCTCAATGTTCCAGCCCTTTGCGTGAGCTTGTTCAGGATCTGCTGTTGGTATCTGGCGCAGATGCTTGCCCTGACTATGGGAGAAGCTTTATGAAGCCCGAAAGCAAGTGAAGGTCTTGGAAACGTTGTGGGCGCGGCGCCCCTGGCTGCAGCGGGCTATTAGAGAATCTAAAGCAGTATTTGTTAGTTTCTAAGTGTTCTCAATCATCTCTCAGTTCAGAGGTTCTTTCCCTCAAGCCACAAAGCTTCTAGACGCCAATTACTTCAATCGCTCGCGATTAAAAGCGCGTCCGCTTTGCCTTGAAGGGTTTGCACATTATGTTTCAACGCCGATTCTAAGTCCCGGCCTTGCTCTGTTCTGAAAAATATTGAGATCTTGTGCCGCGGCAGCTTCCTGCTTTCGCGGCTCAGCTTGAATCATCAGTCCATTCTGCATCATGTTTATGAATCTCATTTCCAATCACCCCTGGCTCTTTCTCTCAGCTGTGGGTACTCTCCTTTTCGCGAGCTGGTACCTGTTCTGGAAAAACCAGGCAGCCCGTTTCGAAAAGAGCGGCTACACTCCGCCTGCCACCGGTCCGCTCGGCAAGTTCTTTTTCAACGCTGCCACCAGGCTGCTCACCTTCCTCACGGTCGGACCTGTGAAAGTCATTAACGGGCACAAAGCTCCGCGCAAAGGCAAGGTAATCTGGGCCGCCAATCATCAGCAGCCCTGCGACTTTGCCATGCTGCGTCGCGGTGCCGGTCGCCATTTTCGGGTTTTGACCGCTGCCAACGAACTCACCGGGTTTTTCGGTGTGCTGGGCGCCTGGATGGGCTCCATTTCCGTGGCTTTCAAAAACAAGAGCGACGGAGCACAGGCTGAAGCCTCCTGTGTGAAAGTTGTGGCAGGCAAGGGTGGGTCGCTCGGCATCTTCCCCGAAGGGGCTCTCTTGCCCGATAATCCCGGCTTGAGCGAACACTTTCGTCCCGGAGCGGTTCGCATGGCTCGCCATGCCAGTGAAATCTCCGGAGAGCCCGTGTTCATCGTGCCGATTGCCATTTATTACAAGCACGACCCGAAGGACAGGCACTGGAGCCACCGCTTCCTGGCCAAGCAGCGCGCTTCCTTTCCGGCTGCTCGCAACCCCAAGAGCTGGAATCCGATCTTCAAGCAAGACGCCGATGCTCTTCCCCCCGCGGAGCGCGACGCTTTGCTTTTGCAGCGCAAGGAAATCATGCGTGCGCATTTCAAAAATCGCGCCACTAATTACGGTGGCGTGATTGTTGTCGGTGATGCGATCAATCAGGCCGATCTCCCCGTCGATCCGATTGAGGCAGCCGGTGTTCTCCGCGACAAAGTCGCGGCGCTTCTTGAGGAAGCGAAGAAACATTAGGAGACGGCGGGGCGGCAAGCCGATTGCTTGCCGCCCCGGTTCCTAACTTTTAGATTTAGCAATTATCTTCAATGAAACATCCGAAACTTCAAGCGAGGCCTCAGACAATTGACCTGGGGGACCTCGAATTCGCAGTCAGCAGTGGGGGATCTGCTGCTGTTCTGGCCGGCGTGGGGGCGATTCTGGCAGCTGAAACTGCCGGTATCACGAGCTGGCGGCGACTCTTCGGAGTCAGTGGCGGTGCGGTGCTGACTTCGCTGGTGTCTGTGG
>JAIEPM010000501.1 GCA_019748395.1 Candidatus Obscuribacterales bacterium
CTCTGAGTATGATTCCTTAGCTTTTGCTGCAATCCTGCCCTGAAGATCAGGCTCTTTCTGGGGTTTTGCGTCTATAGACTTGAGCCAGTCCTCCGCCTCGTCGGCATGCAGAGGCAGCTGCACTCCGCAAAGCAGGCTTGCAGCAAGAAGCAGGATTCCAATTGATGAGCTTTTGATCATCCCTGTTTAATCGCTAAGAAAACACTCTTTGACATTCTCTGATATTGACAACTCTTGCGTATGAAAGCTGTCTTCGAATTGACGGACCTAGTTTAAGCCCTCGCTCTTTCAAGAATCTTTCAAGATAAATATCTCCACCTCTTCCTGCCCCAGGCTCTTGTATATTGTCGGGCGCGACGCCATGCGTCGCCCGCTCTTTCCAATTAACAAAAAAAACTGCCACCGTAATTAGTGGCAGCCTTTTTAGATCTTTGTAAAGCTCCTTATCTGCTTGCTGTTGCCAGCGGACCCTCGTAAACTTCCTTCTCGGACTTGGCGTGAATTTCCAGAGGCTCGCTTCGCTCGCCGTTTATTGTTGTTCCTGCCGAGCGGAAAGGCCCGGAAGTCTCCAGAAAATCGTGCGGGAAGTTCAAGCTCGGTTTTGAAAGTCTATCCAGTTCTTGCAGCTGAGCCTGGCTGATTTTCAGATCTATGGCTTGAAGATTATCTTCCAGTTGTTCCATAGTTCTTGCGCCGATAATTGAAGATGCGACCCCGGGACGGTTTTGCACCCAGGCTAATGCCACGCGAGCCGGGCTTGTATTCAGCTCTTTGGAGATTTTAATCAGTTCGTCAATAATATCGTAAGCCTTATCATTCAGATGGGCTCTTACCCAATCGCCTCTACCGGGATCATGTTTGCCGTGATTCTCGCGGGTGAATTTGCCGCTCAAAACGCCGAATTTCAGTGGCGACCAGGGGGTCACACCCAGTTGCATTTCTTTTGCCATGGGAAGCAGTTCGCCTTCCACGGTTCTTTCCAGAAGAGAATATTCAATCTGCATTGCGACCAGCGGTGCCCAGCCGCGGAAATGACTGATCATCTGAGCCTGGGCTGTTTTCCAGGCCGGCGTGTCCGAGAATCCGATGTAACGTATTTTTCCTTCGCGAACCAGATCATTGAGAGCGCTCATCGTTTCTTCAATGGGCGTATGCTTATCCCAGCAATGCATCCAGTAAAGGTCTATATAGTCGCTTTGCAAACGGCGTAAAGACCGCTCACAGGCAGCCATGATGCTTTTTCTGCCGGCGCCGCCTGCATTTGGGTCGCCCGGATAGAGTGTGCCGAAGAATTTCGTAGCAATTACAAGTTTGTCGCGACGAAATCCGCGCTTGTTGATGTAGTCGCCGATAATCAGCTCGGAATGTCCTTTAGTATAGAAATTTGCCGTGTCGATAAAGTTGCCGCCCCGTTCGCAAAAACGGTCTAGAATGGCGTGGCTTTCCTCTTCTGTTGAGCCCCAGCCCCATTCTTTGCCGAATGTCATTGTGCCCAGGCAGAAAGGGCTGACTCTTAAACCTGAGTTTCCAAGCGTCACGTAATGATCTAAAGGCATAGCGCTACTCCATATCTTGAAGGCTTACATTTTAGATCTATTTCAGCTCGAAAGATCGTCGATTGTGGGCTGCAGGTCAGCTAGACGGCCATTCTTTTCTGAGAATGCCGCCCAGAAATACATCAACATAGCGGCCTCTCAATGTCATGTATTCACGCAAACGTCCTTCAATTCTGATGCCCGCGTTCTTCCAGCATTTGAGCACGGCCTCGTTATCGCAGGCGGTCATAGTTTGTAAGCGATCTACTTTTGTTTCGTCAAAAATCGTGTCCAGGATAAGTCTCAGCATGGGCAAACCAAGACCTTTGCCTCGATACTCCGGTAAAAGAATCCTGCCGAATTCCTGGTGTGATTCGTATTTTTCAAATTCCCAGGCATGTGCAAAGCCCATGAGAGCGCCGTCCAGCTCGTTAAATAGCAACCAGCGGCGCAAACGATTCGACTGCCACTTATCTATGTCGAAGTCCGCTTGAAGCTCTTCGAGCGTGTGTTTTTCAAGTTCGACATAAGGACCGCAAACTTCGGCAGAGGCCATCCACAGGTCATAGTATTTCAATTCATCTCGTTGGAACGGGCGCAAGCGCATTTGGATCGCAGACATTTCTAGGCGCTCCTATACTTACAATTCAGCCCCGTTGGCTAAGAGGAAGTCTTTGACTTTGCTGAAGGCTAGAAGTAACTGATCAACTTCTTCGTCGGTGTTGGTGGCGGTGAATGTGATTCGGAATGCTTCGTCGCCGCGCTTTACAGATGGATATGGAGCCAGTGTCAAAAGAATATGATTATCGTAGATTATTTTCGATGCCTCTACCATCAGCTCGCCGGCGCTCAATCTTACTGAAACGATCGGAAAGCCGGTGCTGTTGTGGCTACGGAAACCCATTGCTTCAAATCCTTTGATTGCTTTTTGAGTAAGGCGATAAGCTTTTTTTCGACGCTCGTCACCTTCTCTTTCGTTTATTTTTAGTCCTGCAAGAACTGCGGACATAGCCGACGCCGGGCCCATGCCGCCCAGGTCATGCGGTGTGGCTTGAGAGAGTAGAAACTCGCGCAATTTCTTGCTGCAACTGACAAAGGCTCCAAATGAACCGTAAGATTTGGAAAAGCAGCCTACATACAAAATGTTTTCATAACCGAGCCCGAAATATTTAACGAGACCGTTGCCTTTATGACCGTAAGGATTTTCTCTGTCTGGTTTCTCTCCGACAACGCCGAAGCCGTGGGCATCATCGCAAAAGATCAGAGCTCTATATTTTTTCGCCAACTTGTCTAAAGCGGGCAGATTCGTATATGCGCCGGTCATGCTATTGACACCGTCTACGGTGATAAGTTTTTTGGGAATGTCTTTATGTTCTTCCAGTAGTTTTTCCAGCACCTCGAGATCGTTTGAGGGGAAGCTGACGAGTTTCGCGCCGCTGTCTCTCGCCATTTTAGCTGCTTCATACATCGTGGCGTGTGCGCTTTTATCAAGAAAAATAATGCCGTCGTTTCCGACCAGTGCCGGTATGACGCCGTGATTTAGCAATGTTGTCGAGGCGAAGATGCTGACGCTTTCCGAACCCAGGAGTTTGGCTATTTCTTCTTCGCATTTGTTGAAAAGGTCAACCGTGGCCACCATTCGACACCAGGCAACGACAGTTCCGAAATCTCTGGTACCTTGAACCGCTGCTTCTATTACTTCAGGCTCGAAATCAAAACCAAGATAGTCTTGCGTGGCAAAATCGGCCAGCCAGTGACCGTTCTTGTCCTCCAGTCTTCTTTCCCTGACACGCTTCAATTCCACGTCGAACATCGGGCTGTCCCGGAAGATTTCAGCCATGAGCCGTCGGCGCTCGCTGAAATTATTTCCAACAAAAATATCCTCAACACTCTCTCTTACTTGTGAAGCGGTGCTTCGTTCTTCCATTTTGAATACCTGATTGGGAACGGCTTTTGATTTCCTACCCGTAATTATTGAACGCAAATCGAGTTGCCTGGCGGGACTTGACTACAAACCGGTAAAAAATATTACTGCTTGGCAAGGGATTCGATTCGTTTGCTTTGTTCGGTGCAGCCATTTTGATGTTAGATTAGTCTGGGCAATCTTTTACTAAATCGGGACTCGGCAATGGCGCTATCTAAAGACCTGCAAGCAGGAAAATTCTTGCGACGCGCTGCCCTGCTTTTGAGTTCAATCTCGTTTTGCTTTTTTGGGCAGGTTCAAGCGAAAGCGCAATCGGCATCAAATATGGTGCCTGCTTCCGCCGACCCTTCCGGTCAGCTGCAGCCCGTGCAGGTTCGAAGCACTGAGCTTCTGGCGCGATATGTCGCTGATCTGGCTGCTCGCCACAAAATAGCCGGTCCTGATCCGTCCCGCATGAATCGGCAGCAACTGGGCGAATATTTTATGGCTCTGGCGCAGAAGCTGGGTAAGCTGCCTCTGTCTGAAATGAGCCGTCAGGATTATCAGGACATCGGCATGCTTACGCGTGAGTTCGAGGATGTTTACAACGAAATTCACGGGCGTCTGGCCATGACTGTTCTGGCAAATCAAATGCCGGATGCCGGGGTGGAAAGAACTGCTTTGCCGCAAAAACTGCAAGAATTTTCCGACAGATTTAAAGCCCTGGAAACCGTGCGTGTATCCGGAGACTATACATTTTTTCCGCAAAGCGACATGGGCAGCAAGCAAACCCGTCAGCAAACGGCGGCCAATCAAAGAGGTCGTATAAACGTTACTGCCAAGGTTTTTGAAGCCAAGCCGGAAGATAAGCTGGGCGATGCTTACTTGTTCATGCGCTTGAGCGCTGCTACCGGTCGTTTCTTTCCAAGAAATAGATACCTCATGAGTCCGACAAATGACATAAACGATTCAGTGGCCAGCCCGTTTAACTCCGGAATTAACGACGTGCAGCTGCCCAATCTGGTTATCAATAACAATAACAGCAACAGCGTCAGACCTACAGTCAGCATGGAGCAAGCTTATTACACCCAAGATATGCGCTTCGGCAAAGGCCTGAAGGGCAATTACAAAGCCGGACTGATTTATTTCGGCAATATGTTCGACAATAACAACATTGCAAACTCGGAGCATTTGCAATTTGCCAACACCTCATTCGTGAACAGCGTATCCTGGAGACCGAACTTTGTCGGTCCGTCAACAGTCTGGCAGCTGGAAAAATCATTATGCCGGGATAAGGCGTTTTTACGCGGCACTGCAGGAATAATCAGCCTTTCCGATCGCGATTATTTTGGTGGTTTCGGCACTAATTATGAGCTGCAGCTCGGGCACAAAATGTTCAACAAGGAAGGCAATATACGAGCAGGCTACTGGAATTTCAATTTCAGAGGCGGTAGCAAGCCGCCTTTCGTTACACCCAGCGATATTACAGGAACCGGCTTGCTTGCGGCTTTGCCGGGCGGAACCACCAACGGCAGTCAGCCCACCGGAGCTTACTTTAATTTTGATCAGCGTATCTGGAAAGATATAGGAGTTTTCGGACGCTATGCATTCAACGACAAGCAGTTCGGCCAGGTTTTTCTGGGCGGCTTGCTTTCTTCCAGAGCCTCCTGGTCGCTGGGGGCGGAGATTCCGATGAAGTTGATTACGAAAAAACGTCCGGATGATGTTCTTGGAGTGGCTTACGGACAAATTTCGCCCTACAACAGGGACGGCACCGTGACACCGGCTACGCCGGCCTATGTCTCTTTGAACGGTATTCCGGCAACAACTTTATCTCAAGTCAACTCTAATTTGTCTGCCATAACCCCCGGCTTTCAAAGCCGGAACGAAAAGGTGCTTGAGGCATATTACCGTTTTCAGCTGAACAAGAATGTATCGATATCTCCCGATATTCAGTACATTTGGTCGCCAGGCGCGGTTGGACCACAGCCTGGCGTTTTTGTTCTTGGTTCGCGTTTAACCGTAACTTTCTAAAATTACAACTACTGTGTTTTTATCAATCTTCCATGCACCTGGCGGCTGGCCAGGCTTTCGTCCGAAGGCAGATGAACTTGACCGGCTACACCGTAGTTGACGTTGTAGCTTTTGGCGACCGGTGCCGACTGTGCTATTTGTTGCTTGGGCAGGCGAACCCGTCCGCTGAGATTGGAGTTGCTGTTGTTGCCTCCCAGAACAATGACGCCGGGCTGCACTCTTTTCTTGGCATAAGTGTCTGCTGAAATTTGAACCGGTTTGACATATATGCTGCCCGTGGGTTTAAGGGCCGGCTGCTCCGCTCTGTTCGATTTTTTGAGAAAGGCTCCAGCTGGAATTTTGTTGTAGGAGCTTTGTGTGTAAGTGGTCATGGCAGACCAGTTCCAGCGCTTGAGGTTAGGGTCGCCGTCCGTGAGCGACTTCTCCCAACCGGCAGTGGTGACGGCACCTGTTGTGTAGCGAACTCCGGGAATCATGCGCATCGGTGCTGCGCTTGATTGATTGGAGTCGACTTCCTGGGCTTGAGCTGCAGGTATGAATGCCAGAAAGGCCCCTAAAGCTCCACTTAGTAAAAAGGTCAAAGAATTCATATCGAACGCTCTCCTCGTCCCCAACGATAAGCGAATTGCGACAACCATGTTCCCCGTGTAATTGAGAATAAAATCGCGACGTGACAAAATCGTGGCATTACGTATTGACAAGATTAAATTGAAGCGGAAAGAGCCTTTCTGAGGAAAACTTAAGGGCCGAACTATAGTTCTCGGGGGACTTTCCGCATTGTTTATATACATGAGAAATCCCAATATTTAGGAGCGGGTTTATAAAAGGTCTCTTTGCCGATGCCGGACATCGTCACGCCGACTTCAAATCAAGCAGCTGTAGAAAAATCGGTCGCTGACCGTAAGGAAGGCGTGGCTGAGAATTTCTTGCGCGATTTTTCAACAGTCATGCGCAAAGTGGGCAGCGATACCTCGCAAGGACCGGCAAAAGCAGAAGCTGGAAAGCAGTCGGCAGAATCTGCTCAAGAGTCTGAGGGTGGGAGCTCAAAGAGTTCAAAGGATGCTTCTGCGCCAAAAACCGAAAATGCCGTGCCGAAATTCGACCCGGATAAGCCCCTTCCTTCCCAATCTGTCTTAACCGAACAGACTGATGCTGTTTTGACTGCGCTCGGAAAGCTTCCTGCTTTGAAGCTAATTACTGATAATGCTTTGCTTGAAGATACAGAGAAAGCCCATTTTCAATATTTTGTGGATCATAGTGATGCCAAAACCGGATTAACCAAAGACCGCTCATCTGCTGATTCTCCAGCCAGTGTTGCGGCTGTCGGTTTTTCTTTGAGTTCTTATCCCATTGCAATTGAAAGAGGCTGGATCAGCCGCGAGCAAGGTGTGGACTATACTTTTAAAGTTTTGAGAACGCTCTGGAATGCTCCGCAAGGTGATTCTGCTGAAGGAACTTCCGGCTATAAAGGCTTTTTCTATCATTTCCTGGATGGCGAGAAAGCCACAAGAGCCTGGAAATGCGAGCTGTCGACAGTCGACACGGCTTTGCTCATGTCCGGTGTGCTTTTCTCCAAGAACTATTTCAACGGTGATACAAAAGAAGAATCCGAAATCAGAGACCTTGCAGATAAGCTCTACAGAAGAGTCGACTGGACCTGGGCGATGAATGCAGACCATCGAGTCAGCATGGGCTGGCATCCGGAGTCAGGATTTATCAACTTTGACTGGCGAGGATATAACGAGGCGATGATCATGCTCGTCATGGGCATCGGCTCTCCCACCCATCCCCTGCCGGTTGATAGCTGGCAAAAATTCACCGATACTGAAATCGTCAATAACTACGGCGGTCAAAAATATATCGATTTCAGACCGCAATTCGGTCACCAGTACTCGCATGCCTGGATAGATTTTCGCGGCATAAAAGATGATGTGAACAGGAGTCTGGGTTTCGATTATTTTGAGAATTCAAGCCGAGCCACGCGTGCTCAAAATTTTTATGCATTGCAGGAAAAGGCAAAGGGACTGAAGGATCCCTTTGAAAATCGTGCTTATGACAAATACGATTGGGGCTGGACTGCCTGTGACGGACCCGGCGCAAAGTACGATCGCAAGCACGGCAACAAGGTTTTGAATTTCTATGATTATATGGCGCGCGGCGCACCCGACTGGATTGATGACGGAACGATTGCGCCGACTGCGGCGATTGCCTCCATGCCCTTTGCTCCGGACCTTGTAATGCCGACGCTCTACCACTGGCGTTTAAGCAGACCTGAGCTCTGGTCGAGCCATGGATTCAAGGACGCTTTCAATCCAATTGCAGACCCGAGCAAGCCTTCCGGCTGGGTTGCGACTGATACTTTAGGTATTGATCAGGGTCCGATTGTTTTGATGCTGGAAAACTATCGCAGCGGCATGGTCTGGAACACAATGAAGAAGGACCCGTATATAAACGACGGCTTGAAGAAAGCCGGATTCAAGGGTGGCTGGCTTAAGTAATTTTGCTTGCTTCAAGCTCAGTGATAGCTCGGATAATAACTTATTGCGCCGCTTCGGCAGGGTCGGGCATGAGCCACAGAGTAGGTGATTTCGCCGCTTTTTCTGCCGTAGCTCATGATCACTGCTTCATTGTGCTGGGGCTGAGCTTTTTTAATTGGCTTGAGCGGCTGAGACTTTGGCGGCAGAATTGTTTTCGTTGCCACGAAAGCGCCGGCAGGCACGTTGTAGGCAAGGTAGCGTTTTACAGGACCGCTCTTTGCAGTTGCGGTTTGTTTGAGCTTTCCCGGTTCAATACATT
>JAIEPM010000315.1 GCA_019748395.1 Candidatus Obscuribacterales bacterium
GCGTCGGCGCGGTTTATCCGACGACGTTGCCAAGGTTGCGGCTCCTGTCTCCGGATTTATTCAGGGGATGCTTCAGAGCGTCAAGGTCGGCTCGTTCGGAAAGCTCGTATCGACGACGGCAAGAAATGCTCTGGCTACTCACGCGAATATAATTGCAAAAGCTCTGCCTGCAGTCTTTCCGGCTATCGGAAGATCTGTAGTCGAAGCCGGCAAATTTGTCGGAGAGCAAGAGCTGATCTCTGAAGCATCGGCAATGTCTAACTTGATCGTTGAAGCTATTGCCGGAACAGTAGGAAACAAGCCGGAAGCTGTGCCCACATTGCAGGAAGCGACTCAAGAATTTCTGCAGACGTTTGATAAGACGCTGAAGGGATCTCTCGGATTATTCGCTGGCGGTAAGCTCATCGGCAAATCAACTGGGCTGGCGATGAAGCCGCTAATCAAGAAAGCCGTCGATCTGCACAACAAGAATCAGCGGGCGAAGCTTCAGAAATTTGTCGACCAGGCGGCAGCAGAAGCAGAGGAAGACCAGCCCGATCAATCCGGTTCAAATACGCCAAGCGCAAAGAAGCCATCGAAGACGGCAGACGAAAAGGCGGCACGGCTGGCTAACAAGAAGGCAAAGCGTGACGCAGCGGAAGCTGAGATCAGGCGGATCTTTGAAGCTGCTAAGTCTCGTTTCTATATCGAGATTGAAGAAACAAGACTGCAAGAGACAAACAGGATTCAGCGCTTGCTTAAGCGCATGGTCACTAATTCGACAAAGCTTGACGATGCGATGAAGGTTAAGCTCATGTCTCGCATAGTTGAGATAGACGGCGTTGCTGACTTGCTGAGAGAAGGCGAGCGGTTCATAGAAGAGCGGCAGACGGCAGAAGAGCGAAACGCGCTCAACGAAGCCAAGGACCGCTTGCACAAAATAATCAAGCGTGGTCAGCCCAAAGAAAATAAAGCTGTGATGCTTCAAGAAGCGCAGGCTTCTTTGAAGTGGTATCAAGAATTTTTCACACCACCGAAGCCGGAGAAAAGGGCGAAAGGATCGCCCAAGAGACAGCCGGGCGAGCTTGAATCTGAGATCGCTCAAGCCGCTCTTGCAAAAGCGACTGAGTATGTTGACAAAGGCATGGCTGAAGAAAAAGCCGCTATGCAAGAGCAGTTGAATCAGCTCTCTCATGGGCAGCTCTCTGAGATATTCAATCAGCCGGGAGACTTGCTTGAGAAGCGCAGAATTGCGATGCAGGCTCAGCAATTTTGGAGCGGCGCGATTGATGCTGACGCTATTCACAGGCTAGCCGATGAGATTGAGCAGACCGTCAAAGATGGTAAATCTCAATTCCAGGCGAGGAAGGAAGCCGAGACAGCGAAGCTCTTGCAGGGACGAGCAGTAATTACGAAAGCGGTTCAGGGTGTTAAGCCGGTCGAGCCGAGCACAACGCCGAGCAAGCCTAAGCAGATGACCGGCTTGGGCAAAGTGCTGCATAGCGTGAGACGCAATGCAAGCGCGCTCTGGGACAAGCTTTTACAAGATACGCCATACGATGAGCGCAAGCCGATTATCGACAAGTATCTTGATTTTACTGAGGTCGAGAATAAAGAGGCGGCAATAAATATTAGAGCTGCTGAAAAACTTCATGATCTTTATGCTGAGGCTGTTGGCTCAATGCGTGAGGCTAACAGGCTAATTCGTGACGGCTCAATAAAGGGTGATCGAGTCGAGCTTTCATATACCGGCTCTGACGGTGTACCGACAAAAGAGATGCACACTCTAAACGAGCTGACTTATTTACACATGGCGCTTGAGGATAATCACGCTTTGCCTGGGCTCTTGCACGGAAATAAATATAGCCTTGCCGGAATGATTGAAGGCGGCATTTCGACACAAGAAGCCGTGAGAGAGATTCTTGAAAGTCATGAGGGCGGTAAGTATCTCAAATTGGCTGAAGCAATCAAGAGCTTTTATCAGTGGTTCTCACCACAGATCGCAAATCACTACTTGAAAGAATACGGTGTTGAGCTTCCGATGCACCCTGACTATTCCGGCCAGGTTTTTCACAGGCATCTTGAGCGCTTCAAAGATGCGGCAGACCTGCTTGAAAGCGTGAATGATTTCGCTCAGCAGACTTTAGCGCCAGGCTCAACAAAGCTCAGCAAAAATAGCAAGCTGCCTTTGAAGCTCGTTGATCCGTTTGAACAAGTTCAACGGCACCAGACTCAAATGGCGTTCTGGATTGCCAACTCTGAGAAAGCCAGGCTGTTGAGCTTTATCTTCTCTGACAGCAGCAAAGACGGCTTGAAAGATATAATTGAGCACAAGCTTAGCGCTGAGTTTAACCAGCTCGTCGATGCGCGTATAGCGTTTCAGTTTCATCTCAAATCCTCGATCATGGACATTGCCGACCGGGTTTATGCTGGCATCAAAGGACGCATGGCAACGGGCTTCCTGGGCGCACGAATTGACCAGGCACCTAAGCAATGGCTTGGCGTTCTTCATGCGCTCAGCACTTGTAACTATGCGGAGTTTCTTGACGGGCTTCGCGGAGCACGAGACAAAGAGCGCTTGCAGGAATACTTGCGAAACTCAGATCTCTACAAAGACAGGCAAAGTCATATCCTGCCGACCGTGCTGGATGCAACACAAGAGCGTACTTTCGTTGATGCAGTCACAGGAGACAGGGCGCTTGCAATCAAGCAATTCTTGCTTATCCCCATGCACAAATGGGGTGATGGCGTTGGCGCTGCCATTGCCGGATTCATAGAGTTTAATCGAGCCAAGAAGGCAGGCGCTTCAGTCAGAGAGGCAGCTCTTGCCGGTGATCGATTAGTAGACACCACTCAGTCAAGCTCTCGTGTCTCTCAGAAGGTGCCGTCTGAATTTAAGGGCGGCGTCGGAAACCTGATGCTGTCGTTTGCAAAAGAAGGCATCCAGGCGATGAACAGAGAATCAGGCGCGATAAGGGATGCTTTCATTCACCAGGATGAAGCTGCTTACGCTCGACTTGCACGAGTCATGATCAGTATCCACGTTGCACAGGCTCTCTTCCAGGCAATAAACGCCACACCGGCATTTCTCGTTGGAGACGACAAGCAGAAAGAAGATGCAGCGTTAAAGATTCTAAGCGCTGCTATCGGTGGCTCTTACTCTACGTTGCCTCTGATTGGCGTTGATGTCGTGTTCGGGGCGCTCTCTGGCTGGAAAGGGCACGGTGAGCCTCGGACCATCGTAGGCGGGTTGACTGCCGATGTTACAAAGTTTGTCAAGCGTTTCGGTACAATTGCCGTCAAGCTGGCAGCCAATGATCCGATTAGCGGTGAAGAATGGACACGAGCCTTTGACAGTCTTGCCGGGGTTGGAAGTGTAGCAACCGGCATCCCATTCTGGGGGGCTTGGTCTTATACTAAGCTCGGTAGTAAGATAGTCAAAAAAGCAGCAGGTGCCGAATGACCGTCTCGACTACTCACGTGAAAAACGACTTCACCGGAGACGGCGCAAATACCGTCTTCAATTTCACATTTCAGATTCAGAAGAAGGATCACCTAACGCTGAGCCTGGGCGGAGTCACGCAGGCAACTAATCTTTATTCGGTCGTTATCAACTCCGATCAAGAGGCAGCACCGGGCGGTACAGTGACGACAAACTCAGCACCGGCTAACGGTGTCGCGGTGTCTGTCGCTCGTGCAACTCCACTGACTCAAGATGTCGGATTCAATCTTGAATCACTGCTCAACACAGGCGGGCTTGAGCAAGTTCTTGATAAGCTCACGATGCTTTTGCAAGAGGCTAAGGCCAGCACTCAGGGTCAGACAGGACCGCAAGGACCACAAGGACCGCAAGGCGCTGCCGGGAGCATGACCGGTCCAGGTAGTAGCACGGACGGTGCTGTGGCTTTATTCAATGGCACCGGTGGCAATCTGTTGAAAGATGGTCCGGCTCCTGCAAACAATGGCGACATTATGAAAGTCGTCGGCGGGGCTTGGACTGCTGCCGCTGCTGCTGCTTCGATTCCCTCTGGCACCATTGTCCTGTGGGATACCAACATGGCATCAGTGCCGACCGGCTGGGCAGCGATGGACGGTCAGACGGTCACTATCAACGGTGTCAGTAAAGTTACGCTAGACACTCGCGGCAAGTATGTTCTTGCTGCTGCTCAAGCTGATTCTGGCTCAACTGGATATACGGGCTCTACCGTACGACCTGGCACAGTAAGCGGGGTAAAGAATCACTCGCACGGGCAGGGCGGCACGGTGAGCGTAAATTATGCAACCTCTTCCGGCACGGTGAATATTTCGCAGAGCGGGACGTTTAACGCAGGCTTCCAAGTTGCGGCTGCTCTGCCTGCAACTTACTCGCTTTCAATGTCGCCGCACAATCACGCTGCCAGTATTTCCGGCAATACGCAGTCAACTGCTGATTCAGACCGACCGATTGAATGTGCTTTCCTGCTGATCATAAAGGTGGATGAGTAATGACAGTTTCAACGACTCACAGCGAGAATACGTTCACCGGTGACGGTGTTGCCACGTCTTTTAATTTCACTTTCGCAGTGCTAGCCACAGCGCCGGGCGTTGATGTTTATGTCAATAACGTCAAGCAAACCTCTGGCTACTCGGTTAATCCGAACTCGGATCAAAGTCTGAGCCCAGGAGGTACAGTCTCTTTTAACTCGGCTCCTGCAAATGCTGCTGCAATCAAATGCGTTCGCAACACGACGCAAACGCAAGCAATGGGCTTCCCGCTTGAATCCAAGCTGAACACAGTTTCGCTTGAAACAGCGCTAGACAAGACAGTCTTGATGGTTCAAGAGTGTGAGCGCGACGTGATCAAGCGCATGTTTGTTTGGCGCGGCACTTGGTCAGCTCTCAACACTTATCAGCCCGGTGAAGCTGTCTTTTATTCCGGGGCTAGTTATATATGCTTGACGGTCAATACTACCAGTACGCCCGGCTCAGCAGACTGGGACGTATTGACCGCTCAAGGTCCTGCCGGTCCAACAGGTCCAGCGGGTCCAACCGGGGCGACTGGTCCGGCAGGTGCTACGGGTCCGGCTGGCGCGACAGGTGCGACGGGACCGGCTGGACCAACCGGCGCAACGGGAGCCACCGGCGCGACAGGTGCAACAGGTCCAGCAGGACCAACGGGGGCGACGGGTCCGGCTGGCGCTAATGGAGCCATCAGCCAGATCCAAGAGGAAGGCTCAAATCTGACGGTGAGGTCTACGATCAATTTCGTTGGCTCTGCTGTCACCGCTTCTGATACTGGCTCACTCACGCAAGTGGCTACTCATGCTCAAGTTAACGCGCTTGCTGACTTAGCATCAAATGGGCTTGTGTCCCGCACGGCGGCAAATACTTTAACGGCTCGTTCAATTGCTGGCACTGCCGGTGAGATCACTATTACCAACGGCGATGGCGTCTCAGGCAATCCAACGGCTTCGCTTGCTACGACCGCCGTAGGAGCCGGAAGCTATACACTCGCAAGTCTGACAGTGGATTCAAAAGGACGCCTGACGGCTGCCAGCAATGGCACCGCATACACCACCATGCAGGAAGAAGGCGTAGGGTTAACTCAGCGCTCAACGATTGACTTCGTTGGCTCAGCTTTGACTGCTTCTGATACCGGAGCCAAGACACAAGTAGCAACTCATGCACAAGTGAACGCACTGGCAAGCTTGGCGTCGAATGGACTGATTGCCCGCACAGCCTCCAACACGTTAACGGCTCGATCAATCACTGCAACTGCAGGGCATATCACTGTAACTAATGGTGATGGCGTGTCCGGCGATGTGGCTCTCTCTCTGCCGAACAGTGGTGCAACTGCTGGTAGTTACACCAATACTAATTTAACCGTCGACGCCCAGGGGCGAATCACGGCAGCAAGCAATGGTAGCGCTGGCGGTGGCGGGTTGACCGTCTCAACGAAAACGACAAACTTTAACGTGTCGCTCGGCAATTATTACATTGTCACATCGTCTTGTACTGCGACACTACCGGCAGTCGGAACTACCGGGACAGTAGCCAGATTCAAGGTTGTAGGGTCAGGTGTCGTGCTGTCGTTTACGTTTAACGGCACTGACAAAGTACGCTATCCCAATGCGTTACAAGCGCCAGACGCTAGCCTTACGCTCAATCAGTATTCAGGCGTTATCGACATGATGGACGCTGAAAGCGGCTACTGGCACTTAACTTAAGGAGAGTAGGGACATGGGTTATCCAGGCGCAGTAAGTTTGCTAGACGGCTATAAAGCTACGTACATCGCAACAAGCGATTATCAAACGCTGGCCGCAAGTTGTACTGACTTTTTCCAGATGTTCTGGAACAGCAAGACTGTCCGAATCCTAGAGATTTATGTCTCAATGAAAGATACCGGTGCAAGCCAGACGTTTAATACGATTTCGTTATACAAGCGCACCGCCGGTAACTCTGTCGCGGGGACAAGCTCGACGTTCGGTAACATCACCAAAATGGACAGCGGTAACGCTGCAAACGACGCTTCACCTAAAATATTCTCCGCCAATCCGACAGTAGGCGCAGGCACGATGATTACGACCGTGACGCTGCCTAGTTATACAACCGGATTTACAGGGACGGTAAGCAATTCGCCGGGCGACTTCTGTATTTTCAAGGCTAACAATATGGCTCAAGCGCTCGTCCTGAAGGCTAGCAATGAGGGCGTTGCGTTGAGCCTGGGTGGATCTACACAAGCGGGCAGCAGCCCTAAAACTCGGGTAACAGTCGTTTGGACGGAGGAATAGGCACAATGCAAGCAATTTTTACCCGCGCTGAATATGACTTTTGGTGCAACTATCTGAAGAATGATCTCGATGAAATGCTGTCAAAGATCGCTCGTTTTCGATTCTCCGGTGAGCCGGTAACAATCAACGAGGTTCGGCGTTCTTTTCAGATTTACGGCCAGCCATTTCCCGATCATCCAGATCCGGCAATCGGTGGGCTCCTGCTTGATGGCACCATGCCAGAAGATCCGAACGGCACTGAATACAAAGCGCTGCTGAAAGCTCGTGCAGAGTTTGCCTATAATCTACTTTCCGCAAACTCTGCTGCCAGCCTGGGTGATGCTAAGTACGCCGAGCTTGCTCAATTGCTCGCGCAACCTTAAGCGCTTATACTATTGCCCATAGTTTTATTGGTCCTAGTGGAGAGAAACGATGGCTAAAGAAAAAGAGAAGGCAGCTCTCGATAAAGACGCGCTGCTCAAAGACGTACCCTTGATGGCTAAGCCTGTTGCCGGTGCGATGATTGATTGGCTGAATAAGCTTGATTTGAATCATGACGGTGTTTCAGACCTGGCTCAATTCGCCCCGATTGCTGCAAGCGCGCTGCCTGTGGTTGCAAAGCTCGCTGAGTCTGTCGACTGGGAAAAGCTGCTTCACGCTTATTGCAAAGACGGCTCTAAGACTCAGGCAATAATTGCCGAGATCAAAGAAGTCGCTGGCATTATCGAGAAAGCTGTCGGCAAGTAGGAATCAAGGGGAGCCGGGTTATCCCGGTTCCCTGCTTTTGAAAGGGTCAGCAGGTGGAAGATGATAGAAACAATTTGCATTTCAGTGGCTCTCACGATGTTTTTCGGATGGATGCTTGTGATCTGCAATCCCACGATGAATGCGAAGAGCACTCTTGCCAGGTCCGACAAGTGGCAGACCTACACGGGGAGCTCACAGCCGGACAGATCAAGATCGGCGTGATCACTGCAGCCGCCGGCATCGGAGTATCAAGCTTATTTTGCATGGCGGTCGTTGCTGTCTGGGTCTTCCACGCTCTGCATGGAAATAAAATGCCAGACATTCCCTGGCTGGTTACTTCAATTGCTGCAGCGCCGTTTGCGGCAGGCGTGATTACAACTCTGAAAATCCCCCGCAAGGCAAAAGTTTTATTGGAGCAAAAATGAAGGAGAAGAAGGATGTCAGCTAAATGCGCTTCAGGTTCGGCGGCTATCGCCAACTCAGACACAGCTATTGATTTGCACGGCATTTTCAGGCGCTTGCAGATCTGGACAGAATCAGGCTCCGCCGATATTTCCATTCAGCTTCAGAGCGGAGCAGCAGTAGCCAATGCTGCCGACACCGTAAAGATTCAAGCCGGTAAAAGCAATGGGCTGATTCTTGAAAATGTCGACATCAACGGCTTTCACTACATCGGGGCAACAGCTTCCGGCAGGATCAACTGGGTCGCTTCGGCATGAGAATCTTGTGCTTGCTTCTCTGCCTGCTTGCTGCTCAACCAGCAGAAGCCGGGCTCTTAAAAGCCTTGTCGAAGATTCCCGGCAAGGTGATTCTCGTTGTCGGCTTCCCTCTTCTTTACCCGCTTGATTATGCGCTGAAGACTG
>JAIEPM010000327.1 GCA_019748395.1 Candidatus Obscuribacterales bacterium
AAGTATTCATCAAGGATGAACGAGTTTCTTTGCCGGAAATTTTGTCGGCTTACACAATTAATGGTGCTTACCTTGGACACTGGGAGAAAGAATGCGGTTCGCTGGAAGTTGGTAAAAGTGCCGATCTTTTGATTCTGGACAAAAATCTCTTTGCGGTAAGTCCTTTTGAGATTCATAACTCTAAGGTTCTCTGGACTGTGTTTAAAGGTCGGGTAGTTTATAAGGACCCGAATTTCGAGATCTAGGCTAGCTTTCCAAGATCCGTCATTAGACGGATGAATTGTCAGGAACATAAAAATCAATGCAAGCGTCTTGGTCACGGGACGGGTACTTTTTAGTACCGAAAGGCTGAGTTTACAGCCGTGGATCGTGGCGACCACTTTTGCAAGGAGCTTTCGAATGGGGAAATTGGATTTGAGATTACTGGCAGTCCTGCTTTTAGGAGCTGTCATTTCTCCTTCTGCCATGGCAGCAGGACCGGCGCAATCGGTGCCGATAAAAATGGGTTACTTCAATCTGGCTCTGGTAAAAGCCTCTTATCCGGAGGCTGCAGGCTCGGAAACACTGAGAATTCAAGCCGAAAATATGCTCAGGCGTGACGTCGAAGAAGGCAATAAAGCACTGGTGAAATTGCAGGAAGAGAAAAAGCCGAAAGAGGAAATCGAGAAAAAAGCCTCGCAATTGCAAATCGAGATTAACTCAAAGCAACGAGCTCTAATTGAATTGGTGCAAACTCAAACGCAAACTGCCAATCAACAAATCGCAAGCGCCGTGGCTCAAGTAGCTAAAGAAAAGGGGCTTGATGTTGTGGTTGACGGTGCTGGTGTTTTTTCGGGCGGAGACAAAATTGTTTCCAGCGGGGAAGACATTACGGATGCAGTGGTGAAACGACTTTCGCCTGCGGCTCTTAGAACTACGGCGCCGGAAAAACCGGCCGCGGCTCCTGCAAAATAGACTGAGTTAAGAAGCTAGCGGGCGCAGCTGAAGAAAGCAAGCAGCATAGTTGCGGACAAGCGGCTCTGCTGCTTAGTTTTTTGCTTCTGAGTCTTTGTTTTCGATCAAGCTCATTTTCTGCCGACGGGGCAAGCGTTTTATTTTGTACTCCATGCGCATTGCTTCGACTTTGCTTTCAAAATTCCAGCAGGCAAGCAGCTTCACCGGCGTGCGGCTGCGTGTATATTTTGCACCGGTGCCGTTATTGTGGGCTTCTAAGCGGCGTTCAAGATCGTTAGTCCAGCCGGTGTAGAGGCTGCCGTCGACGCAGCTCAAAATGTAGGTGACGAATCTATTTTCTTCCGGCAAAATAGTAAATCTCCAGCTGCATAATTATGATGCCGGAGAGAGCATTTCGCAAGTAGCTTTCATTCCCGCTCCATCTTGCATTATGCGACAGTAAAAGTTCAGCAGTGCCGCTTGCTCGACGGTGCTGCAAGCAAATTGACTCAGTCCCGGATTTCCAATCACCACAGCTAAAAGCTGGGCCCGTGAAAGCGCTACGTTGAGACGCTTTTTGCTCAGAAGAAACTCCATTCCTCTGGGGCTACTGGCTAGGTCGCTTGCGCACATACTGACTATGACCACAGGGGCTTCTCTGCCCTGAAATTTATCTACTGAGCCGGATTGAATTTGAGGCAGCTTTGATTGCAGCAAACGTACTTGTTTGTTGTAGGGCGCTACAAGCAATACGTCCGAGGCTCTGAATTCTCTCTCCTTGCCGTCCGCTTTAATTTTGCTAGAAAGCAATTCTTTAATCAATTCAGCAATAACGGCAAGTTCTTCCCGGCTGGATTGCGCGTTGCCTTGATGCTCCACAGGTATATAAAGTACGCCGTTGCTGCGGCTAAGTAGTTTCGCCTCGGCTGGAATTACTAATTCTCGAGTTGAACATACAGGGTCTGCATGAAGTCTGCCGTCATAAACTGCGGATGATACCAGTGAGCATAAATTCGGATGCATACGGCGAGTGTTTGATAGAAAGACTCCTCGTTCCGGGGCTATAGTTGCCGAGTCTCCCAAGAGGTATGAAAGCGATGATTCGCCGCTTTCACCCGGATGTGAACCTTTTATCGGCTGATCGAGTTGGAGCTGGTCGCCAATTAAAACGAGATTCTTTGTGGAACTTGCCATAGCGACAATATTAGCCAGGCAAACCTGCCCGGCTTCATCAACAAACAGATAATCGAATTTGTCGTTTAATTCCGGTCTTGAAAAAATCCAGGCAGTTCCTCCGAGAATTTGAATGCCCGATAAATCGTCATCCTTTTTCAAATCTTTTTGCAGGCGTATTCCGGCGCTGGGAAAGGCTGCCGATTCTCCAGATTGATCCTGCCCGATTTTGACGGCAGATATTTGCATTCCTTCTTCTTCGGCTAATTTGCCGATTGCATGTAGAAGATTCTCGATCGCTTTGTGAGAGTTTGAGCTTAACCCGATTCTTTTGCCTTCGCGAACTAAATGCAAAACGGCTTTTGATGCCAGATAAGTTTTGCCTGCACCAGGTGGACCTTGTATACACAGGTAACTATTGTCAAGTCTGTGAATAGCTTCCACTGCTCCCTGAATTTCATCTTTTCCTGCAGCAATTAAGGGCTCGCCGACAGGAGTTCCTTTCAGTCTTGGATAAGAGCGAAGTAGAAGATCTCTCAGGCATGAACTAATGCCGTTATTGCTTTTGAAACTATGCGCTTGCTCATATATTGCAGCTTCAAGCGCATCATAGTTCATCAGTTCCTTTAAGATCAGGTGACCATTGTCCGGCGGTGCCTCTCTTTTTTCTCCGCGCTTCAGCACAAGGATTCCTTTTTCATGATTGAGGCTGCTTATTTGAGCATCAATAGTCGTGTCCGAGGAAAATACGACATTGTCGCCGACTTTTAGCTTCAGGTCTTGGCTTGAATCAAAGTAATACTCGTAAAGAAGCGACCTTTTCAATTTTTCAGGTGCTCTGTTGCTTCGGCTTGCAAAGGCTATGCAGTCCGGGTTTGCTTCAAGTTCGTCGTCGGACAAATCAGCTCGGTCGAAAAATTCCCACCAGCTCACTTTTGATTCTCGGCGGTGAAAGCCGAGTAAGTCGGCAAAAAGATTTGTAAGTCGCCACAACTCGGGAGAACTGCTTTGGTCTTTTGGAATACTCTGTCTTAACTGCTCGGCAAGAATTTCGTTTGCTGTCACCGGAACGGCAATTTGTATTTCTTCTTTTAAGGGGGGAGGGCAATAGTTTATTCCATATTCTTCTTGAATTGATCTCAGCCAGAAGCATAGTTTTGCTGTCGACTCGCAATCTATGCGGTTGTAATCACGAATTTCAGAGAGCGTTTTTGAACTTTGCCAGTCCGGACCATCGGACTCCTCAAGCCAGCGTTCATAGTAAACGATCGAATCTGTGGCTTTCGCGACTTCTCCTTCGCGTTTTTCCATGTATAGCCCTTCGACCTTCTTTATTGAGTATGAGTCGGCGCCGATGCGAAGACCTTGCTTAACTATGGCGTAAAGATCAACAAATACCTGAGCTTTCAAAAGTTGATCAAGCTCCCATTCTTTGCAAGCATGGCGGCTTGCAAGTCGTCGCATCGCCGAGACCTCGTAAGCACCGTAGTGATATACGTGCATTTGCGGGTCTGCCAGCCATTTCTCGTATATCCATTTTAGGAAGGACTCGAAAGCGTTTTTTTCTTCTTCGCGATTGTGAGCCCACCAGTCATCGAAATGAAAGTTTTCCTTTTCTTTCCTTACAGCGCCGAACAAATACTCCAGTCCGCCTTCGATATGAGGATAGCCTTCCATGTCGAAGTAGACATCGAGTTTCGATGCGGGCGGAAGCAAGCCTAAGCCACGGCGCGGCGAGTCTTGCTTAAGAACTTCAAAAAGCGGCTTTTCCTGCGATTTTGATTCAATTTGTAAGCGAGCTTGCGCTTTAAGAGTCTGGAAACTGCTCTGTGATATTCCCCTTAATGATTCATTTTCGCATTTTGCAAGCGCATTCATGGTCATAATGCCGGATTCGTGAAGTCTTTTAATTTGAGAATTTCTGATGCCCGCCACTCTTACAAGTGAGTCTTGTTCTTCAAGCGATTTTTCGGCATAGCTTGACCAGCGGCTATGCTCTCCTACATTTATCCATATTGGTGCCTTGTCGGGATTGAATTTGTTCTGAAATGCAAGAAAACGCTCTTTCAATGAGCGGTAATAATAGTAGTAGTCTTCAGTGCGGAACTTCATTTTTTCTTTGCTGCCAAGCACAATTGCGACTGAATCAGGACGTAGTCCCTGAATCTCAGCGATCATTTCGGCGTAGCAGCAAAGTTGTACGAGAAAATATGGTTTTGGCTTTTTTGCCAGTTTGCTATCCCAGACTTCGTAATGAAAATCTCCAAGAGCCGATTTCCCCGCTCTGCGAACCAGGAAATCTGAAAGGCCTGCAAATGGCTCTTTCAGCAAGTAGCCCTGATAAATGATTTCTCGACCGGCTTTCATGGCATTGATCGTCTGCTCAAGCCCTTCTTCGTGACGTGCTTCAATTGAACATAAATCGGCACCTGAGTTTTTCAGTTCTTGCAAAAACTCGATTTCGTGTTTGATTCCGTGTTTTTGAATCAGGACTGCGTTCTCGTCGACTTCGTCAGGGTTTAAACCTTCCGGATTTTCAAGATAACGTCTGTCCATCCAGGAACTGAATGGATCTGCCATGAACGTAATCAGATCGCTTGGTGAATAAATAATTGACGAAGCTTTTTTCTGCATGAAAATTGCCGCACGACTGCATGTATTTCGCGCTCTATCTCAATCAGCGCACTGCTTTCATTGTGACACGAGCCGGGCAATTTAAGATCTCGTGACATCTCCTGTGAGGAGCGTTGCTCGCTAGAGTTGTTGCTCGCTTGCCTTGATGCGCGCAAACCAGGTTTTCGGTATAAGATTCAGTGGATCTTGAAACGGACTCGGCAAGGCGTGCGCTGAGCTGTAGTTTGAAAAAACGAGAAATGCTTGATGGACACAGTTATGTCTTGCCAGATCCCAGCCTCCCAAACGCAGTGCCTCAGCTGTTCTAATTGCCTCTTGCGGTTTCGCAGAGTCTAGACGCAGTTCTTTATACGCATGATAACGAATATGAGGTCCGCTCTTCATCATTTTGAGCATTTCCGTTTTACTGCCTTGATTAGCCCACCAATCTATGTCTGCTTCTGCCGGTACCGACATATAGCGGAGCCAGGCTGGAAGATCCCACCAGTCATGTTTCCAGAGATGATCTGTTGAACCGAAATAACAGTGCTTTTCATCCACTTCAAATCCCCAGCCGACATGCCCGAAACGAGCAGCTTGCTGGAAATTGATAAATGCGAAAATACTGCCTTTCTGCATTTTTGCCTCCAAGCATCATCTTAGAATATGCTTGCGAGCTCAGGCAAGAACAGAGCTCTTGTTCAGACCTCTCGAATATAGCGCATATAGTTTTCGCGGGTTGAGAAACTGAGCATGTCTTTCATACGATCAAGATAAACCATGCCGTTTAAGTGGTCCAGCTCATGCTGAATAACTCGGGCTCTATAGCCTTCGAAAATTTCTTTTCGTTCGTTGCCGTCAGGGTCGCTCCAGGTGGCTTTCAGGCTCTTGTATCGCGGAACCAGACCGGCATAACCAGGAACGCTGAAGCAGCCTTCATAGTCCATAAGTTCTTCTGTGGAAAGAATCTCGATTTCCGGATTGATCATCGTATAAAGCGGCGATTCTTCGCGCTCCGGAAACATATCGGTTTTGCGAACTTGCAAGACAAAGACTCTATAAGGTAGACCGATTTGTGGTGCGGCAAGCCCGGCTCCCTCCAGCTCATTCAGTTTGTTCACCAGAATCTCAACAATTTTCGCCGCATGAACAAGACTGCCTATTCTTTGAGCATGTGCACGGATTATCGGGGAACCGATATGTTCAATTTGAGCTGAGTGTTCGTCTAGGGGCATTTTCATTTCCTGTGTATAGATGCAAGAAAGGCGACCCTAGTAAATCAGGATCGCCTCAATTTCGATGCTCGAAGAATCAAGCAGTCGTGCTTAGCGACGTGCTCCAGCCGGAACGCGGGCTTTGCTTTCCGAGAAAGCAACGAACATTTCGCGACCATGTACTTCGCGATTGTTCAGGGCTCTCATTGCTGCTTCAGCTTCATCTTGTGTTTTCATTTCGACGAAAGCAAAACCGCGCGATCTGCCGGTTTCTCTGTCCTTCGGAATGCTGGCTGTAACGACTTCACCGTAAGGAGCGAAGACTTCTTCCAGTTCAACTTCAGTAAGTTTGTAGGAGATATTGCGAACGAATAACTTATTTTGCATGTACCCAACCTCTGACCAAGAAACTCAAACAAACACAGGTTGAGTAACAGCGGTCTTTAAGAAATCACCGGCTAATTATCCACAGATTAGACCCCTGTTTCCAGTAAAACATCCACAAGACTTAACAAATACGCAGAAATCAGCCTTTTCGTTCATCATATATACTTAATCCTGTTTGGCGAAATTTGGGGTGTGGAATGCTCAGGCGTGCTGTTTTATCTGGTCTTTGCCTAGCGGCTGCAATTTCAGCATCAGCTGTATATGCAATGGATAGACCCACGGGCTCCGACTTTGCTCAATACGAAAAGGCTGGTGATGAATCCTTTTCGGTCGGGGATTTTGCTGCTGCCGAACTGAAGTTCAAAGCGGCTTTAGACTCTATTCCCTCAGGCTCGCCGCAGAAGACTGCAGTGCCCGGACTTTCAGTGAAATACACCAATGCACTCATGTCTCAGGGCAAATTCCAGGAAGCAGGCAAAGAGCTTAAAAAGACGCTCTCAACATCAAAGTCGCTTTCAGGAAGCGACAGTGTCGATTATGCAGAAGCGCTTGATCTTCAAGCCTGGATGTATCAGGTCAACGGCAAGATGGAAGATGCAATCGATTCGCTTAAGCAGTCAATTGCAATACTAGAGCAAAAAGCTCCCGGTTCATCCGATCTTGGCGATGCTTATGAACACATGGGACTGTTACAAGAGACTGTCGGTCTTTTCGATCAGTCCCAGGATTTTTACTCCAAAGCTTATATGGTTCGCGAAAAACTTCTGGGAGCCAACAGCATTGACGCGGCTGATCTTTCAGAAGCCATGGCCAATGTCGCTTTTAAGCGCGGGCGCAGCGGCGAGTCTACACCTTTGTTTGCCAGAGCTTTGCGCATCAAAGAAAGTCGTGGTGAGCCCTGGAAGCCTTATGCGCCTGAACCGACTGAACGGGTAGCTGTTTTTCACTACAGCCCCGGCGCGCCCAACTGTCAGCAAGGAAGCTCTGACGGAGCCATTATCGAAAGAATTCGCGCCAACGGCATTGTGGTTGAAGCCGGTATCAGCCAGAAGCCTTCGGACTTTGCAAAAACCACACGCGCCCTGGTTCGGATAAAAAATGAAAGCCAATATGATGTAGATGTACTGCCGCAGCCTGCGACTTTTATTCAAATCACTCCCAAGGTTCAGCTTTTGAAGCCATTGAATGCACAAGAACTGGCTTCTAGAATCGAAAAGAAAGGCGAATCCAAGGCTAAGTGGATCAAATTTTGGGGTGCGGAAGCAACCACGCCGGTGACTAGTTATTCCTATACTCAAGGAAATGTGCCACCGGTTTACGGCTATGTGCCGGGTTCTTTCGGGTGGAATCAGTATGCCTATGGATATGGCACGAGCAATTACGGCTATGGTCGCAACCGGGCCTGGCAACAATCGACAATGATCACTAATGTGCCTGATTATCAGGCGCGAGCCGATGCTTACCGCAGAGCTGCGGAAGCAACGAACAAGTCAAAAGCCGATGCCGAAGCTGTGAGAGATGCGGCTCTGGGACCGAACAGGCTCGCCGCCGGAGCCATGATGGAAGGTTCCCTGGATTTTGAATACAGCAAATACAAGAGCTGCATTCTTCGTATCCCCATCGGAAACGCTGTTTTCGAGTTTCGCTTTAACTGAAAGCAAGAACTTTGTTAAGGGTTGTCGAGAGTCGCCGGATTCTTTGGCTTTAGGTAGAATCTTTCTTTAGCCGCTAGGATGAATGTCAACAGGAGCTAGTCGTGGGCAAAATAGGTCATTTGAGTCAAATCTGGCTATACCCTGAGGACTCAAGCTACCGCAAAGTTATGGAAGAGCTGATGAATCAGCGCCCTGAAATGCGTCGCGTCTTAGCCGATCCTGCAGTACTTGAGCAGGTGAAAGAGTTTGAGGAAACGCAGCTGGAAGAACTGGGCGGATTTGCCGAGAACACTGCGGAAAATATGGAACGCCTTGCTATTCTGGACACGCTGACTGTGACATACAACGGTCGCAGCTTTCTGAAAGAGCTGGATC
>JAIEPM010000462.1 GCA_019748395.1 Candidatus Obscuribacterales bacterium
TCTGTGAAATTCAAAAATCAGGAAGAAGATTCATTTTTTTTACTGCGCAAATGCAAGAAATCCAATTTGAACCGGAAGGAAGACCGGGCGGCTATTGCCCGGTCTTCCCTGCGACTAAATCCTTCCGAAAAGGCCGAATATGCAATTAAGGCGTCAGCGCGGCTGCCAGTTTATCACCTTCTCGAGCTTTGAACTTAACAGCCACATTCAAGCGTTCTATATGCTGGTCGATTGTTTTTCCACCCTGTTTTACAGGATGTTCTTTGAGGAATTTAAGTACGTCCGACTCCAGTTCCGGACAGACCAGCGCCGTAATGCCCTCAAGCAAACGAGCTATGGAATTGTCGGGATACTTTGTCGTCACATACTCCCAGTTGGCTTTTAGATGCTCCCAGGCAAGTTTGCGGCCCTTCACGTTCATCATTACAGACCGCAAAAGATAAGGAGCATTCTGAGTGCGCACTTCACCGTTTGTAGCGCGAGTCAAAGTTTCCTTCAAGAGATCCTCTTGAGGGAAAGCAGCCAGTGCGAACAGATAGCGTTCTTCTTCCTGCGGTGTTTTTCCGGACTTCCATTGAGCAACAAATTCTTCGTAACGTGCTTTGTTTCCACTGGCAGCAAGAACACCGACCACAGCCGGAACCAGGTTTGGATCAAGAGCCTTTGCATCTGCAAGATATTTCTTGTAGAAATCTTCGGCAGATTTTTGAGTCTCTTTACAGTTACCGACAGTTCCCATTGTGCCGATGATCGTTGCTCTCAGCTGACCGGTCAACTGATCTTCCCCGGCGGCAGGCAGCCAGCCGAGTCTTTTCAAAGCCGGAGCCAGTAGGTTTTGCGTAAATTTTTCAAGAACTTCTCGGTCTGCGTCGGCAACAATGCGATCCAGGTAAGAAAGCGAACCGGTGATGATGTACCAAACATTCTTATCGTTTTCATCTTTGAACATGCTGAGCATCTTCAGGTACTCAGCTGCAGAAACATGCCCGGCAATCGTCATAGCCCAGGTGTCGTTAACAAGATTGAAACGCTCAATCGGACTCAGTTTATCGAAAACGTTATCGCTTAGCTTGGACAGCAAATCGCTTGAGTAACGAACCCGATAAAAACCATGACCTCCTGCGTTCACGACCACATATTCAGCTTTCTCAGCAAGACTTACTGAAGTTTTTTCTTCGGTCAATAGAAGCTTCTTGCTCTCCTTGCCTTTTGCAGTCTTGATTTCAAGCATTACAGGCACATGAAAGAGCTGCTTCTCCTGCGTATCGGCAAGATAGAAGAAACGTTGTTGAGACAGAGTCAATGTTTTAGCGTCGGCACTGAGTTCAGCACTGATCATCGGGTATCCCTTCTGGAAAATCCAGGAATCCATGAGCTTGCGCACGGGTTCCTTCGAGACATGCTCGATTGCATCCCAGAGATCGCTTGTTTCAGTATTTGCAAACTGATGCTTATCAAGGTAATGACTGACGCCTTTGCGGAACAGATCGCCACCAAGATACTGCTCAAGCATACGAAGCACGGAAGCACCCTTTTCGTAAGTCAGAACATCAAACATGGCCTCGCATTCATGCGGATGATGCACCGGAAATTCAATGGGTCTGGTGCTCTTCAAGCCGTCAGTTACAAAAGCAGCAGCACGAGCGGCTCCAAAAGAATTCCAGCGCTTCCACTCAGGCTTGAAATCATCGACTGCTAGCATTTCAGCAAAAGTCGCAAAAGCTTCGTTTAACCATATGCCGTTCCACCAGCTCATTGTTGTCAGATCACCAAACCACATATGCGCGATTTCATGGGCTACAACATCGGCAATGCGCTCAAGTTCGGCATGTGATGCAGCTTTTTGATCAACCAGCAAAGCGCTCTCCCGGAATGTAACGCAGCCGAGATTCTCCATCGCGCCGAATGCAAAATCAGGAATCGCGATCAAATCAAGCTTATCTCCGGCATAAGGAACTCCGTAGTAGCTCTCGAAAAAATTCAGCGAGTGCACACCGGAACTGACTGCAAAATCGGTCAGATGTTTCTTGCCCCGGACGCACCAGACACGCACCGGAGTTTTGCCCGCCATCACCGGCTGAGTTGCTTCAAAATCTCCAATCACAAATGCAACAATGTATGTCGACATTTTGATTGTATCTTTGAACTCAATCTCTTTCTTACCGTTGCCCAGGTTCTTCTCGGCAAGAACACTGCCGTTGGAAATAGCGGTCAATTTCTCGTCTATAACAAGCACAACCTTATAAACAGCCTTGAAGTCAGGCTCGTCAAAACAGGGGAAAGCCCGGCGAGCATCCGTTGCTTCAAACTGAGTTGTTCCTAGAACTCTTTTATTTCCGCTCTCGTCGTTGTATGTAGAGCGATAAAAACCATGCAACTTATCATTCAATTCACCGGTGTAGTCAATTTTAAGAGTCCAATCACCATTTGAAAGTGCCTCATTAAAGCTCAGTTTCAAACGCTCAGAATCAGCGTCCAGAGTGAATTTAGCTTCCAGAGTTTTGCTGCCGTTGCTGGCGGAAGCGCTCTTTATATCGAGTTCAAGAGAGTTGAGCAGAACTTCGCTGACCGACTCTTTCACATCGACCTGAATTTTGACTTCACCGTCAAACTTGAAGCTCTCGAGATCGGGACTCAATTTGATTTCATATCGAGCCGGAATTACCGACCGGGGAAGTCTGTATTCTGAAGTTTCAGGTTCTGCAACTGCCGATTGCTTTGACATCTATCTCTCCTTAAATGGCTCCGGTTGACGCAAGCAGAAACCCCCGTTCGTGCGAACAAGAGAAAGCCGGAACTTGAGAAAACCGGGTTGAATTGGCTAAAAAGAATGAAGCAGAGCTTAGCACAAACGCCTCATTAAATGGGGGTTCTAAGCCAAGATTCGCGGGCTTAATCAGAGCGCTTGACTTGTCGGCTCAGCAACCTTAATGCATTTCGGCCAATCCACAAATTCAGACGCTCACGATAGTAGAATATCGGGTCATGCTTTCTAAGCCCGACAAGCTCATAGCCTGTCAGCCAACTCCTTTTTCAGGTGGGAAATAAAATGGTTGAAGTTCAAGTTTCCAAGGTAAAAACCTGGCAGCAATTGGCAGCCCAATTGCGCGTGGACAGCATCCGCTGCACCACGGAAGCCGGCTCCGGTCACCCGACATCGTCCATGTCTGCTGCCGATCTCATGGCAGTTCTCATGGAAAAGTACCTGCATTACGATTTCGAGAAACCGAGTTATCCAAACAACGATCGCCTGATCTTCTCAAAAGGTCACGCCTGCCCGTTGCTCTACTCTTTCTACAAAGCAGCCGGTGCTATTGACGACAAAGAGCTGATGAGCTTGAGAAAACTGGGAAGTCGCTTAGAAGGACATCCGGTTCCCGAAATTCTGCCCTGGGTAGATGTGGCAACAGGCTCGCTCGGACAGGGACTGCCGATGGGCGTGGGCGTGGCTCTGGCAGGCAAACTGGACAAACTCCCCTACAGAACCTGGGTTCTGCTTGGCGACAGTGAAACCGCTGAGGGTTCGGTCTGGGAAGCTTTCAACACCGCAAGCTTCTACAAACTCGATAATCTTACGGCAATCATCGACATGAACCGCCTTGGACAGCGTGGTCCAACCGAATTGCAATGGGAAAGCGCAAACTATGCAGCTCGCGCTCGGGCTTTCGGCTGGCACGCCATCGAAGTCGACGGTCATGATGTCGAAGCTATCGACAAAGCCTTTCATGAAGCAATGAGCATTAAAGACAAACCTCAGGTGATCATCGCTAAAACCGAGAAGGGTCATGGCATAGCTCTTACGGCCAATAAAGAAAACTGGCACGGCAAAGCGCTAAGCAAAGAGCAGGCTAAAGCAGCAATTGAAGAATTGGGCGGCGCTACAAATCATGTTATTGCAGTTCAAAAACCCACTGCTGTTAATTTTGTGCCCGCAAAAATCTCAGGTAAAATGGCCGCTCCCAACTACAGCTCTGCTGTCGCGACCCGCGAAGCATACGGAGATGCGCTCAAAGCTCTGGGCGCCGTTCATCCTGAAATGGTCGTACTTGACGCTGAAGTTTGCAATTCGACTTACTCGGAAAAATTCCGCGATGCATTTCCGGAGCGCTTCTTTGAAATGTACATAGCCGAGCAGCAAATGCTTGGTTCTGCAATCGGCTTCGGTGTTCGCGGCAAGCGCGCCTTCGCCTCTACTTTTGCGGCTTTCCTCTCACGCGCTTATGACTTCATCCGCATGGCTGCAGTATCGCGCAGCACCATGAGCCTTTGCGGCTCGCATGCCGGTGTTTCAATCGGGCAAGACGGACCATCGCAAATGGCGCTGGAAGATCTGGCAATGATGCGCGCCGTTTTCGGCAGCACAGTGCTTTATCCTTCCGATGCAGTTTGCGCCTATCAACTCGTCGGCTTGATGGCAGAGCTGCCGGGCATCAGCTACATGCGCAGCACTCGCGAAAAAACTCCAATCCTTTATAAGGCTGATGAGAAATTCGATATAGGCGGCAGCAAGGTTCTCAAATCATCAGATAGCGACAAGGCTACATTGATAGCAGCCGGTATCACTTTGCACGAAAGCTTGAAAGCATATGAAGAGCTGAAAGCAGCCGGTATCAATGTTCGAGTTATCGATCTTTATTCGATTAAACCGGTAGACAAGAAAACCCTGCATGCAGCCGCAAAAGAAACGGGTCTTCTAATTACCGTGGAAGATCATTATCCGGAAGGCGGCATCGGCGACGCAGTACTTGATGCATTCACCAATGAAAACAGTCAGCTGCCGCGTCTGGTCAAAGTCGCCGTGCGTTCGATGCCCGGCTCCGCCAGCCCCGAAGAGCTGATGGATGCAGCCGGTATCAACGCCAAGCACATTGTCGAAACAGTCAAAAAGCACCTTAAATAGGCAGCTTGAATTCAAAATAAAAGGCGGTGGCAAATGTCCACCGCCTTTTGTTTTCACTTCCTATTCTTCTGCTTACGAAGCATCGATTCGAGCAATTCCCGCTTTTCCTTAATTTCTAGGAGCGCTTTGTTGGCATTATTTCGATCATTGTCTCTCAGCACCACCTGCCGGGAAATTTCGGATGCATCTCTTTCTGCCCGCGAGAAACACTCTCCAGCCTGCTCATAAAAGCCATTTGCCAAAAGATAGCCTCCAAAATCAAGAAAAGCCGAGTAGTGAGCCCCCTGCTCCTGCATAGCTTTAGTGCTCTCAAGAAGGCTGTCAGTCGCTTCATTGCTCCGGCCTTTATGCTTCAGGCTTTCATACAAGACCTTGCTTGCTTGAACTGAACGTCCGGCATATGAGTCACGCTTCAGAGCCGCAATTTGCGGATCGAGAAAAACCTTGAGAGCCAGCCGGGCAGGACGTTCCATTCTGTCATATTGCTTAGCGTTACGAAGCAACTCAGCCATAACTGCGTTTGCAGCGGCAAGATCAATATCATTAACAGAAGTCGCCGACTCCCGGCACTCCTGCCGAATTTTTTCAAAAGCAGATATAGCCGCATCGGTCTTGCCGCGCGACATCATAAAGAAGCTCCGCTGGGCGGCAGCCTCAATTCTATTATACGAACCAGCTCTTGGATAAACAGAAAGCGCATTATTGTACTCGTATATAGCTTTATCGACTTCGTTTAAGTCCTCAAAAACATGAGCTTGTTCCAGATGCAAATGAAAAAGCACAGCCTTGTCGACTGGATTGTATCGCTCCGCTTTCTGTATCAACTCCTTGATTGCTTTTCGCGATTCTTTTAAGCGTCCTTCTTTTCGCCATTTACCTATTTCCCGAATCGCTTCATCCAGCCCCATAGAAAGCGGAGTTCTCTTAAGTGCAGACTTTTTTATCGGCTGATAAGTGATCTGCCGAGTCTCTTCCTGGCTGCGACTCAGGTAAATTAAGCAAGTCAGAACAAACAGCACGGCAAAAAAACTAAGCGCCAAAGCCCAAATATATGATGCTTTAAAGCGAAAGGTCGGCTGCTTCTTGTTGCAGCTTTCACTCAAAAGCTCCAGTGCCGCAGACATTTCCTCGGCTTTTTGAAATCTAGCTAGAGGATCCTTTCTCATTCCTTTGAGCAAGAAGCGATCAAGCTCGTCGCTGCCATAAGCGTTTTGCTCGCGGCTCAGAAGCTGAGGCTCTTCATTGGCATGCTTGTACATCATGCCAATCGGATTATCGGCCGCAAAGGGAAGATGTCCGGAAAGCATTTCGTAAAAACAAACTGTCAGGGAGTACAGGTCGGAGCGCGAATCCGCTTTTTCACCGCGACACTGTTCAGGACTCATATAGGCCGGACTGCCGATCAGCAATCCTGTTGCAGTCAATTTTTGTTCTTTCGGAAGAACCTCATTTCGAGCAAGTCCGAAATCAATAAGTTTCACGAAATCAGGCTCGGGAGCTTGCATCAAAACAATATTCTCCGGCTTCAAATCTCGGTGAACAATTCCATTCTCATGAATAACTGTGAGTGCAGAACACAGCTGCCGGACAATATTCACTGAGCGCTCAAGCTCCAGACTTCCTTGCGCCAGCAAAACTTGCCTCAAGCTTTGCCCTTGTACAAGCTCCATGACCAGATATGGAATTCCACTATCTGAAAGTCCCAAATGGTAAACAGTTACTATATTTGCGTGAGAAAGGCGATTGAGAGACCTGGCCTCACGCAGGAATCTTTCTTTGAATTCATTATCGGAAGCAAGATGCTCATGCAAAACTTTCAGCGCAACCATGCGCTTTGCATCAAGCTGCCGAGCTTTATAAACCGTGCCGACCCCCCCAGCTCCCAGTACTTCAAGGATTTCATAACGCTCCTCGAATATTTGATTCAGTGAAAGTCCTGTAAGCAATATTCGGACCCTCTAAGAGTCAAATTGAGAACACAAGGTTACTAATACTCTCCATGTCATTTATGCCCAGATGCTCAGACAAGGACTTTCAACTAAACAAATCCATAAAGTCAAAAATTACTTAGGCTATAGGATCAGGACACTTACCATTTTTTTAGTTATTGACGATTTTGGACTTCAAGCGCATAAACAGCTGTTCATGCAGCTGTTCGCTCACAGACTTGAAAAATGATTCAGAAACCTTGCCACCGCTGGATCACAGACTTCAGTTTTTAGCTGTTATAGTCTTGCGACCATGTGGATAGTCAGACTAGCACTTACTAAACCCCATACCTTTATTGTGATGGCGGTCGCAATCTTTCTCTTCGGGCTCGTATCTCTGAGCCAGATGCCGATTGACATTTTTCCAAGTATCGATGTGCCGATTGTAAGCTGCGTCTGGACTTACACAGGCATGTCGCCGAAGAATGTCGAGAACCTGGTAACAACTGTCAGCGAAAGGTCTCTGGCATCAACCGTTGCAGGCATTGAACGAATCGAGTCGATGTCACTGAACGGCATGAGCGTTATCAAAATCTATTTGCACAAGGGAGCAAATATCGCTCAGGCGGTAGCATCCGCAACCTCTGCCTCATCTGCGACCCTCAGGCAGATGCCGCCCAATATGTCTCCGCCCTTTGTCGTGCAATCATCGGCAACCGATGTGCCTATCCTGCAGCTCCTGGTGGGCAGCAAAACGATGGGCGAAGCTCAACTTTTCGACCTGGCAAATCAGTTTATCCGCAGCCAATTAGCAGTCGTTCCGGGCACGACAATCCCCTTTCCCAGCGGCGGAAAGTTTCGACAGGTCTGTGTCGATCTCGACTCTAAAGCGCTTTTCGGCTACGGGCTGACTGCCACCGATGTAGTAAATGCCGTGAACACATCAAGCATTATCGCTCCAAGCGGCACCGCCAAAATGGGCAAAACCGAATATGTCGTGACACTCAACAACATGCCCAATGTTATCGACTTGCTCAATAACATACCGATAAAGCATGTCGGTGGTGCTTCTGTTTTTGTCAAAGATGTTGCCTTTGTGCATGACGGTTTCCAGCCGCAGCTGAATATCGTCAATATCAACGGCCAGCGCGGCGTCATCATGAACATCCTAAAAAGCGGCGCGGCATCTACGCTTACGGTTGTCAAATCCATAAAAGCTGTTTTGCCTAACATTCAAAACATCCTGCCGCCCGCAGCCAAGCTCGATGTCTTAACCGACCAGTCGAAATTCGTGCAGGAATGCGTGGACGATGTTGCGTTTGAAGTGGTCAACGCTGCCGCACTCACAGCCCTTTTCATGCTGGCAATTCTGGGCAGCTGGCGCAGCACTCTTATTGTAATCACCTCGATTCCTCTGGCAATTCTTTCAGCGATTATTTGCTTGCATATAACCGGCAACACAATCAACTCAATGACTCTGGGCGGACTGGCGCTGGCTGTCGGTATGCTTGTGGACGACGCCACTGTTGAAATCGAGAATGTGCACAGAC
>JAIEPM010000478.1 GCA_019748395.1 Candidatus Obscuribacterales bacterium
ACCCCTGACCTCAAAAGGATTGACAGCCATGAGCAAACGAAACTCCTACCATGTGACGCACAACAAAGGGAATGACAATTGGCAAGTAAAGAAAGCTGGTGGACAGAGGTCCTCAGGAGTTTTTGATACTCAAGCTGAGGCAATTGATGCAGCCAGAGGCTTCGCCAAAAAGAGTGATTTGGGCCAAGTCGTAGTGCATAGAAAGGACAATAATCAGATTAGGACCGAATTCACTTACGGCAATGACCCGTTTCCTCCGGCCGGCTAACAAAACAAGAAGGTGAAAAATGAAATTTGAAGGTGCCCTTATTCGCGAGCAAGGTATTACATTTGGTGTCGCTATTGTTGAACAGCATCAACTTCGCTCAACCGATAGAGACAAGGTTGTTCTGCAGTTCTCCAGGATCTTCCGTGCTCCTACCGTGCTAATGGCGCAGGACAACCGCGGTATTCCACAGTATTACGGTCGAAAAGACATTGTGAATTTTCTGGCAAATGTTCCACTTGCCGCAATCCCTTGGAGAGAATACAACGTCAGTTAATCAAGATTTCTGTCATGACTGGTGCCGATACAGGTGGCTTCTTGCCGGGCTGTTGCTGGCTGATAAATTTATTCTCTAGATAGTTAAAAGCCTTGTCGCATCATTCAACATCAAATTTGCGCAGGTGAAGAATTTTTCTGAGAAGTGTATGCTTTTGAAGGGCTCGTCGCTGCATATCTGACGCATATGCAATTACGTCCTTCGTTAAGGAGCCAGTCTAATGGGTGATAAATTTGAAAACCATGACTTGTTTCTTGCATTGATTGCTCCAACAGGAACTGACTTGGAGCCAGTAGTCACTTGTCTTAAAGATCAGCTCCAAAGTGTCAATTACGATTTGGAAGTTATTAGGCTAAGCAGCGGCTTGCCAAAACCTCCAGCAGGCTCTGATGAGTTTGACCGAATCAAGCACTTGATGGATGCCGGAGACGAATTGAGAAAACAGCACGGACATGATGCTGTCCTAAAGCTTGCTCTAAACGAAGTAATTGAAAAACGTAATGCAAAGAAAGACACTTCGAGGGGCACGGCATATTTGTTCAGAAGCCTCAAAACTCCGCAAGAAGTTTATTCCTTGAGGGAATTGTACGGTAAGCCGTTCTATGCAATTTCAGCATTCTCTGCAAAAGAAAGAAGAATCAAGAATCTGACTGAACGATTTAGCACACGGGACACTAAAGATACTGACGCGAATTATCTTTCGACAAGAGATGAAACTGACTCAGAAAAGTCAAACGGGCAAAACGTCAGAGACACTTTCCCATTAGCCGACTTGTTCCTTAACGTTGATAAGCTAGGACCTGCAAAGGAGCAGGTCCACCGGTTCGTTGAGCTTATCTTCGGCAATACTTTCAATACTCCAACAAAAGAAGAGTACGGCATGTTCATTGCACAGGGCGCCGCATTAAGGTCTGCTGACCTAGGCAGACAAGTTGGTGCCGCAATTGCTTCCCCTGATGGCGATATTCTTTCAATCGGCACTAACGAAGTGCCTTTGTTTGGAGGCGGCCAGTTTTGGCCAGATTACCAAGGACCGGATCCAAGAGACTATGTTCGCGATGAGGATTGGAACAGTAAAAAACTAAAAGAACTGGTAAGAGATTTGCTCAAAAGGATTGGCTCCGGCGCGGAAAGTCCGGTGAAACTTGACCATTCCCAAATTGAGGCATTAATGCAAGATATCTTCTCGGAAAGCCCTCCCAAACACCTTAAGGGAGCAGAGATACTTTCTGTAATTGGATTTTATCGTTCCACTCATGCCGAGACATCCGCAATTGTTGATGCTGCTCGACGAGGTGTGTCAATTCGAAATTCGCACCTTTTTGCAACAGCTTTTCCTTGCCAAGAATGCGCACGGCATATTTTGACTGCAGGGATCAAGAGAGTATTTTACATTGAGCCTTATCCCAAGAGTCTTGCAGAAGAGCAATATCCTGACTCGATCGTAGTAACGAGCAGCGGGAGCCCTGCAGACAAACTGTCTTTCGAGCCGTTTGTTGGCATTGCACCACGGCAATACATGTGGGTTTTCGCGAAGAACAAGCGAAAGAAGAAAGACGGAACTGTATTGAGATGGATACCAACTGAAGCTCGATTGAGATATGGGCGACCGATTGATTTTTTTCAAAAAGTCGAACAACAATGGGCTGAACAAACAAAAGCACAGGCAAAATAGGGAGGGATTGTGTATGAAGCTCGAAGAAATGATTCCGGTAGAAAATGACCTGATCAACATGTCGCTTGCTGATTTAGCTGATAAGGTTCTTGTTTGTTTAAGCGCATTCTCAAAAAATGGAACCCAAATTCGTCGCCGCGGACTTGCCGGACGACTTTTAATGGGATATCCCAGTGAATTCGAAAGGCAGAGCCGACTGGCGATAGAAGAGGCGTTGATGCTATTGGAAAATCAGATGCTAATTGGAGTAGATCCGGACGAGCAAGAATTTGTATTTATCACAAGGCTTGGTAAGTCTCATTTGGGAGAGATAGAGCAAGCTCCAGTTCTAGCTCGCAATAGATAAAAACTTAGAGGTCAATACTCTTAAGGACCCGGTTATTTGAACAAGCTTTTGTAAGGACGACTTGTGCGCCGCCAAGTCGTCCTTGCAATTAACTCCACCGCCGCTTGAAGAACCGTCAACACCAACGCAGGTCAATAAGACCTAGTTGCCTGGTTGCGCTCAGTTTTTCGCCAGCATTTATCATGGTTGCCTGGAATAAGAATCTTGGTGCCATTAAGCCTGCTCAACAGGAATGGGACGAGGCGCACATTCATTGCAAAATTGCCAAGATAATACACCAGGTCGTCTGTGCCGACGACCTGGTCCCAAGCAGCCTCCATAGCGACGTTCATCGCGTGTGTGCTTACGAACGGCCGGTTACAGTATCGGATAATGTTGGCATGTCCGAAATGATGATCGGAAGTGAACCAAGTTTTCACTTGCTGAGCCTCCATTGCTAGCTTCTTACTTTCGCGCGCCTAATCGTTCTCTCGTAATCTTCGCGACGAATCTTAGCAATGCTTGACCGGTCTGCCGCGCGCACAACAATCCCTTCCGGGATCCCTTCGGCGGCTTCGTCCAGCTTGCATTGAGTTAAGCCTTGCGACATCAGAAGTTCGTAAGTCGCATCCAGTTCATGGGGAAGACTCGACGCATCAAAATCAAAGAGAGGCGGAACCGGAATGAAACCAGCATCACTCGCTACCTGGCGAAGTTGATCGGCATGGACAAATTTCTGTCCACCGTTATCGCGCCAGTGAGCAATTTTTTCAGCGGGTAATGCAAGAATCTCATCATAATTTTCGATTGAAACAACGTCGAAGAGCCTGAAACTTACTTTGCCCTCCTTTGTGTAGTTCTTCGCCGCCGCACCTATTGATTTACCGAAAACTTCAAGGTAATAGACATTGATTGAGTTTTTAGTACTCAATTTAGAAAATTGTGCTCTTACAATTTGGCGGACAGCATCAACGATGCCCATGGCTGGGTTCCCGATTAGGTCACGACGTTCCCAAAGCAGATCTTCACGGCTACCAACCAGGGCGCTCTGATCCGGACAAAAGATCAGGCGACAGTTTGTGCCGTCGATTTTTTCTGCGCCGATAACACGACCTTCAAACGGGATTTGCACTGCATCCTGGAGAAGACCTCTTTCACCCAAAAGATGATAAGTCAGAATTGAAGGATACTTCGTCATGCTGTTTAGTTTGCTGAGATCAGTTTGCAGAATGTCGAAACTCATGAGTCCACTCCTAGGTGAATTTGAAATTGATTCTAACGACACTGTGAGGGTGGGGATCGAACCCACGACCTTGCGCTTAACAGACGCTTGCTCTACCGCTGAGCTACCTCACATTTTAGATGCATGCGTAACAAGGTTCACCGGCGCGCGAAATTGCTCCGGCGAATGAGGATGGAAAATATGCGTGTAATGACAGAGTGCCCCTAAAAACGCAAAGCCCGCGAGTCTGGTGACCACGGGCTTTGAAGCTTGAAGAAACAAATTCTCTCAATCACCCGCGCGAATTCGACAAGGACTATTTCCCTTGCCCGAATTATTTATCGGTTGATTATTTGTGTAGAGAATCATGATCGAATTTTCCTGGGCGATTTATAACTTAGTTCAGTATAGCTGGTTGCATTCCAACTGAAAAGGCCTTGCAAAAGATATTTGCATCAATCGTTCAAGCTTGCCTTCAGAACGATTACGGAAACAACGAGATCGAATGCAGCCAAGGTTTGATGATCTGCTCCTTGCGCCACGCGGGACTTCGTTGTGACCGGTGCAGCAGTCTATGCAATTTCGCATACACATCCTCTGGCGAGTGAAGCATCAACGCCTCATCCCAAAAATCTCGCCATTGTCGTTTAGCCTCTTTTGCATATTCAGCTGCCCAGTATGCTTCAGCACGGTCAATCTCCGCCTGCTTTTTTCTCTGCTTTTCTTCACGGTCCTCTATTTGCTTTGGATGATCGAAGAGTCCCCATGCTTCGCACTGGGTGTAATGTCCAGTTTCAACAAACTGGAGTCGCCTGCTGCTGATTTTGCCTTCCGCTTTTAGTGATTCAAGAACTCGAGTAAGTTGTTCCGCCTTTATTTTTGCACCAAAAGCTCTGTACATCTGAGATCTCATGCATTCTTGATTGGAGAGAAGCTTTAGCAGGCGCTCTTTGTAGTATTCATCATCATGAGAATCAACGTACATCTGTCATCCACAATTCTGTTTGCCGAACAGCCAATTAGTCGTCCAGGCTTTCCGATTTTGACTTATAGCTGAGCATGAGCTCATGCGCTTTCTCGCGAGCTAATCGCTCCGCATCTTTAACCGTGTGGGCATACACAGTCAAAGTGGTTTTGAGATCCTTATGGTTCATTGCACTTTGGATGAGTGCGACATTTGCACCAGTGTTTGCCATTGAACTGGCAAACGATCGGCGCAAATCGTGCAAATGAAAATTCTCTATATTCGCTCGCTCCAGAATGTTGTGCCAAGAACGCTTAGGCTCAACTAAATGACCAGTCGCACTTTTGTCAGAATGAAAAACGAATTTGCTTTTCGATTTGTTTGCTTTGTTCCGGCGCTCTAGAATCTCCAGTTCTCTGAGTGTGAGGGGCAATATTTGCGCTTGCCCGTTTTTTGTTTGCTCGCCAGGAATGGTCCACGTTCCCGCTTTTAGATCTATATCTGCCCAGCTCATTGCAAGGACATTCGACTTACGCGCGCCGCAATACAAAAGGATGAGAACAAAATCTTTGATGTCCTGATCCTGTTCCTCTTCTACTGCAGTAAAAAAACGTTCGAATTCGTCGGCCTGTAAAATACGAACTCTGCTTCTTTCGACAAACATTGTTACCGTTTCGGTTGGGTTGTCGCCCTTATAGAGTTTCCATTCCACTGCTTTGTTGTATATAGCTCGCAAAAGCTCAATGGCACGGTTTGCTGCGTATTGACCCCGAGTATCGCCAATTGTTCTATGAAGCAATTCCACATCGTCGTTATTCAGGCTGCTCAACTTACGGTGCTTCCAATGTGAAAAGCTGCGCTCAAATTGCTTTTGAATTTCGTCATAAGTTTTTCTGCTTTTCTTCGCATGTCGCTCCAAGTACTGATCGAAAAGCTCACCCAGTGTTATTTCTGCTAATTCAGTTCTGCGCGATTCAGCGAGATTCTTTCCTTGAGCGACGGATGAATGGAATTCGCTTGCTTTGTCGCGAGCCTGCTCAACGGTGAGTTCCGGAAATCGGCCAAGGAATAGTCGCTCAGAGTGCCCGTGGATTTTCCTTCGCACATAAAAGCTTTTTGCGCCGTGCTTCGAGACTTGAATATACAGTCCTCGAGATTTCGTATCCCAATATTGTTCTTTCTCCGACTTCGCAGGAGGAAGCTCTTCTATCTTTCGCTTTGTTAGATTGAGCCTTCTTTCATCCTTTTCCTTTCCGCTGGTCATAATTCTTCGCTCTCCAATTATGGATTTGTAAATAAACGCATGGAAGTTTTTCATTTGCAAGTGGGGCCCCTAGTGGGCCCCTGAGAATCGCATGGTTAGACCGATTGGTTACTGACCATTAGGTCGGATTTCGATGACCATGCGGTCAAATTGCCGAACCATTAGGTCAAAATCCTCCGGAAAGAAATTGTCAAAAATTATGTCCAACCTTTTTTGAATTGGATTTTCCAAATTCAGCGACCACATGGTTGCTAACCAAAAGGTCGTTTTGTTTTTCGGAAAATTGAAAATCATTTCCATTTTTGGTCCTTCAACTTCCCCATGTGGTCAATTTCAGGGGCCCCTTAGGGGCCCTTTTTGGCGGAATTTTCGGCTATGAAGAGAAAACTCGGTCAAGCGCGCAATCCGCCAGAATACCTTACAGTATAGCACTTTCGGAAGTTTAGGAAAAGTTGGGAAAACGTCCAAAATGTAGACGATAATCGTAAGCCGTATGACTACGAACCATGAGGTCGCATGTTCGAATCATGCCGGGCAGTCCAATCGAAACGATTATAGAGAGCGCCCTTCGAGATGAGGGGCGTTTTTTATTTGTCGGACCAAATCATTTATCGGGTCGGCCAGTGCGAATGGCGCTGGAGGCTTTATGAATGGCAGTCCAAATTCATCAAAAGAAACGACCTGGCTGGATGGAATCACACTCTTCTCAGCATCGTTCTCCGCCTGGCAAAGCTGATTATACTGTCCTGGTTGTGGTTTACAAATGCGAGCGCTTCCCTCGTCAGACGGCACTCCTTTGCGAAACTCATCCATCAACATTATTTGGTCGATTTGCCCTGAGTCAACGCTTTTTCAGACATGGCGACGATTTTCATCTCTTACTTGTGCAATAAGGGGGGGGCACTCCCTGTGGACTGCTTGCGGGATGTTCTGGAGCGGCTATCCTGCGAAATTTGATCGGATATTGACTAATTGCTGTCAGGCAACTGGCAGCACGGCTCTTTGCTGTAGTTAGCCTGACGGATAAAACTTCTTCGAATCTATTTTTCAGTATTGTCGCGCGTTAGATCGAAAATATTGTTGATATCTAGATCATTGGATTCTTTCCCGTCGCGACGACGCGCAAGAGTTGCATGTAGTTGATCAAGCGGCATCGTGAAGTCAGATTTCTTACCCCAGGTGTTGCTTATTGCCACCATCCATTTCCCTTCTTTGTTCTGATAAGAGGCAACGATGTTAATCACGTGGGGCGGGTCATTCGGTAGCTCCGGTTTCGGTTGCGGCCCATCTGCGCTTGGTTTGGGTTCAACGTTGCCTCTGAGCTTCTCGTCTGGATCAATTTCATTCATGGAATCTCTAATTGGCCTGTCTGAATCTGAGATCTCTGCTCCTCTAGGCTTACTTGTATTTACACCGTCCCCGTGAGTCGAAGAGCTCGCTCCGGCGCTCAACCAGGGTTCCATCTTGGGGTCAATCGATACAATAAGGGGCATATTCTTTTCAGCCTGATGCTTCAAAATTTCCGTCTTTAGCTGTTCTGGCGTATTTACAAAGATCAGTCCATTGCTTCCATCTTCGGCTTTCACTTTATCAGCAGACATACTTTTATCCACAATTAAGAATGGCTTGTCTTTGTCTTTCTGGTTCGAGAACATTCTGTATGTTTCCACCATTCCTGCATGCGAAATGCCAGGCTCTGTACCGAGTAACTTTCCGGAAGCATCTTTAAGTCTTTCACCCGAATTATTCTTCGATACTGAATGCTCTTGGGTATACTTGATTGGACCCCGGCATTTTACGCCGTCATGCTCGTTGCGGCCGGTCCAATAAGCATTCACCATAGCTAACTGTAATAGCTGATTGGCATAGCTGCGCTTGCCGTCCGGAACAGGGTCAATCTCTGCTTCCTGATCAGGTTTCATACTGTCTTTGTCTATTGAGACCTTCTTGCCGCTAGCCGTCTGGAAGCTAGCATCACTGCTCAGAGCGAGATCGGCTACAACACGGTCTGCCTGCGCGGGATTGCGTGCATATAGCCGCTCGGAAAGAGAGCTCACATTACAAGTTTTGTGATAACCCTGGTCAATATCGTGAGGGTACGCCGCTTGGTGTAAGACTTGCTTGGCTAATAACAAGCGGCGATCTTGTGGGACTATCGCTTCCTTATTTTCCTCCATGAGGCGCCCAATTTCTTTGTAGGTCTGTGATACTTCCTCTGGTGTCAGTCCATCCTTGACTGCGCGCTTCTCAAACTCGTCCATCTCTTTGCGAAAGAATTCCCGGTCCTCCGGCTTTTTGATTCTAGACTCAAGACCAAGGTCCAGGCGCTGTCGTTCTTCTGCGATCGATGTGTGATCAGCGGTATTCTTTGCTCCATCTAATATCAAATTTCCGAAGTCTTTCAATGCCGGTGTAACTTCGTTT
>JAIEPM010000530.1 GCA_019748395.1 Candidatus Obscuribacterales bacterium
TAAAACTTTTCATTTTTCAAGCAATGCCTCAAGACGAGCGCATCCGTCCCACTGACTTTTGTTCAAGATGGCCGGACGGCACTTATGTGCACAGCCAGAGATCTCCGCTGCATGCCTTGGCCGACTTCTTGTCCGGGCGAACTCAAATGGCCGACCCTGCTCATGAGCAGGAACTTCAAGAACTGGCGCTGCAGAAAAGAATTGCAGAAAATGAAAAGCTTGATCTTTTGGCCAGGCAGAAATCGACGGCCGACTTGCCTTCTTTCACGGAGGAAGATCTGCAAAAGGAAGCTCGATCTGCGATTCAAGACTTTTACTTCAAACGTACCCTCTTGCTCTTTACTCTATTTGCCATATCGATGTTCTCAGGATTGCTTGCTATTAAGTTGAAGGATCGCAAGCTCAAACTAGACAAAGCAGGAATGAAATTTCCAAACGGTATGATGCCTGATCTCGATTGGCGGCAGATTCGCTCATGGGACGATTTGAGAGCCGTCGGACTAAATAACGCCGCCGACAAAGAGAATCGTTCGCTACAACTTTATTTCAACTCCGGTGGGAAAGCACGTTTGTATTTGAACAGATTGAGCCGAAGCGATCAAGAACAGTTCTTTATCCATCTGGACAATTATGCATCCCAGGTACTTCGCTCCCCTGAGCTTGTGGCATTCAGGCATGAACTTTTCAACTCGCAAAACGATCCAAGTTACACTCAACTCTGGGAAGAAGAACTGGCATCACATTTTGCAGCTACTAATTTTGTAGCATTAAATCCGGGCAGCAAATTACAAAACGGCAAATTGAGCATTGCCATGCATCTCTCCTCGGGCGGACTTTCGGCTGTTTACCTGGCCGAAGTCAAAGGAAACAAAATGCTCGTTTTGAAAGAGTCAGTGGTTCCGGCAGGAAGCAGTGAAGAAAATCGGCTCAAGGCCAAAGAAATGCTCGAGCGTGAAGCAAAGTTGTTGATGTCTCTTGAGCATCCGCAAATCGCCAGAGTTCTTGACCATTTCCAGGAGAACAATCGTGATTACATAACCCTGGAGTATATTCCCGGTCTCACCCTTCGCGAATATATCAAGCGAAACGGCGCACAATCGGAAGCTCAAGTGAGGAACTGGGCGAAACAAATCGCCGAAATACTTAAGTACCTGCACGAGCATGATCCGCCCATAATTCATCGCGACTTAACTCCGGACAACCTGATGCTCACACCCTCCGGTCGGATCGTCTTGATCGATTTCGGCGCCGCCAATCAGTTTCTGGGCTCTGCTACAGGCACCATTGTCGGAAAACAGTTTTATATATCACCTGAACAATTCAGAGGCAAAGCCACTCCGGCCAGCGACATCTATTCGCTGGGCGGCACGATGCATTTTTTGCTGACTGCAAGCGATCCCGAAGCACTCTCCTGCTCGAATCCGCAAAGTATCAAGAGCAGCATTTCAACGCAGATGAATAGCCTAGTTTCAAAAGCCACAAAGACAAAAGAAGCAGAGCGAATACAAAGCGCCTCCGAGCTGCTTGCCGAATTAGCGGGCATAGATTCTCCAGATGCCCAGGAACAGTTCGAAGATTTGGGGCATCGAATCTCTACTAAGAAAGAAGAGAAGCAAGCGATATGAGTCCATCAGAAGAGCAGCCTACTGAAGAAAGTCTTAGTGTTCATGCGGAGCTCGATGCAAACATAATTGAAAGTTCTTTGAGCTCTGCAAATGCCGAAACTGAAGAACTCAGCCTGCTTCTCAGCAAAGCAGCGGAAATGGAACTTAGCGAAGCTGATATTCCCCTCAATCCATTTCAATCTTTACAAAGCAGCTTAAGTTCAAGCTTGACGGATCATAAGAAAAGCACTTTTACGGCGTTGCTTCTGGGTTTACTTGGATTCAAGATTCTTTTTGGTCCACTGTTTTTTTTCACCTTTATGTTCTGGTGCAGCATCATATTTTTGCTCACAAGACTTCAGAGGCTTAATTCAAACTATTCGGCCGCCGTCGATGCCGATGGAGTTTTGATCACGAAGAAAGATTTTTTCGGAAAAGACGTTCTTAAGATTGACTGGCAAAAGCTGCATAGCGCCGAGCTATACGTAGATGAAGAGGGAAAGTTCAGTGTTTTGCTTCTAAAACCTCAAGCAAATTCTACCGGCTTTTTTAAGAGATTGCTTTTTCAAGATCTCTATAACACCAATAATGAAATAGAGCTTCGACTTTCAAAATCACTTGCGCGCGAACAGAGTTTCGCTGAGGCACTCAAGAATCATTGTCCAGCTGAGAAACTCAGCAGCAAAGTGGAAAAAACAAGCTTAGCCGATGAGCTTGTATCGACGAATGCATCTGTGATCACATATCACTCTTCGTTGCGTATTGAGAGAAAGTTGAATAGTATCCTCAAATTTTCAGAGAAATATCTCTATCTTGCGATTGCTGCCGCCATGCTTCTTCAGGGAGTCAAAGAATCAGTTTACAGCCTGATCTTATTAAGCACCCTGTTTATTGCCCCCCTGAGTTTGCGCACTAGAATCTATAAACTCCTTTTCTCAGCCGAAGGAATTGTGATTGCTCAACGTTCGGGCCGAAACTGGGTAAAAACCAGGCTCATTCCCTGGTCGGCGATCAAGCAGGTTTCACATAGCTCCAGGCAAGAGAAGGATGAGCTCGTTGAAAAAATCGAGATGATCTTAGATCTTTCAAAGCCTGAAACGAAGCATCTCAAAATACTCAAATTAATCAACCCTGGCTTATTTAAAACAAATCGCGGTCAAACACGACTGAGCCTTGATCTTGGCAGTATAAGCGTTGATGACCGACGTAAACTTTTGAACTCGATTCAAGTCAATGTTCCTTCAGAAAAGATCGAGTCCGACATAGCTGAGCTCCTAAATCCAACGGCTCCAAGTTCTTATACAGAACTCTGGCTCGACAGCCTGGGTTCTCAATCACGGCAGTTCGAAGGCACACTGGTGCCGGGCCTGCAGCTAAGAAACGGCAGTTATGAAATCAAAGAATTTCTTGGTGCAGGCGGTCAGGCCAGTGTTTATTTAGCGAATAACTTGCATGCCGAAACAAATAAGCTGGCTGAAACGCTTGTTTTGAAGGAGTTTATACTCCCATCTCATGCTGGTGCAGAATTGAGCAAGAGATCTCTGGAGCACGTGCAAAGAGAATTCGAACTCATGCAGAAACTTAAGCACGAAAATATAGTGAAGTATCACGATATTTTCGTGGAAGACCATCGTTGTTATCTTGTTCTTGAGCATGCCGACGGAAAATCTTTAAGAAAGATTGTCGAAGAAGAGGGAGCTCTCAGCGAAATGCAGATCATCTCCCTTGCCCGGCAAATGGCAGAACTACTCACTCATCTACATTCAGAAGCTGTTGCTGTGGTTCATCGAGATTTCACTCCCGAGAATTTGATCTTGTGCGCCGACGGCAAGCTCAAACTCATCGATTTCAATGTGGCTCAAGAGCTGGAGGAGGGTGCCACAAGAACGATTGTCGGCAAGCATAATTATCTTCCACCCGAACAGTTTAGAGGTAAGGCTGTTTTTCAAAGCGATATCTACGCCATGGGAGCTACACTCTACTACCTGCTCTGCGCAGAAGAGGCTGAACCAATAAGTTGCTCACACCCAATCTTAAAACGCAAAACGCTTAGCCCTGCGCTTGACAGAATCGTAGCAAAAGCAACAGAGCCGGAATTGCAAGATCGCTATTTAAACGCCCAGGAAGTATTAAAGGATCTTCTTGAGTTAAACTCAGATGAGAGCAAGCCTGGTTGAAGCCTGCAAATTTGATATCATTTGCCGAGGGCCGCAAGCGGGGACTGCGTATGACAGGCAATGACAAGCACAATCTGCACGGAAAAATTCTGGACAGAAAATACAAGATTCTCGAGATGCTTGGCGAAGGCGGCATGGGAAGCGTATTTAAAGGCGAGCATCTGTTCTTAAAGCGCCCGTGTGCAATCAAGCTTATTCACCGCGTTCACTCTGCAGATCCGGTGGCACTGAAACGTTTTAAATTGGAAGCAGAAGCAGCCAGCATGCTCAAGCATCCAAATATCATCGATATTTACGATTTCGGCATTACGGACGATGAATTACCCTACATCGTCATGGAGTTTCTGGATGGTCGCTCTCTGGATGAACTACTTGAAGCAAAGCGCTATTTTCATTACGAAGAAGCCATTTCCTTAATGCTTCAAGTTTGCGACGCGCTCAGCCATGCGCATCACAAAAAGGTTTTGCATCGCGACCTAAAACCGGCCAATGTGATCTTAGGTAAATCGGAAAACGGGGAGCATCAGGTCAAACTTGTCGACTTCGGTGTAGCCAAACTACTTCCCGGCACGGGCAGAAGCCTCGAAAAGCTGACTCTAAGCGGCGAAGTTTTCGGCAGTCCGCTCTACATGAGCCCGGAACAATGCATGGGTCAGTCACTGGATGCTCGTTCGGACATTTACGCCTTCGGCTGTGTCATGTATGAACTTCTGACCGGCAAATTGCCCTTAGTCGGTGATTCGCTCTTTCAGGTCGTTATGAAACACGTCAACGAAATGCCTCCCTCGTTTGCCGAAGTGGCTCCCGATCTGGCCGTTCCTGATGAGCTGGAAAAGATTGTGATGCGCTGTATGGAAAAAGAGCGAGCTTTGCGCTTTAGCGACATGAGTGAAGTGCGCAAGGCCCTGACTCAGATATACACAGTCAGACAGTTTAAGGAGCTGGATAATTACAAACAAACGCCCTCCCCTCTCGCTGCTGCCGCAGCCGACGATGCAGAAACACGAAAAATCGAAATTCAAAAGCATGACACTCAATCGACGGGTTGCGACGAACTGAAGAAAAAGATTGCTGAAATTGAAAGCAAGAAGGGAAGATTTTCCATTGCCTTAATCGGCCCCTTGTCCGAGCTCTTTCGTTTGTGCAAAGAAAATCTCGAATTTGACGAGGCAAGGTCGAGCAAGCAAAGGCAGCTTGAGATTTATCGAATGCATTTTGGCGGCGCCAGTATAGACCTGGCATACTGCCTCGATGATATTGCTGAAATGTCGAAGAAGCTTAAAGCATCATCAGATGCCGAAGAAGCGTACAAAGAGAGTTTGAAACTAAAAGTCCAATTGCTTGGAGCAGAAGATGCCGAGACATGCCTTACGCGTGTCAAACTTGCCGACATATACTTAAAGAATGATCGTCTGACAGAAGGGGAGGAGCTTATTGAAACAGCGCTTTCCGCAATGCATCGAAGTTACGGTCGCTTGAATATCGACTGCGCAAATTTGGAAACTGAGATAGCTGATGCCTATTACGATATCGATAGACGCGAACCGGCTTATAGTCATTACAAAGAAGCCGCTGAAATAAGCAAAGAGCTTCTTGGCGACCTGCATATAGATTTGCTTTCGCCTTTGATGAACATGGCACGATGCCGCTATTTCGACCGTAATTACAATGAGGCTATTTCGCTCTGTTTGAACTGCGTTAAAATCTGCGATGCTAATCCCTCTGAATTCAGTATGCTTTTCGAGCATCCATGGTCTTTGCTTGCCTGGTCCTATTATGCGCTTAAGCGCTTTGACGAGTCCGAGGATGCATGCATGAAAAGCCTGGAAATCTACGCGCGCTGCGGCGAGCTGCCCACTTACGCCTCATCGACCTTCTCGACACTGGCGGATATATGCGAAGACACAGGACGAGCAGATCTGGCACAGGCCTACCGACGACGGGCCAAAGAAATCGATCCCAGTCTCTAAAGATTGCTGTAATGCCAGGAAACGAGCTTACCGTCTTTGAACGGAGCAAGACCGTGGAAAGTGGTGAGTTCGTCGCTGAATACTTTGTCGAGCCAGAGCCTGTCACTTTCCCAGAGATCTAGTTTATCAATGTCACTAAGTGGAACCCATTCAAGACTACCCTCGTGATTGCCTTCATGCGGAACACCGCTAAAGCTATCTACTCTGAAAATAAATCCAAACCAGTTTTCTCCATCTTTGCCGAATCCCGGCCAACTGATCGTTCCTCTCAAAACAATGTCCCGGCATTCGATTCCTGCCTCTTCAAGGACTTCACGTTTCATAGCCTCGACAATATTTTCGTTATTTTCTATTTTGCCGCCCAGACCGTTGTACTTGCCGAAATGCAGATCATTTGGACGTTTATTTCGATGAATAAGCAGAACTTTTGTTTTATCAGGCGACATTACATAAACGAGTGTAGCGAGAATCGGACAATAGGCGCTCACCGGGCTTACCTCCAGGCAAAATGAATCAGGCTTGACGAGCTAGTTTTGTGAGGAAGCTTCCAGAGACTTTTTATCGTCTGAAACTTTCACTATCTTCTTGCAAAGGTCGCGATCGCCTTGATCATCAATTTTGCCGAGCTTATGAGACCAGCTCATGAAATGAGACAGAGCGCTGCCTTTGCCTGGAGTGCTTGAGATCAAAGAAAGACCTTTACCCGGATTATCATTTCTAATCATGCTGGCAAGAACCTGAAATGGAATGCTATGACCTCTGAATCCCTCATCGACAGCAGTGAAATCAATTCGCTCTGCCAGACCTCTTTTGTGAGCTGGGAGCAGAGAGCCGGAAACCGTGGTCCCACTGTCAGTATCGCTTTGAACAATTTGACTATCTGATTTCTTTTGATCGAATTTCATGCCATTAAAAGCAGTGCCGACGCCCTCGCCGAGCCGATAATAACCACCGGCCACCATTTGCGATAAAGCCAGCATTTTATCCTTCGTCGACGAATAGAGGCGCAGAGTCGCCCCTTGATTCTCCATTCCTAAGACGTAATGCTTGAATGTTTCTGCGTCGATATCCGGCGAAACCAGCTCGGCATCTTTTACGAGTTGTGTTCCTGCCAGCAAAGCCGCCGAGCGTATAACAAGCCGGTTGCCCATGCTGTGAGAAACAATCACCAGATGCAATTTGTGCTCTTTTCGAAACTCCAGCAGGTCCTTAATGAACATATTGAAATGAGCCTGCGACCATTCATTATTACCGCTATCGACTTCGTAGCTGAAGGTTTTCGGCACCGACGGCCACGAGTACAAAACAAGAGGATACTCAAGAGCGTAAGCCATGCTTGCTGCATCGAGTGCGGCGTCGTTGAATCCTTCGCAGGCGCCGTGCACGAAAAGACAGAGTCGATCGCCGGCTGAAGCGCTTAGCGCGGTCTCAAGACGCTGAAAAAATTCTTTCTTGGCTGCATCCGGATCTTCCGGGTTGATTTTGTCGCAGCTTACAGAATCGACTTCCAGCTTCTTTTCGGAGCGCCACTGCAGTTGTTCTTCTAACTTCGGATTAGCCTTGTGCTCGTCGTCCTTTATGGCGACATTGGCTGTTCCGTAGTACATATCGTGTTTGCAGTCGATTATGTAACGGCGTTTGCTGCCGAAGTTGTCTTTCGTATCCTGATCGCGATCAGTCAAATAGAGTATTGGTATTAAAAGCTTCTCTTCACTCTTGTGAGCCTCGCTTTCGCTAACGGTCCCCTCTTTTTTCGCTTTGCCTGAGGCTTCAAGAGATGAGCCAAAAGAAAAAATCGCAGCGACCAAAGCACCTAAGACAATGGAGTTTCTAAGACTTCTGTTCACTGATTTACTGCCTTTATTGCAACCAGCTGATCCTAGCAATATTGCTCTTTATGCATGCTTATTTGAAGGTAACGATTCAAAGAATTACAGGAGGCTCAATGATCGGGCCGGCAAGTTGATTATTCATCGAGGTCTGAGCGAAATTGTTCGGGTTTTATACTTGAAGGCTGTAGCCGCGGATGCGGCGAGCCCTATCGCTTTACAACTTCTCCCGGGCGATTATCAGAACTTGATAACCTGGATTAAGATCTCCCGAAGGACCGGATTAAGCCTGAGCAGGCAGTCATTACCGGCTTTCATTAAAGGAGCTTACTGGAGCCGATCCGGCTAATATGCGATCATTGACAACCTGAATGGTCAGCAGGTACTTCAGTGTCAGTCTCAGTCCTAAAGCCGAAGTCGCAGGAATTCGCCGCAGAAAAGAGCAGCGACAAAGCCGGCTCGCAGCATTTCGGTTACATTCCGGCTCTGGATGGACTTCGAGCGATATCGATTCTGCTTGTGCTGGCATTTCACGACATCGGCCCGATTACATCACAAATAGGCCACGCCTATTCAGGCTGGATAGGTGTAGATGTGTTCTTCGTGATCAGCGGTTACCTGATCACTTCGATTTTGCTCAAAGAAGCCTCGGCTAATAACGGCGAGTTCAGCCTGCGCAAGTTCTACATAAGACGCTGGCTTAGAATCGCTCCAGCCTATTACGCATTTCTTGCCGTCGCGCTGGGCTGGTACTGCTGGGGCGGGAATCACCATTTGAAGCCCTTTTTGTGCGCTGCTCTCTATTTAACGAATCTCGACCTGGCATACGGCTGGAATCTGATACCACTGAAGGTCGGACTGTCCCATCTCTGGTCGCTTGGTTTAGAAGAACAGTTCTACCTTGTTTGGCCGGCAAGCATGAA
>JAIEPM010000010.1 GCA_019748395.1 Candidatus Obscuribacterales bacterium
CATGTCGAAAATAGACTTTCCCTTTGCGGTCATTTTTGAATTCCAGCATTGCTGCATAGTCTGCTTCCGCATAGGCATGAATCGGGATGCCATTTTTAGAGATGAGCGACCCGGCCTCTTTTGCGAAATAATCGCTGCTGCTGTTCTTTTCTCTGGCTGCCAGCAATCCTAGCTTTGCATTTGCCGAAAGAAGCGTAGAGTAATCAAATACTTTAGAGCTGATGAAGCTTTGCTTGGCTGTTTTCATCAAGGTAACGGCTTCAGCGCCATAGCCGCTAAGTATTTGCAATTTCGCTAAAAAGAAACTGAGTTTGAACACATCCAGTGCATCCTCTCGGTTCTGAGTCAGCCAGGCAGTTTTCGCGCAATAGAGCGCCTCCGGATATGAGTTCAGCTCCTCACCGATTTCAGCCATATCTTTCCAGTTTAAGTAGCTGACTTTTAGCCCATCTTCAGTTTCCTTTCTGCTCAGAAGAAGCGACTTTCTGAAAAGATCTTTTCCCTCTTCGGCATTCAAATAGAAAAATCTCTGGCTTAGATCTGCAAGCAAGGCTGCGCAATGAACCCGGCTGGCGGCAGGTCCTCCGCCGACCTTATCGGCACCTATATTTATAGTCATTTTGCTGCTCCAGCTTTTGCCTTGATCGGCGATTGCTTTTTCCAGTCCATCCAGGCATTTGAGATAGTGAGTCTTTGCTTGCAAATGATCAAGTTGAAGGATGTATGCATCCGCGATTAAGAGTTCGCTTTCCGCATAGTCGAGACTGTTCACTTTGAGTAAGCTTTGCAGAGAGTCCCTGCTCATGAGCTTGAGCGCCTTAACAGCGTCCCCGCATCCCAGATATGCTTCGACAGTTCTTACCAGAACACCGTTTGTGGAATAGTCATAGTCGGCGCTTTGCAAAATTTCAGCAGCTTTGTTCAAGTAATCTTTTGCTTTTTCGAGATTGCCGTCTGCAATTGTGTAGTCAAACTGATTCAGCAGGCTGATACACTTGCGCTCTCTCAAAATATTCGTGTTGCTGGGAAGCTTGTCGCAAATTGAAAGTGCTATGGTGCCGTGCTTCAACACTTCCGCTTTATTTCCGAGTTGATATTCGCAATTGCTAAGGGCTGTTTCAGCATCAAGCCTATCTAATAATGGAGCATTTGGATATTTATTCAGCCAGGCTCGATAGATTCTGATTCGATCTCCGGGTTCTTGCAAACCATGAGCCTGCTCTTCTAAGCTGTTGAAACTGTGCGGAAGATGAGAAAGTTGCTGTTTCAGGGGGTCAAGTTTTACGAGCGCTCGTCGGGCATGTTTTTGTTTTTCAAATACAAAAAGCGTTAGAACTGCCAAAAGCAAAATTGAGATTATCGGCATGCCGACTCGAATATATTTGTTTTTCACATTGCTTTGAACTGCTTTGGGCAGGCAGTCAGGCTCAAACTGAAGTTCTGTAAGCCTGCTGCTTACTTCTTTCATGCTTTCTGGTCGGTCTTTTCGCGACTTTGCCAGCATTTTTTCGAGATAATTCAGCAGGGCAGGCGGGCTCTGGGTTTTCAAAATTGCCAATCTTGTTGATGGCGACTCCTTTACCTGCATCTCTACAACTTTAAGCGGGCTCTCCGACTCAAAAAGCTTTTCGCCGCTCAGGCATTCGAAAATTAAACAGGCAAGTGAATAGATGTCGCTTTGCTGGCTCAACTCTTTGCCCATGCACTGCTCAGGACTCATATAATGAATTGAGCCGACAACATTTCCCGTGCCCGTCAGTCTCTGGGATTGAGAGAGTTCTATGAAGCGAGCCAATCCAAAATCGATCAATTTGACCGTAAAAGGATCCGGCTTTTCCGTAATCATGACATTGCTTGGCTTCAAATCACGATGAACAATTTCATGAGTATGGGCAAATTCAACAGCCTCTGCGATTTGAATCGCAATTTTAAGAACCATTTGCCACGGTAATCTTCCGCGTTCTTGCAGAAGCAGAGATAAATTTTGTCCCTCAATAAATTCACAAACAGCGTAAGGTACACCGTCAGGAGTTATGGCCAGGCTGTAAAAACCCATAATATTCTTGTGAGAGAGTTGTGAAAGAATCTGGAACTCTCTGAGGAAACGCTCTCTGTCTGAGTCATGGGAAAGTCTGTCATTAGAAAGTATCTTGATTGCAACATCTCGCTCAACATCGATTTGTTTGGCATGATAAACAACTCCCATGCCGCCCGAACCGATTTGCTCGAGAATCCGATAACGTCCGTGAAATATATCGCCTTTGCTGATTTTTTCCATATAAGTGACTCAGTCCGGACCGTAAGCTGATGATTGCGTTTCTGAAGCCGCGTTTGCCATAAGCATATTCAGTTCAAGTTGTCTGGTCGGCGTCCACGACCAGTTGTCCGGTGACTTCATTCTAAGTTCATAGGCAAGCTTGCTATAGCGACTTGCTTCCCTGTAATTCTGATGCCTGGCATAGTATCTGGCCAATAAGCCCAAAATATCCGAACGGCAGTTTATTCCTTCCTTTGTTTGCCGGCAATTCAAATTCCATGACAATAAATCGATGACTTCTTCAGGACGTTTGGCCTCAAGCAGGCAAGCCGCCAGTTGAAACAGGAGGGTGTTTTGGCGGGAAGATTCCTCTTGCGATCTTGCAATCCCTTTTGCGAGTTTAAATAGTCTGTCGGCTTCAGTTTTTGATTTGTACTGAATGGCTGCCGCATATTCGGCTATTGCAGCCAGGTTTGCTTCATCGTTTTTCTCTGCTTCTTCGCTCTTGTCTAATAAGTTATAGCAAATTTCGGCTTTCCGCAGTAATTCAGGGAAAGCTGCCGGGTCGCATGCCAGTGCTCGAATTGCAAGCTGCGACAACTGCAGCAAGCGTTGAGACTTACTGGCTCCTGCAGAGTTCTGGTAGGCTTTGTCTATTGTTTCTAATTTTGCAAGCGCATCTTTTGTTCTTTTCAATCGGAGCAAATAACGTATTTCATCAAGTGCAAACCAATACTTAGTCAGAGCTGTTGAATTGTCCTTCTGTGCTTTGGCGATGCATAGTTCTGCACATTTTAGTGCGACGTCGAAATTATTCATCGATTCTGCGGCACGCCCCAGATAGCACCAGGTCATGCTGTTTAACTCCTTGCCGGCCGCCTCTTCCTCCAGCGCAATTTGCAATCCGGTCTGCAAAGCGCTGTTTGAAGCCTTTCCTTTTGCCTGGTCAATTCGCTGAGCTAAATAAATCGCAGCTTCTCCGAAATTTACCTTTTTCAAAAAGTGATCGTAGACTTTGATGGCAGAAGGCATGATTCTCTGCCTTGTTTTCGCTTTCTCAAGCCAGGGCGTATTGGGATTCTGCCTTGAATCGCCGATGCTTTCTCTGGCAAGCAAATAGTGTTTTCCGGCTTCTTCTAAATTGCCCAGACAAACATAATTGTCCGCCAATAAAGTTTGAAGCAAAGCAAAATCGTAAGCGTTCAAGGCGGCCGATAAATAATAGAGCTCAATTTTTGCACTTTTCACGGACTCTTCATAAAGACCGAGCTTGAAAAGATTCTTGAGGCAGTTGTGCAATTGTTCGAGGTTGACATAGTCCATATCGGCATTGAATAAAAGGCTGCGGGCCCACTCGACGTATTCTTTGGACTCCTCGATGCGTCCTTCTGAAACTAATATATCGGTAAGGTGCGAAAGAATCCGACATTTGGCGCCAATGACATTGCTGCTTGAGCCGTTCAATTTTTTGATATTTCCAATGCAGCGATTGAGATAATTGATCGCCTTGCCTTTGTCACCCTCTGCTTCAGCTATGCTTGCAAGCTGCTCCAAAACGTAAGCTTCATCCATGAGAACTTCTTGCGTGCTGCCCTTTGCGTATTTTTCCAGCCATTGCTGAAACATTTCTCTCTTTTTGCTTGACGAATCCTGGCGCGAAGCCATTGCTTTCAGGGAGTCGACATTTCGAGGGATCAGCATGGTCGATTTTTCAGTCTTCATGATCCTGTCGGTTTCATTGAGCAATTGGCTCTTCTTGGCGATCAGAAAGAAGATGAGCATAAGTGGTATTAAAAGCAGTGCATAAGCCCGAAACGATTTTTTTCTCGCTTCATCGTTTTTCAGGAAGCTCAAGCCGGAGCTGGTTTGAACGCCATCATTGTGCAAAAGGGCTCTCAGTTTCTCTTCAATGACCTGCATTGTCTCAGGTCTTTCATCTGCCGATTTTGCAAGCATTTGGGATAGAAGCGTGATTAACTCCAGCGGTGCTATATGATTTAAGACTTTCAAGCGATCGTTTGATGTGGAATTGACCTGTTGGTGAATTACGCCAAGTGGATTGTCTGCATCAAATAATTTCTCGCCGCTTAAACACTCGAAAATTAAGCAGGCAAGTGCATAAATATCGCTTCTGGCATCGGGGTTTTTACCGCTGCATTGTTCGGGGCTCATGTAATGCACGCTGCCCACCAATTGTCCGGTGAAAGTCAATTTTTGCGAGGAGGCTTCCTCGACAATGCGGGCTAGTCCAAAATCTATTAGTTTAACGAAATCCTCTTCAGGGCTATTCATGAGCATTACATTGCCCGGTTTGAGATCTCTGTGGATAATTCCTTCCTGATGGGCAAAAGCCAGAGCCGAAGCAATCTGAGATGCTATATGCACTGTTCGACGCCATGGCAATCTTTCGGCTTTCTGAAGAAGTTTGTTGAGATTTTCACCGGCTATATATTCACAAACAGCATAGGGCAAGCCTTCATTCGTAATTCCCAGCCCATAGAATGCCATGATGTGCTCATGAGAAAGTTTCGATAGAAGCTGAAACTCTCGAAGAAAGCGCTCTCTTTCTCCTTCTATATTGATACGGTCGAGGCTCAGAATCTTAATCGCTACCTGCCGGTCTGCATCAGTTTGGGTAGCTTTGTAAACCACTCCCATACCGCCGGCGCCAAGTTCGGATGTGATTCGATAGCGTTCGTGAAATATGTCGCCTTCGGCTAATTTACGCATCTACCTGCGCTCAAGATGTATGGAAATCGCCGCTTGCGGCATTTGCCGAATTCACTGTGCCGTTTGTGAAATAGCAGCCTGCCTGGCGGGTAGCTCCGGTGTTGCAACGGACGGACCATGGGTGCTAGCTTTATGCCCGGCATAGGTCAATATTGATTCTATCTGAGCAAGGTAACTGATAATGTATTGTGCTCTAAAGCCTCTTTGAGCGAAAGCATCAATACGTAGCCAGTCTTTGATAAGCGCTCTTAGATGGACGATTTCCTTTTTCAAATTTTCAATATCCGCAGGCGCCGATTTTGAGTTTAGCTCGTGAGCCGACTTCTGCATTTTGTCTATTTCCTGCACGACTTCGTTTGTGCTTGCCGTGTCTGAAATGACGCGTTTCGACGGATCTTGCATATAACGATTGACCGTGGCCACGAAGTCATCAACCAGAAGAGTAGAGGCTTTTATAGGATCCGATTGAGGGGTCATAATGGCTTGTTTACGGTAAGGACCGATTTTGAGCAAATTCAGTTTCTTATCGTCTAATTGTGCAACCGCAAACAAAGTAGTTCCTAGAGAACCGATTGCACGTGCCGAGTCGAGCTGCTCGATAAAACCTGCAGTATCAAGCTGTCTGATTGAAATGCCGGGAAATACCAGGGCTTTGTCTTCGGAATATTCACGGCAATTGTTGGCGATGACCTGAAATTCTTTATTGTCATCCTTGTAAGTCATAGGATTGACCGTATCAAGCCAGCCGCTTTGTACCCAGGTTTCCCAGTCTTGCTGGATATTTCCGCAGCGGAGTCGGCGCGGATAGCCGTAAACAGCTGCGGATATGCGGATGCCTGGTCGGATTTTGCGCAATAAAGCACTTGTATCCTGTACAAATCCGTTAACCTGAGCAATACGCCATGCCTGCCAGACCTGTCTGGCGTCATTGTCCATGTTGTCCAGCGACAAACCGGTTTCGCGTTCGAATCTGAGCCTGCCTGACCAGTCCCAGCCCATCTCATTCGGCGTCATATTGAAAGGATAGCGAATGTAGTCGTATTGAAATCCGTCAACAGCATAGTTGCTGACTATTTCAACTGCCAGATCTTTGATGTATTTCTTGCATTCGTTTTGAGCCGGATCGAGCCAGTACTCATGCTGGTTGTGAGCGAGCAGCGAGCCGTTTTTTCCGGCAAGTGCCCAGCTGAAGCGATTTTTTTCAAGAACCGGACCTGGAAAATCCGTGTCTTTTCCGATGATTGGATTGTGGCGTTCGTTGCCGACGTTGAAAACCCAGATCCAGGCATGAAATTCCATGCCGCGTTTATGCGCTTCTTCCAGTGCGCAGCCCATAACATCGAAGTGGTCTTTTAACTGCGGATTTTGCGTATATATTTTCGATGGGTACATTGTGAATCCGGCATTGTTAACCTCGAAATAAATGGCGTTTATGCCTGCGGCTTTCAATTTATCGAAAAGATTGCTGATACCTTCTTTTGTCTGGTTGGCGATGATTGTGCCTCTGTCCAACCAGACCGAGCGCTGCTCCACAGGTCTTACAGGCATGGCTTTTGCAAAGGCCAGCGCCAGTTCTTGCCTGGCTTTTTGCACGAGCTGATCTGCTTCCAGAAAGCGTCTGTCTTCATAAGCTTTCTCAAATGATTTTTCCGCTGCCAGCGCCGCATCGTAATTCTCCTGGATTGCGGAAAAGGGCACGGCAATATCGGCTTGCTTGGCTGTTTTGATAACTTCGTCGGTTCGCTTTTCCAGGTATTGAAGCTCTTGCTTTAAGGTCTGGTACTCGGCATAACTTATTTGTACTGCAGCTTTTTGTGTAATGCCGGGAGAAGCTTCTTCAAGTATTAATGAAATGATTTGCGCATTGCTGCTCAGCTCGCCCTGCATGCCGGGGGCCCAGCCGATGAAATAATTACCGTCGTGTCCGGCGATTGCCGTACCTAGCTCTTGCGAGTTGGCAGCGGACCAGCGAGCGATGCTGTCGCTTGAGTTTAAAGGGCTGAGATTGGCGCTCAAAGTTCCGACTGAAAAATCTTGCTCAAGTGGAAAGGGCTGCCGCGGCCAGACCAGTTTTGAAACGCTCTGACTTGTATTGTGTCCGAGAACTTTGCAGCCGCTTAGAGCAATAAGTTCTGCAGCTTGCGGACTTGGAGTTCCGCAACTGTCGGTGATCAGAAGCTTGCCGCCCTGTTTTACGTAATCTTTCAATTTCGAAACAAGTTCGGAGGGCAAATCCACAAGCAGGGGCAGCACAATTACGTTGTAGCCCTTGAGCTTTTCGACCCCGCCCGATAAAAGATCGGCGTCTTTTAGCTGATCATAGCGGACGTTGGCAGTTTCAAAAGTATGCTGAAAGTGATTCCAGTCATCTGCCCATTCGCCGATATGTTGTTCTGAATAGGCGGCCTGGTTGCGTTCGCTGCTTAGCACCGCCAGTGGTGAGTCTGCAAATGCCGGACTAATTGAGGAGGATAAATAAAGGAATGCCGAAAGCAAAAAGCTTTTCTGCAGCCAGGACTTCTTCATCGCTAAACGCTCCGCATCAGCAAATTTTCGTGGATATCTCTCGTATATCTGTCTGTGGCTAGACTAAACGCGAGTTCTGACCTGCTTGGCGAGTCTGTCGAGTTGTCGTTTACTGTCTCGCTTCTGCACAGTGTCGCGCTTGTCGTAGAGCTGTTTGCCCTTTGCCAGCGCAAGCTCTACTTTAACCCAATTCCGCTTGAAATAAATACGCAGCGGAATTAAAGTCAGACCTTTTTCCTTAATTCGTTGATTAAGCTTGAAAATCTCGTTTCTGTGCAAAAGCAATTTGCGCTTTCTGCTTGGTTCATGATTGAAGCGATTTCCGAACTCATACTGGGAAATATTGCAGTTGTAGAGATAGGCTTCGCCGTCTTCAACCCGGGCAAAGGCGTCTTGCATTGTGCAGCGCCCCAGTCTCAGAGCCTTGACTTCGGTACCGGTCAGGGCAATTCCACATTCGATTTTTTCGATAATCTCGTATTCATGCCGGGCGCGGCGATTGTCCGAGATAGTCTTGTAGACGGGCTTTTCATCAGCCGCCTTTGCATTGCCCGGGTTCTTGTTTGTACTTGGCTTTGCTTTTGCAGCCATGATCAGTGCATCTCTTGAGCTTGCGAGTGAATAGACGATGTTACAATATTAAAGGGTTCTCGACCAGTCTGTTTCTTCCTTTTGAAACTAAGGTCAGCAAATGATCAAAATCGGACCTCTGCTTACCAGCGAATATAAACAAGCTGCCACACTTCTAAAGCTTCAGGCTGAAGTTGTGAACGAGAGCAGCGAGTCTGAGGACTCGGAGCTTGTCTTGCGCAGTCTGGCATTCTGGCAGCACTGGTTGCCATGTCAGTTGCACATGGCTCCATCCATGTATGTTGCCAGAGAAGATTCGCAGCTTGTCGGAATCATCAGTTTGCAACATATGAGTAAGTCTAAGACTTGCTGGCAGATTAATAAGCTTGTGGTTCACCCTGAGCATCGAGGGCGAGGCATTGCTCAAGAACTTTTGCGTTATGT
>JAIEPM010000107.1 GCA_019748395.1 Candidatus Obscuribacterales bacterium
GCGACCGTCTTACATTGTTTCGCCAACAGATAATCTGGTAGAAATAGCAGAGAAGTTCTTCAATGATTCAAGCTTGGCCTGGCTCATTGCCGACATAAACGTCGGGCGAATCACAGAGCATCTGGAAGACGGCAAAAGAATAATCGAACTTAGAAGCAGACAAGAAATCGAGCTTCCTTTAGCATCCGAAATCAAAGAATTTCTTCTCCGCAAAAACAAAGAAGCAAAAGCCGAAAATATGGTGACGATCGTAAGCGTTTCTGAAATTGATCGAGAATTGCTGGATTCATTCTTGAGCAATGTCGTTGGCGGTCCGGTGCTGCCGCCGGTTCAAATCGGCTCTGCAAGTGAAGCGATGGCAGCTTATGCCACGGAAGAAGAGGAGTCGCTTTTCGACGAGGCGCCATTGATGAGTCTGGTAAATCTGGGCAAGCAGCTGAGCAAAAGCTTAATGCCGACAATGAGTGCCCTTCTTCAAAGCGGACACAACCTAAAAACCTATATCAGCAAGATCGATGCTGTTTCATCGCGCAACAATCCTGCACTTAAGCCCGAGCCACAGCGTTGAATTTACTCGTCTTTTTCAACGACTTTGTCGGCAAACTTCTTCCATTGTTCGAAAAGAGATGTGCGCATGTATGCAATAAATTTGCGTCCATCCTTCATATGGCAGCCAAGACAGAGAAATTCTCCTTTGCCTGCCACCATACCTACAGCGCTTGATGCCAGACCACCAATCGGTCCAAGAAGAGTACTGAATGCGGCCCCCATAAGCCCATTCAAAGGCAGATCGGATACAGTATCTAGATTAGACACTTGTCTTTTCAGTCTTACCTCTATCGAACCGAGATTTTTTTCTAGCGGAACGGCAGATTCACCATCTTTGGTCAAGAACCCCGATGCAAACTTCCAGACACCTTGCCTGAGATCACCAGCGATGATTTCAATGTGATCATGGTCAATCAAATGATATTCCATCTAAAACCGGCCACCTCGAAAAGCGATTCATAAACCGAATAAATGACTACTCTTATGCAAGTATATACCCGATAATCGTTTGAAAGCAAAATCCAGCGCTTACTGCTAAAATCTAGTCTTCCTCAGGATCTATCTAAAATGCCGGAGAGCAAGGACCTAACAGGTACAGTCATTGAAAATCGCTTTGAGATCATTTCAGGTCTCGGCGAGGGTGGTATGGCTTCCGTATTCAAAGCGAAGCACCAGCAGGTAGATCTTCTTGTAGCCATTAAGATACTCAAAAAAGAACTTGATTTCAGCCCAACTGAAATCGAACGACTTAAGCGTGAAGCAAGGGCCCTGAATTCTCTTTTTCATCCAAATATCGTCAAAGTTTATTCTTTCGGATTCATGGATGACGGCAGCCCTTATATAGTTCTCGATTATCTGGAAGGCAAAAGCCTCGAAGAAATAATTCTTTCAGGACAAAGACCTGGCTTAGACTGGATTCTGGAAGCTTTCATGCAGATTTGTCGCGGGCTTAGTTGTGCGCATGAAGGTGGATTGATCCATAGAGATCTCAAACCATCCAACGTCATGATTGTGCCGAAAGAGGAAGATGGCTCCTTCATCAAAATTCTAGACTTCGGTATTTCAAGATCAACTTCCGCCGGAGACAACGAACAACGCCTGACTGCTAAAGGCGAGATATTCGGAAGTCCGCTTTACATCAGCCCCGAGCAGTTATCGGGCAAAGAAATAGATCAGCGCGCCGACATTTATTCACTGGGTTGTTTGATGTATGAAACACTGACCGGCAGACCGCCATTTTTGGGAGACACGGTTTTCTTGACTCTCATGCAACATATGAATGAGAAAGCTAAAGCCATAAATGAAATTGATCCGAATTTGAAAATGCCTGAAGGTTTGGAAGAAATCGTCATGAAGTGTATGGAAAAACAAGCTTCAGCGCGCTTCCAATCAGCTGAGGAGCTTGAGAAAGCATTAGCTCAGTGCGCCGCCGGGCTGCAAATTTAGTTCTTAAATTCAAATCTCAAATGCGATTCCATTCTGAGATTTGTGGGATCATTTGGCGCACTGTCGAGGTATCCGAAGTGAAAATTCTCCTTTGCAACAAAAGCTATCCCAAAGCAGAAAAGGCTCTAATGGCGTTAGCGCCAGGTAATGAAATTATTTCTTGCGACCCTGAGAATGCAGCAGCTCATCTTGATGGTGTAGACATTATCATTCCATCTGTGGCGAGAGTAGACGCCGATTTGATCAAGCGCGGTCAATTCGGATTGATTCAACAACTGGGAGTCGGTCTCGACAATGTTGATATTGCCGCTGCCTCAGCCGCCGGAGTTTTTGTGGCAAATGTGCCGGGAGCAGGCTCCGGCAATACCGAGTCGGTTGCTGAGCTTGCAATTTTGCATATGCTTGCCCTGTCTCGTAATTTATTCCAGGCTCAAAAGAATTTTTTCGATTCGGTCTTTTTCAAACCAGCGGGCGTTGCCCTTTTGAATAAACAGGTTTGCATCATCGGTCTGGGCGATATCGGCAAAGCACTGGCTCTTAGATTACGTCCTTTTGCCGTGAAAATGACGGCTTTGCGCGAGCATCCGGAACATGGCGCCCCTGAAGAATGCGGCATTGAGAAAGTATATGGGCTCAAAGATTTGCATACGGCTTTAGCGGCAGCCGATTTTGTGGTGCTGGCAATTCCTGAAACTGATTCCACCCGCAATCTCATTGACAAAGCCGCTCTGGCTGCCATGAAAAAAGGTTCCTATCTGATAAACGTCGGGCGCGGCGGCGTAGTTGAGCGAGAAGCGCTATATCAAGCGCTCAATTCCGGTCATCTGGCAGGAGCCGGACTTGATGTTTTCTGGGAAGAACCTGCCAATCCGGAGCATCCTCTCTATAAAGAGAATCTCGTTCTGACGCCTCATTTAGGCGGCAACACCGACGAGTCATTGAAAGGGGTGGTCAGGATAATCGCCGAGAATATCAAACTTTTCAACGAAGGTAAGCGCCCCAGACATCTGCAAAACGAGCTCCTTGTTGAAAGTCCAAGACGGCCTGTTTAAATCCCGGAGCTGTTCTTCGGTAAAAGAAGTTTGCAATCTCAAATGAGCAATGCGCAATTTTCGGTCGCTCGGTCTGGATTCAGTATAGAATTAGAGCTTGACCCGGACGGTTGGCGCAGTTGGTAGCGCATCACTTTGACATAGTGGGGGTCACTGGTTCGAATCCAGTACCGTCCAAATATTAAAAATCAAAAATATCGAGAGGTGGCGAAGTCTATTCCCGCCTCTCTTTTTTGCGGTGAATCCGCAGCAGCTCACAGATAATCGGCGTCTCGCCCGCTCCAGGAAAATTGCGCGCACTCCTCAGGTCTAGAAAGGAGTGCGAACTATCGTTCCCAAAGCGGGCGAGACGCCGACATCCCGAGGGATGAAAGATATCTTCGACTTTTAAGAATTGGAGGCGGCACCCAGATTCGAACTGGGGGATAAAGGTTTTGCAGACCTCTGCCTTACCACTTGGCTATGCCGCCATCACAAATAAAAGAATAACCCGAATCACAAATCGATTTCTTTTTCTTTGTCAAAGTGTGACTAATCAAAATCCTCAGGTAAAGAACCTACCTTTACGGAAAGGCTACGGTCCTGCCCGGCGCGCTTGATTTTCACGCTAATCTGGTCACCAATCGAATGCGCCGCCAGGGCATCGCTTACATCTTTGGGTGTTTGAACCGACGCCGAATCCATCTCCAGAATCAAGTCTCCGACCTGCATTCCGGCACTGTTGGCCGGGCTCGGCACTCTCACCCGTGTCACCTCAACGCCACTGACAAGCCCGGCGCCTTCTGCCTGCTCGGAAGGATCACGCATTTCTACGCCCAGATAAGGATGCGGAGCCGATCCTTTTTGCATAAGCTCATCTGCATAACGCTTTGCAAGATTTGATGGAATGGAAAAACCGATGTTCTGTGCCTCATCGCGAATAAAACTGTTAATGCCGATCACTTCACCCTGCATGTTAATGAGCGGACCGCCCGAGCTGCCGGGATTGAGGGGAACGTCGGTTTGTATGAAAGTCAGGGCACCGGTACGGGCACCAAAAGCCGGTGTGAAGTTCTTGGCTTCACGATGCAAGCCGCTTACAAGCCCTGCCGATACTGAATTTTCATAAGCATATGGATTGCCGATTGCAAAAACCCATTGCCCGGTGCGCAGTTTATCGGCATCTCCGAATTTGGCTGCAGCTAAGCCCACGACCGGGATTTTAATCACTGAAAGGTCGCTGAATCCATCCTTACCGATTATCTTGGCATCAAAAGAGCGGCCATCTTTGAGCGTGACCTTAACGGTGTCGGCATTTCGCACCACATGCAGGCTAGTCAAGATATAGCCGTCAGAACGAATAACCACCCCGGCGCCGGTTGTGCGCAGCTGATTTCCGGATTCGTCGCCATATTGACCGTCCAGACCGAAATGCCGCCGCAGTTTGCGAACCGAGTCGTTTTGAGACCTTTCGACTCGCAGGCGCGAAAGCTGCTCTCTCGATAAATTGCTGGTAGAAACAATGTTGACCACTGACGGTGAAACTTGCTCCACCAGGTCGGCAATGGTATCGGGACCAAAAGCCTGTGTGGCAAGGCGGGAAGAGGCAGAAGCCGGATTCTCCTCCGAATAAACTGCGTTGGTTGAATAAGCGCAGATTAAGCCGAGAATCATGAATAAACGCAATTGCTTTTTGCTTGCTCCCATTAGCTCTCTGTCATCCTCAAAATCCCAACCCCAAAAGCGGCTAATACAGAAGCTACCCTAACAAGGATAAAATATATTCTGTTCTCACAGGAAATTGCACATGTCTACTTCAAATCGGCTCAAAGATTTTTCTGTATTTGCAGTTGCAAGTATTTTGCTTGCAGCTTGCTCGTCGGGAGAACAGGTTTCCTATCAGTCAGGCGGAATGACCCATACTTTTAAAACCGGACAAACCAATAAGGGTATTAACTTTGCCCTGCCGGTTTACCCTAATGCAAAAGCCAGCGGTGAAGTTCAATCACAAGATCACGAAGAACAGAATAGCTTTTTGCTTTTAAGTTCGTCCGACCCATTGAGCAAAATTTCCGAATATTATTTGAGCGAATTGAAAAAAGAAGGCTGGACAATTACTCAGCAGCAAGTACAAGACAGCCTGGCAAATATAAGTGCTAAAAAAGACAAACTGGAAGGGAGCGTCATGCTCTCCGCAGACGGAAATTCGAGCACTACCATAAATCTTTCAGTCAGCACTGAGGAGGAAGGTGTGCCGGAAGTTTCAAAAGAAGAATATACTCCGGACAAACTCAATCCACCGACTGACTGAATTTATGGATGCAATAGGCGAAGTACTTTCATCCAGCATCACGGCTTTCACGGCCGAGTCCTGGTCTGAAAATGAATTGACTGATTCGGCAAAAATGCCTCAGTTCGGGAGCTTTCTCAAAAGCATTTCCGAATCACGAGAGATCTGCGTGTATGCTGTAATTTACGATATTGTCAGGGCTCCAATCGACCAGCATCATAAGCCGACAGCGCTTAAAATGAGCAGAGCCGAGTTGAAGCGAGAGCAACCGCAAATTTTTTCATTGCTAAAAACAGAATGGCATACTTTAATCATTGGCTATAAGCAAGGCAATCAAGTCCAAAACGGCTTGCCACCCTTTCCGCCCGAAGTGCACGACTTCGTTGCGCCTCTCGATAAATCTGAGTTGCTCAGGCTCACAGAAAATCTCGATTTTTTAAGGATGCTCTCAGCTATTAGCAAAGTCCCAACGGATGAAATTCTAGCCGCAAGCATCAAGAATGCAGCATCTGCCAGAGATGATGAGTACGACTATCTCGTGGAAGCCGGACAATATGTATCAAGAATGCTGCGCGATGATTATGACCGCCTGGCCTCAGTCCTGCGCAAAATAAGCCCAAGCCCGCAATCCTGAGCCCCCTGGGAGCGCAGGCGTCCCGCCTGCTTCAATCAGTCCATCAAAGAACAATCTAAACAGCTGCCGGTTTTTCAGCGTATTTAAGATAGAAGAAAACGCCGACCGCGACTAATAGCAGAAGAATGCTCGATACAGCCGAACCGAAGGCCCAGTCGCGCACGGCTAAATACTGGTTTTGAATCAGGCTGCCGATATACATATTTTTGGCGCCACCCATAAGGTCCGGAGTAACATAATCGCCGAGGCTCGGCACAAAAACCATGATTACACCTGCCACAATGCCTCGAAAACTCAAAGGAATTACAATGCGAAAAAGTGACTGCAATGGCGTCGAGCCAAGATCATGAGCCGCCTCGACCAGCCGCCAATCGAGTTTCTCAAGGGCAGCATAGAGCGGCAAAATCATGTAAGGAACATAGTTATAAACCATACCAAGCAGTACCGCCCAGTGCGTATATAGAAGCGCCGGTGGATGCAAAACCCCCAGTGCTTGCATGAGCTCGCCCGCAAGTCCTGTGGGGCGAAGTATCGTGATCCAGGCATAAATGCGCAAAAGAAATGAAATTGAAATCGGCACTGTCAGCAGTACCATGAACAGATTTTGCTTTTCTCTAGGTACGCTGAAAGCCAGCCAGCTTGCCACAGGAAATCCAAGAAGCAGGCAAAGAGCAGTTGTCGAAAAAGAGAGTCCGATTGAGCGCCAGAGGCAATTTAAATATGGTCCCTGAAAAAAGCGAAGAAAGTTGTGAAAACTGAAGCCGGGGCTGAATGTGCCCAGTTCGGTCCTGTATCCAAGACTGAATACACCGATGATAATCAGGGGCAAAATCATGAAAACAGAAAGCCAGACTCCTGCAGGAATAAGAGTCCAGGCAACTTTGGGCAGGCTGCGAGCGCTTTGCATCGGCTCAAATCTCAGTATCAGAGCCAGAAGTATACTACCAGTATCCGACTTGACATCAAAAATTCGAGCGGCTTGCTTATTGCCAAGCAATTCAAGAGCCGGATCCGGTTTATTATTATGCCGACATTCCTATCTCAGAGGTCGGCAATGAACGATAGACCAGGCGGTGGCGGCGGAGATAAACCTATCTATTTAAGACAGTGGGTGGGTCAAACGGTTGAAGTGATAACAGCAATTCAGAGTAAAAGCAGCGGCGTTTTAAGCAACATCGTATTTGATGAAAAACGATTGATGTACATCGTCCTTGATGACCGCATGGTTCTCAACTTTGACCACATCGTCGAAATCAGGCTGGAAAAGTGAGAATAATATTTCTGGGAACACCCGAATTCGCAGTACCGTCCTTGCAAGCATTGCTTGACCGGCCGGATCTAAAAGTAGTCGGATTGGTAACGCAGCCCGACCGACCAGCCGGACGCGGCAAGCAACTGATGGCACCACCGACTAAAATTCTGGCGCAAAAACATGAAATTCCGGTACTGCAACCCGAGCGTCTTTCTAAAGCACCGGATGTGGTGCAGGCTATGCAGGACTTGAAAGCAGATATTCTCGTAACTGTTGCATTCGGACAGATCTTGAAAAAGAACGTGCTGGAAATGGCTCCTCATGGCGTCATGAACGTCCACGGCTCATTATTGCCCAAATACAGAGGCGCCGCCCCCATCAATTGGGCTATCATTAATGGAGAAAGCAAAACCGGCGTGACCACCATGTATTCAGACCCTGGTGTGGACACCGGCAAAATGCTTTTGAAAAGGGAAATGGAAATACGCCCTGATATGGATGCTGAAACTCTGGCAGAAGAAATGTCCCATGTCGGTGCCGAGTTATTGCTTGAAACATTAAAAGCACTCATGGCTGGAAATCTGGAAGCAATAGCTCAAAATGACGCAGAAGCAACAATGGCTCCAAGACTGACCAAAGAAATGGGCAACATAGATTGGCATAAGTCGGCTCTAGAGATTCATAACCTTGTGCGTGGCTTGACCTCCTGGCCTGGAACTTACACGCATCTTGACGGAGCACCGGTAAAGGTGATGAAAACCAGCCCGGCAAGCTCTCAAGGGAAGTCCTCGGCTGAAGCAGGGACTGTATTAAGCAGCAGCCCCAAATTCATTGTTGCTTGCGGCAACAACGATGCAATTGAGATTCTGGAAGTCAAACCTGCCAATAAAGCTAAAATGGCAGCAGCCAGCTGGGCAAACGGCTTACATTTGAAAGCCGGCAGCATCTTGAGGATGCAATGAAAGGTTTAGCCTCAAGAAAAATCGCAGTCGAAGTTCTGCTTAAAGTAGATCAGGAAGGTGCCTTTGCTAAAGACGCACTGAGCAATGCTTTTAAGCAGCATTCACTTCAAGAACGTGACCGAGCTTTTATCACATTCATCGTGCAAGGCACGCTTCGCCACATGATTGAGCTCGACGAAGAGCTCAAATCTCTCAGCAAAACACCTCTCAAAAAAATGAGCGCGCCGCTGAAAGCCACTCTCAGGAGCGGACTTTTTCAGCTTATGCACATGAAAGACACGCCAGCTTCAGCCGTAATAAACACGTCGGTCGAGATTGCCAGAAAAACCGGTCATGAAGGCTCTGCCAAATTTGCCAACGGCATCTTGCGGG
>JAIEPM010000559.1 GCA_019748395.1 Candidatus Obscuribacterales bacterium
AGAACATCGTTGATCATTTCACGATAGCGTGGCTCGAAAATATGGAGAGGCAACCAGCCTCCCGGAAAGAGCACAACTTCAGGAAGCGGAAAAAGAGGAATGGCCTCTGCCCAACTGGATGCAACCATTTAATAATGTCTCCCATCTGTATTCGGGCACACCTATACTTTAGCAAGTTTTCTGCTTGACCTGCTAAGCATTACTGAAGTCATGGTTAAATCCTCCAGTCCTCCTGTGCATAATAGAATCCATGGAAAAGGACCCTGAAATCGGCAAAGTTAATGATGATAATTGGGGGCCCTATCAGCTGGGTCCGAATCCACTTGCGATTTTGAAGCTATCTCTTGGAACGGCTGCGGCGATCAGCACGGCATTGCTGATACCTGACGCATTCGCACTGCTGCCCTCCGCACCGAATCTCGGGGTATGGGCTTTACGTGCTTTCGGACTCTGGGCATATGCTTATGTGCTCTGGGCTTCAGGCTTCCTTGGCATTCTCCATCTGATTCGCATCTTCGGCAGTCCGCTCTTACTGGATAAAGAGGGAATCAGAGTCGAACGAATTGGAAAAAAACTGCTCTGGGATTCGATAATTGCGATTCAGGTTTCGGAGAGAAAAATTTTTTCAAGATTGTTTTTTATCCCGGCTTATCAAATGACTTTGCATATCGCTAAGGCGGACGGCAAGAAAAGCGTCAAGCAAATTGCCTCTTTCCAGTATTTGCCGAAAGAGTTTTATTCTCTTTTCTATTTCATATCCAAGCTAAGTGTAGGTGCTGAGCCTCGCAGCGTCGATGCTTTCATTTTTAGGGAATCTTACCTGGGCGAATTGAAAAAAATCTCCGAAGAGGGTCGCTTGAAACGCCTGGCGCTGACTGCTGTGATTTCATTTGGGCTCTGTACTTTTCTGGGGCGCAAAGCCATGGTCAATTATGCTTTTAATATGGGCAACAAGGAATTCCGAGCAGCTCATTATGATAAAGCGATTGTGCACTATAGCTCTGCTTCTGCGCTCGATTTCAGCTTCGCTCCGGCCTGGGATCGTCTTGCCCGTTCCGAATTCAGGCAGGGTGAAATTGATCTTGCTGAAGAACACTGGCGCGAGGCATTGAAATGGAAGCCTGATTTTGTTGAAGCGAAACTTGGATTGTCGAATATATGTATTCAGAAAGGCAAAATTGAGGAAGCCGACGCGCTGGTTCGCTCTGCAAATCGATTGGCACCGCTGGATGAGGCTGCCTATATCAACCGTGCTCAAATAGACGCCTTAATGGGTAAGTCGGGGTCGGCAATCACTTTGCTTGAGAATTTTGTGCGTCAGCGTGAAGGGCGAGAACTTGCAATTGCCAACCTGGCTCGGCTTTATCTGCGAGAGGGCGAGCTTTCAAAAGCGGCTCGACTCTTAAAGACGAATCCATCTTTGCTAATGAATCCTTTTACTAGACCTTATTGCAGGATGGTTGCTGCCGAACTCAAACTTGCAGAAAAAAATGCCGATGCAGCTGCTGAATTGCTCAATCCCATGAGGCTTGGTGCCGCCAATCATGCCGAGCTTTTGATTGATTTCGGAAGGCTTGCAAGTTTGCAGAAAAACTACAGCCTGGCTAAAAAATATTTTGATGCATCTGAAAAATTAAATCCTGATTCGCCTTTTTTGGCGCTGGCAAGAGCCGACATGGAACTTGCCTCCGGTGCCCGAAATGCCGATTTTTATATTGCAAAAGCGAGAAGCTACAAGTATCAGGATGCTACGGTTCTGGCTCCTTGCGCCGAGCTGCTGCTCCGGCAGGGTGACTCGAAAGAGGCGCTTGAACTGGCAAAAACATCCTTGAGTTTATACCCGCAGAATGAAATCGCGAAAAATGTTCTGCTTGCTGTTGAGGGCAAATCGAAGTGAGGGAATTGCTAAAAGCTCTGGAGCCGTCCAATTCCGGAATCTGCCCTTGTGCGGCAAGTTCTGAGCTGAAGCTGCGCCATTTCGCTCAGGGGCTGCTTTTGCTGACTCTACGCAGCCTGCTTCTGGGTTTGCTCTTGGCTTATCTCTTGTCTGTTATTGATTGGTTTAGAACTCTTGGTATGAGTCCGCTTTATTTGCCTTTTAGTGGAATCGGCCAGTATCAACCGCGTCTTGAGAGCGCGGCAGCTCAGCCTGCTTTTGTAAAAGGTTTCGAGAATTTCTTGTTTTACTTTAACTGCGCTTTCCCCGGCGCTAGCCGTCTGGGGAGCGGCATCGGTGTGATCGCCGCAGCTTTCTGGACGCTGCATGACGCTCCCAAAAGTTGCAAAGTTCAGCGCCTTTCGCTGGGTCTTCTGGCTGGAGCCTTAATCGGCTTTCGATTGATGCTGATGATCAGCAGTTCCGCATTTACTGTTTTGGGAGCGACTGTATTTGCTGCGCTTGCTTTTGCTGTTTATATGGCTCTGAGTTCCGGAAAATCGGAGATTCCAAGACTGCCGCTTGTCGAAATTGATTAACTATTGCTCTAGAGCTCTGTTCAGCTTCAGTTCAGTCTTGGCGGATAAGATACAGGCTGCGGCTCTCAGGAATAGCCCGGCTGAAATTTGATATAAGCTGAAACAGAATCTGAAGGTGATGGATAACAGTGCATATAAGAATTGAAAACTTGTCCAAGCAATATGAAGAGCATCATGTCAAAGCTTTGAATGAGCTGAATCTGTCGTTTGAGAAGGGCGAATTCGTAGCAATAATGGGTCCTAGTGGTTGTGGTAAGAGCACGCTTTTGAACATTATTGCCGGTATAGACAGGCAAAGCTCAGGCCGTATTTTTATCGGCGAGCATGAACTCTCCGCTATGTCGGAGAATGCTTTAACTGAAATGCGGAGGGACAATATCGGTTTTATTTTTCAGTTTTTCAACTTGCTTTCCACTTTGACGGTTTATGAGAATGTGGCTTTGCCTCTTGAACTTGCTGCTAAATGTGGCGCTGCCGAGATCAAAAAACGGGCAATGGAAATGCTTGAAAAGGTTTCCTTGGCGGCTCGCCATGATTTTTATCCATCGCAATTGTCGGGCGGCGAAATGCAGCGGGTGGCGATAGCACGGGCGCTGGTCAATAATCCGCAGCTGATCGTTGCGGATGAACCCACGGGGAATCTGGACACTGAAAATGGCGAGCAGGTTCTGGAGCTGTTTAGAAAGCTCTGCCGTGAAGGCATGCACACTGCTATTATGGCTACTCACAGCCAGGAGGCTGCAAACTGCGCAGACCGGATCGTGCGAATGAAAGACGGTCGGATTCTGGAGTCTTCAATTAAGTGAGCAGAGTCTTCTTTATTCTTCTGCATAGATTCATTTTGCGTGAGCTGCTCAAAAACAGAGTTCGCAGCCTGCTGACAGTGCTTGGTATTGCGCTTGGTGTTGCTGTCATGCTTGCGATTAATTTAGCCAACACAACCGCATTGAACAAGTTTCAAGAGAGCCTGGATCTGATCTCCGGCAAAACGACGCTTTCTTTGAAAGCTCGAACTGATGCTGATTTTGACCAGGCTGCACTTGCAAGAATGAGCATGCTCTGGGAGCAAGGAATAAAATTTACTCCTGTAATAGAACAGTTGGCTGTGAGCGCGGCAGCTCCGCATGAAGTGATACAGGTTCTGGGACTGGATATGCTGGCAGACCGTGATTTTCGCAGTCAAAGCCTCAGCTCGGCAAAAAGTTCCGACTATTCCGGATTTGATATCTTTCGACTTCGCCACGCATATGTCGGGTCCAGTCTTGCTTCCAAATACGGACTTAAAAGCGGCGATAGCTTTGAGCTATTGATAAATGATCGGCAGGAAAAAATTATTGTTCAAGCTGTTTTGGCTGACGAGGGCGTCGGCAGAGTTTTTAGCGGCAACGTTATAGTCATGGATATCGGCTGTGCACAAGAACTTTTCTCCATGAAAGAGCGAATTAGCCGAGTGGATATGATCTGTCCGGAGGAGAAAATTGCTTATATCTCCTCCGCTCTGGAGAAGGTTTTACCCTCTGGGCTTGTTGTTGAACGACCTTCCCGGCGCGGTGCGCAGGTTGAAAAAATGCTGCGTTCCTTCCAGTACAATCTGACTGCGCTTAGTCTTATTGCTTTGCTGGTGGGGATGTTCTTGATTTATAACACCATGTCCATCGGTATCATTCGTCGGCGCTGGCAAATCGGTACTCTTCGGGCGCTTGGCGTGAGTGGTCCGATGATCTTCAGGCTGTTTTGCTGCGAAGCTCTGATTCTGGGCAGCTGCGGGGCGGCTCTTGGTGTGCTTACCGGCTGGGGATTCGCTCGCTATGCTCTGGTGGCGGTATCGAGGACGGTGCAATCTCACTATGCCGATTTGCCTCCTTCCGAGCTTGTATGGCAGCCTCAAATTTTCGTTCTGGCCTTTGGATTAGGACTTTTCCTCACTGTCCTGGCCGCCATGGGGCCGGCTCAAGAGGCTGTCGCGATTCCGCCCGCTGAAGCTGCCAGAAGAGCATCTTATGAAATGAAAATTCTTGGTCTTGCTCCCAGGCTGGCTCTATTGGGACTGCTTCTCCTGTTTTTATCAGTTCTTGCCGCCTTCCAACCGGCTATTGCCGGTTTTCCATTCTTCGGCTATGCTGCAGCTGCCCTGGCTGTTTTTGGAACTGCCGCTCTAACTCCGATTTGTCTGGATTCATCTTTGAAGGCTCTGGCGAGATTCCTTGCAGGATTTCTCGGTATGGAAGCTCGGCTGGCGGCTCTCAGTCTGCATGGTGCACTTGGACGCACTTCGGTGACTGTGGCATCTCTGATGGTCGGCATATCGATGATGGTCAGTCTGGCTGTTATGATCGGCAGCTTCCGCCATACGGTAATAACCTGGGTCGGGCAGACTCTGAAAGCCGATCTCTGGCTGGAACCGGCCAGTCGTGCTGCCAGCAGGCGTGCTGGAAATCTTAGCTATGAGCTGGTCGAAAGAATCAGGCAAATCAAAGAAATTGCTGCTGTTGATGCTTTCATTGAATTCCCCATAGAGTATGAAAACGAGCCTTGCAATCTCGGTGCCGGTGAACTCGACGTCATGGAAAAATTTGGGAATCTGATGTTTGTGAATGGGGAGCAAAGCAGCAAAGTTCTTTCCAGGATTAGAGGAAAGGATTCTGTGATAATTTCTGAGAGTTTTGCTCTGAAGCATCATAAGAGGTCTGGGGACACGCTCTTTCTGGATTCTTTAAGCGGTAAGTTTCCAGTGAAAGTTGAGGGCATTTACTATGATTATGCCAGCGACACCGGATTCATTGTTTTACCGAGAGAATCCTTTCTGAAGCATTTTGAGGAGCGTCCCGCAACCACGCTTGCAATATTCTTGAAGTCCGGAGTCTCAGCGGAAGCTGTTCGCCAGAGCATTTTCGCTGCGATGCCTGCCAACGGCAGGCTGAATATTCGCACCAACAAAGAATTGAAAGAGGAGGTTTTGAGAGTTTTCGACAATACATTCTCAATCACTTACGCATTGCATGCTATTTCGATTGTGGTAGCGATTCTCGGCGTGATGAATGCCCTTTTCGCTTTGACCATGGAATCTCGAAAAGATCTTGGTATCATCAAATATCTGGGTGCTTCCGAACTTCAAATGAAAAAGCTTGTTTTGATTCAGGCCGGCATACTTGGAACTCTCGGTAATGCCGGCGGCCTGCTAGTCGGCTCGGTGCTTTCTCTCCTTTTGATTCATGTGATCAACAAACAGTCTTTCGGCTGGACAATTCAATTGGATCTGCCATTCGATTTCTTATTGGAGTCTTTTGCGCTTATATTTTTCTGTTCGCTTCTGGCTGGTGTCATCCCTGCTCGCTTAGCCGCCAAAACCCCGGCGCCGGAGGTCGTGCGATCCGAATGAGAAACTTTCTTTGCGCTCTACTTGCTTTAATTTGCTTTCTGTCAGGTGCACCTGCTTCTTTTGCAGACGGAATCCCGGCACTCAAAAAATACGCTCCGGCTTTGCCTGGATACAAATTTCGCTTTCCGGACGACCATCGCTCGCATAACAATTTCAAAACGGAATGGTGGTACTACACCGGACATCTGAATTCTAAAGACGGAAAAGAATTCGGTTTTGAGTTGACGTTCTTTCGTTCGGCTGTACCTATTCAAGACGGTGTTAAGAGCGGACCCTGGCGGATGGACAATATCTATATGACCCATTTTGCATTAACCGACGTCCAACAAAAACGCTTCTTTCACAAGGAGAAGCTCTGCCGTCCCGGTTTAACAAATGCCGGTGCTGATCAGCTTGAGTTAAATCTCCGGACTGAAAACTGGACTGCCGCTCGAAAAGACAATGCTCACTACTTATCTGCCTCCGATGGCGATTGTGCGATTAAATTAAGGCTTGAGGAATCAAGAAATCCTGTTATTCATGGTCAAAACGGCGTCAGCCAGAAGGCTTCTTGCCTTGGCTGTGCTTCCCACTATTACTCGTTTTCACGTATGCCATTAAAAGGAGAGATCATTTCTTTTGGAAAGAAATATGAGGTTGAAGGAATTGCCTGGATGGACCATGAATTCGGCAGTAATCAGTTGACTTCAGAGCAAATCGGCTGGGATTGGTACAGCATTCAGCTTAATGATAATAGCGAGTTGATGCTTTATTTAATGAGACTGAAAAATGGTAAATTCGATCCAAACTCCAGTGGAACAATCGTATATGCAGACGGCAAAACTAAGCATCTGAATCTCAATGCATACGTCGTGGATACAACGTCTTTCTGGAAAAGTTCTAAAACCGGTGCGGTCTATCCATCTGCCTGGCGCATTAAGATCGATGACGAAAAAATTGATCTGAAAATCGAAGCATTGGTTTCAGATCAGGAATTGGCATCAGACCGCTCTGCGATCAGCTATTGGGAAGGCAGCTGCAAAGTTTCCGGCAGCAAGCAGGGCAAGCCGGTTGCCGGACGTGCCTATGTTGAACTGACGGGCTATGATAAAGAGTTTAAGCAAAAGATTTAGTTGCTTCTTTGAGTCACTGGTCCAGAAGTTCACTCATAGTTCATGGATGAACGTTGATATTAATCTTTGGCTTCCTCCGTCCCTTCTTTCTCGGCGGTTCTATTTATGTCTTGCGATGATTCGATTTTGCTCTGGTTTCGGCGAGACTTGCGATTGGACGATAATGCTGCTCTCAATGCAGCGCTTGCTGCCGACAGAAAAGTTATTCCGGTATTTATCTGGTCTCCTGAGGAAGAATCTCCCTGGCAGCCTGGTGCGGCCGGCAATGTCTGGCTTCATCACTCATTGATTGTTCTGACTGAAGCGCTCAGGCAAAAAGGCTCCGACTTGCTGATTAAGGCAGGAGACTCCACAAAGGTTTTGCTTGATCTCTGCCGGAAACACTCGGCAACTGCAGTTCATGCAAACAGCGTTTATGAGCCTTTCTGGATTGAGCGAGATCGGAGTCTGGAAAAAACTCTGAGTCAACAGGGGATCGAGTACAAGCTTTTTGCAGGAGCTTTGTTATTCGATCCTTTTGCAATTCGCTCCTCACAAGATAAACCGTTTCAAGTTTTCACTCCTTACTGGAAAAACTGCTTGCTTAAAGATCCCAGTCCAGGAAAGCCTCTTCCTGAGCCGGAGAGAATGCCTGCATTCCGGGCTGAATCCGGCGATTCTCTTGCCTCACTTTCATTGCTGCCGGAGATCCACTGGCATAAGGGTATTCTTGAAACCTGGACTCCCGGGCTTGTCGAAGCCGCTTTAAAGCTTGAAAAATTTCTGGATTCGGTTGTATGCAACTATGCGAATTCGCGAGATCTTCCATTCACAGAAGGTACTTCGCGGCTTTCTCCGTATTTACATTTTGGTGAAATTTCACCCCGGCGGGTTTTCAGTGCAGTGCAGGAAAATTTGCAAAGAACCAATCCGCTTGCAAAAGATGCTCCCCGGATAAACGGCATGAAAGCAGTTAACTCCGGAGAAGTTTATTTGCGAGAACTGGGCTGGCGCGAGTTTGCTCATCATGTTCTTTGCAATTTCCCAAAGACGGATTCAGAAGCTTTGAGGGACGATTATTCGCGTTTTCCCTGGCGCTCGGCACCGGAGCACCTTGAAGCCTGGCAAAAAGGGCAGACCGGGTATCCCATGGTTGATGCCGGTATGAGAGAGCTCTGGCATACCGGCTGGATGCACAATCGCGTCAGGATGATCGTGGCTTCTTTTCTGGTCAAACATTTGCTTCTGCCGTGGCAAGACGGCTCTCGCTGGTTCTGGGATACGCTTGTAGATGCCGATCTGCCTAACAACTCTCTTGGTTGGCAATGGAGTGCCGGTTGCGGTGCCGATGCGGCTCCCTACTTCCGAATCTTCAATCCGGTGCTTCAAGGCGAGAAATTTGATCCGCAAGGCAAATATGTTAGACGGTGGGTGCCTGAAATTTCTAAATTACCCGATGATTATATTCATAAGCCGTGGGCTGCTCCCTCTTTGCTCTTGCAGTCGGCCCGGGTTGAACTGGGAAAAACCTATCCGGCCCCGATCGTAGAGCATGCAATGGCCCGGCAGCGAGCTTTGTCGGCGTTAAGTCAATTACGTGAAAAGGTTTAGCTT
>JAIEPM010000522.1 GCA_019748395.1 Candidatus Obscuribacterales bacterium
GCTCTTCCGATCTGTGTGATCAGCGGTATTCTTTGCTCCATCTAATATCAAATTTCCGAAGTCTTTCAATGCCGGTGTAACTTCGTTTCCAAATGATCTAAACGCGTTTGCGGTGTTTTGTACTGCCTTTGCCGGAGAGCTTTTGAGCATAATGTCAGCCGCTATATCGACCCAAGCTGAAGCCGTCGTGTCTTTCCCCGTTTCTTGCGCGGATTCCGGAACTTTCCTACCATCACTCATTCTTTCTTGTTCTTTTCGTCTTTTTCCCAAGACATATCGAAGCACCAGATACGATCACTTAGGCTTCATTTAGAAGCCCCGGAGAAACACCTATCCTTCGCTTTATCTGCTTGCGCACTGTTCTGAAAAAATTGCTCAAGCGCATAACTCATGCGGAATTCCGCATGACCCCCTCGTCTTGAGATAATAGTAATGAGTACTCAGCCCTTGAATTTTGGCAGTGTTTTGTGGCAGATCGGTACCCTTTGACGGTCTGCCGAGGTACTGTCAGCTTGTTAGCTGACGGTATGCAGCCGTTGAGCTGCCCCCAATTGTGCGGCCATTTAGACTAGAAAATGCGGACTCGGTTCTTTCGCATCTTCTGTGGTGAGCCGCATACACTGGGCAAATCCGGCAGGAAGTAGTGATTGAGTTGAATCGCGCAGCAGGTCATGCTTCTTTTGAAGAACCTGATATTACGGTATCTGGCACAATCGTTAGGGAATGTGTACGCATGCAGGCAATCCTCGGTCTTGTTTCTGTATAAAAATAAGTGCTCATGCTGGATCCTCTCCCCTTTGCTGCCTGGCTAACTCCGCTAGCAAATCAAACGAATGTTGATTGTCACCTGAATGGGATTGAATCTTTTGCTCTGGCAGACCACTCTTAGAGATTTCCACTTAATTTACTAGTTTTAGTCCGGCGGGATAAACTAGCAATAGCACGACGTGATAAACTAGTGATAGCGCAACGAAATAAACTAGTTGCAACCCGGGAGGCTGAAAACCTTGGCGACTCCTCAGGAAAAATTGGCGAATGCGCTTCAGGCGCTTGAATCGATTCAAGCAAAAGGCAAAGTTGCGATCCGGACCTCGGTTCTTGCGAGGACGGACCGCGAGCTATTGGTCAAGCAGGGCTTCTTACAGGAGGTCATGAAGGGCTGGTACATTCCTGCTCGCCCCGACCAACCGGCAGGGGAAAGTACAGCTTGGTTTGCTTCCTTTTGGGCGTTTTGTGCAGACTACCTCAATGAAAGATTTGGCGATGAATGGTGCGTTTCCCCAGAGCAATCACTCTTGTTGCATGTCGGCAACCGAGTAGTGCCCCGCCAACTCATCATCCGCTCGCCCCAGGCAAAGAACAATTCAACGGAACTACCGCATAAGCTTTCAATTCTCGATATTCAATTGCCAATGCCTGCAAGAAATCAGCTCCAGCGTATCGATAATATAAATGTCTTTTCCTTGCCCGCGTCATTGCTATTCTGTTCTTCTACACTGCACCGGAATAATCCAATCGATACCCGAGCCGCCTTATCTACAATCGCGGATGCCTCAGAAGTGCTTAGCTTGATATTAGAAGGTGGCCATTCGAAATATGCAGGACGACTCGCTGGAGCTTTTCGCAACATCGGAAGAAACAAGATCGCTGATGAGATACTGAGCACCATGAAATCCGCAGGCTATGATTGCCGGGAAGAAGATCCATTCGAATCACCAGCACCAATTACGCTCTCTCTGCGCGAGCGTTCTCCTTATGTAAATCGAATTAGGTTGATGTGGGAAACAATGCGCGAAATAGTTTTAGACGTATTTCCCAAAGCACCGGGGCTGCCCAAGAATTCTCGCAAATATTTGGATCGCGTACAGGAGGTCTATGTTACCGACGCTTATCACTCCCTATCCATCGAAGGGTACAAGGTAAACCCCGACTTGATAGAAAAAGTACGGCAAGGATCGTGGAATCCCGATAAAGATTCGAAGGATCGTGAGCATCACAACGCTTTGGCCGCGCGCGGATACTGGCAGGCTTACAAGGTCGTACGTGAAAGTCTGAGCAGTGTTCTTTCTGGTCAAAATGCGGGAGACGTGGCAGACGATGATCACGGCACATGGTATCGTGAGTTGTTTTCACCTGGCGTCGCAGCCGGTTTGCTAAAACCTACTGATTTAGCGGGTTACAGAACCGATCAAGTTTTCATTCGCCATTCAATGCATGTGCCGCCAAGTAAAGATGCGGTAAGAGAGCTAATACCTGCCTTGTTTGATCTGCTGCGAGACGAAAAGGAATCGGCAGTCCGTGTCGTTCTCGGACACTTTGTTTTTGTATACATCCATCCTTATATGGACGGCAATGGCAGGATTGGAAGGTTTCTGATGAATGTCATGCTAGCTTCTGGTGGCTATCCGTGGACAGTCATACCTGTAACAAGACGCGAAGAGTATCTGAAAACTCTCGAAAAGGCAAGCGTCGAGCAGGAAATAAGACCATTTGCAGAATTGATATCGAGGCTTGTCCAAAGCACAATGGAAGGCAAACCAGAAGCGAAATAGAGAGTATTCAGATTAGGAACCTAGTTCTCGTGCCAATACTTGAGTGACAAAGTTGTTGCCTTGCATATATCTCTTCTTCAGTATGTCTAGCACTTGCTCCGTTTCTTGCAAGCGATCTGCCGCATACAAAGCATTCTGGTATGCTTTATAGACATCGCTACTTGTTACCTCGTAGCCGTATCCTTGCGCAATCCAATGCAACGAACACAACGCTGCTCCTAGTGCGAATCGTGGATTAGTTTCAACGAAATCACTCGCCGCGCGATTCAACGTGTCTGGCGCGCAGGGGCTGCTCTCCGCTAGCTTCAGAGCAAAATCTAGTTGACCAATTTCCTTTGCCGTTGCAAACCACTTGCCCTCCTGCCCAGGAGTGCTATTAACCAGATCAACCAAAATTCTTGAAGGCTGAATATGCGAATATTTTTTTGCAATAGCACGGAAAGTGGACAAATATGTTGTACCTTGATTTGCTCCAATCGCATATTGTTGGTAGGCTTCGTCCTTGAGTCCAAATGACAGCAGAATCTCCTCGCATACTGCGTCGACTTGCGCACCGCTCGTGTTGAGGGTAGCGCGACAAACCTCGGCATGCCGCAACGCTTCCTCTACTCTGCCAAGAGAAGCCAGCGCTCTTACCCCGTATTGTTGATAATGCCAGAATTTGATGGTATCTAGTTCAAGCAGCTTTAATAGCTCCTCGTAGCGTTCAGCCTTACACAAAGCACTCAGGCAAGCCGGTGCTCCTTTGAAGTATCCCCTTAATTTCGGATCTGAGCTCCATGAGCTTCTTACAATATCGATTAAATCATCCGCCCACTGAGATGCTTTTTCCTTCGAGGCACAAAAGTCTCCCCAGTAATCTACAAGGTCGTCCAGGTAGCCGTACCCATCATCTTGTGCTGCATTGAACAGGCGCTCAAGCCAGTCATCACGTTGTGTCTCCTTCGCCAGCGCGATGGCAATTATGGGGGACAGAGTCTTGATAGCGTTGTTAACCGCAGTGCCGATAGACCCAGACGATCCATCAACCTGTTCAATTGCCGGTACAAGGCGTTCAATGAAAATTACTGCGCCTTCTGCAGCTAGATTCGGATCCTTCTTCGATACTTTCTTGATCTCGGCTACGGCTTCCTTGATGCGCGTGATAGCTGGTTGCGATTTCCAGCCGAATGCTTGTCGGCGAAATCTGGGCTTGAATTGCCATTTGAATGGCTCAACTTTTTCGCTCTTTGGCTTGTCGATTTCTACCTTAGACCTTGCCATCTTTCCTCCGGCATTCTCTTCGATATCGAACAACCTGCCAATTATATACATGGGCGGGCTGGCATGGTTATTATTGAGCATCCCCCCTTGTTCCAAATTGATAGCGTCTAAGCCTAAATGCATTTCTTCTCGGTAGTACTTCTGTTTGACGCCTGCTCCCCTGCCGCGCGCTAATCAGGCAGGCGGTGCAAGCGACCGAGCCCGAATGTCGACGCCGTCTATATGGTAACGACTCAAAGCCGTCTGCTCCTCACTATCGACTTCCCGCGGGTTTCGATTCTTTGGCGCTGTCTTTCTCTTTGACAAACTTGAGGCTAGCGAGCATTTGATACGCTTCGTCCAGCCAATACCTGTTGTTGTCCTTCTTTGCGCCCTTGAATCCGACCTCTTCAACAATGCGGCTCTTCGCATCTGAAACTATGTAAAATGCGCTTCCTATAGTCGCCGGCTTTTGCTTGCTTACTGTGGTTACATATAGAGCCTTTCTACCCTCGACCTCGTCTGCATGCGCATTCACTGTGTATTTGGAAGAGTCAAGCTTCTCTCCGAGAATTTCTTTCAACGACGCCAGCTGTTTATCGTTTAGATCGTCACCGCGACCCAGCCTTACGGGGTTCAGTTTTGTCATCGCGACAAAAGCTGCGAATGATGGCACCGAGCAGGGCTTGTGCTCTTGTATGTAAAAGACCAACTTTTCAGAATCATCCTCAGCCTGACAAAGCTGAAAATATTGCCCCGGTTTCGGCTTACGCATGCGAGCGCTTTCTTCGTCGGAAGGCACTCCTTTGAGAAAATCATCCAGCAATAGCATCTGGTCGATTTGTCCTGTGTCAACGATCTTTCCCGCATGCCGACGGTCCTCGGTTCTCACTTGCGCGATAAGAACGGGTCTTTCCGGCGGAAGGTAATCCATTGGTCTAAAACCTCCTCTACTCTAATAATTCTCTCGCAGTTTTTGAAAATAGTGTTTCTTGACTTCTGGCGGAAGTCCGATAACGAACTCTGCAATTTGTCGGTTTGCGCTGATGCATATGCGCTTTCTATTAGCATCAGCATTTCTATATGCGACCTGCTTGCTATGACTAATTGAGATTGCGGAGTCTGCGACCAACCAGCCCAGTTCGGCTGGCGTGCATGCACCGGATTTTTGAATGCTTTGCAGCAAGCCTACTTTGTCCTCGGGATTAGTAGAGTTAAGCACTGAATGGAGTGCGGAAAACCATTTGTGTCGGTCTTCACCACTCAGCTTCTTTTCACTTGCTGCAAGTTTAGTGACTATTTGCGCTGCATCCTTTGCATATTGCGCATCCGGCCCACTGCCGTACCCAGCCAATAATGCTTGTTTTCGCATCTCGTCAACTGGCGCTTCTGTATGTTTGTATTCGGCGTCGAGCACATTCAAAGCCGCATCATTCATTGCTGTGTCCAAGCCGCCGATGCAGAGATAGATATCATGCGCAGAGACTGAATTACTTAGATGATCCTCTTTCTGCGACCACTCGTTATCTATTGAAACATGCGGATCCTTTCCGGCAACAAAATCCGTGATGTTTATAACGTGCCCGCCGTTTTCATATCCAAATAAAGAAGAACCCTGATCCTCATTAATTGGATCGATGCCTGTTTGCACTTCTGCTATAGCTGGCAGCTGATGCGTGTCCTTTAGGTGTTGCAATAATGTTTGAAAATGTGATTCATTGCCGATGTCGGCCGCATGAACCAACTGTTTTTTCTCTCCTGGCAGGTACAAAGAGTGACCTGTTCCGAAAGTGAGAACGGCATATGGCTCGTGCTTGCCAACAATATTGTCGGAAATGAATGCAATTTGATCTGCAGAAAGAAACGGTCCGTCAAGAGGTCTCTTTGTAAATGGATTCGATACCACCTCGCCCTTACCGCTAGAGTAATCCATAACGCGCTCTATGACTTTTTCTCTATGTGTATGGCTGTCATTTTCAATTCTCTGCTCATAGTGCATACCGGGCTTAACTGCGCTGTACCAAACATTTATAGCTGTTAGATTAAATAATTGAGTGGCATAATCTCTGAAGTTTTTTGCCGGAGCGCTTATTCTAGCTTCCCTGTCGGGGGTGATGCTTTCGGAGTCCACTTTTACTTTGATTCCGGTTGGCGTTGTATATTCTCCTTTTGTCGCCATGTCTGCCATTAATTTTGCGGCTTTCGACGGATGCAGTGAATATGTGCGCACTTCCACTGAGGTCGCGTTACAGGTATTGTGTCCGCCCTGGCTGATTATCTCGGGCGTCGCGCAATGGTGCAGCATTTCTCTTGCAATCTGATGCCGGAGTTCGGGCGTCAGCGGCTTTTCTCCGGTCGCACTAAGAATGCGGTTGATTTGTTGATAAGTTTCGGTGACTTCGTATTTGCTGAGCTGATTCGCGGAAGCTCTCTTCTCAAATTGTTCCATGTACTTCTTCAAATCTTCGCTTGAATCCTTTCCAAATTTTGCTTCAAGATTTCTCAGCAGAAGATCCCTGGCCGATTCTGAATGCTTGCCTTTTGCATGCGCCTTATTTCCCTCGGTTGATTCGCTGGTAATTTTCAATTCCGGCAAGGAGCGCTCCGGTTGTTTATCTAGAGGTCTGCCTATGACTTTCTGTGCCGCCCAAGCCTCCTGTGAAAATTCGCTGAATGCGTAGTTGCTTGTCTTAGCAAGCTCCTCCTGCCTTCTTCCTATCGATGCTTCAGACATATCCAAATCCTCACCACAATCTATTCGCGGCAAGTGCTTACCTGCCGTTCTGTGCCCTTCGATGGAAAGAATACGATTACTGTCTGAAAAATTTTTGAAAGTTTTGGTAGGAGCGTTTGTAAACACAAAACGTGCATCCGTGCGGCAAACCGACAAAAAGCCCATCAATGCAAGGCTTTCTTATCTCCACCCGCCCCCGAGTGCTCGATACAGATCAATTCTGGATCCAACCAGCTTCATTTTCACTTCAACCTGTTCTGTTTCGGCATTCAGTTTCTCTTCCTGGACGAGCAATACTTCGATGTAATTCGCCCTGGCGTACTTAAACAGGCTGTTTGCGATGGGGATAGACTGCTCAAGCAACACGACTTCTCGATGTTTTTTGTCAAAAGCCTGCTGCATATTTTTTATATTTGACACCTGATTAAGAACGTCCGTGTATGCATTTAGTAAAGTCTGCTCATAAGCCAGAACCGCTTGGGTTTGGCGGACATCGGCGATTTGTATTCGTGCAATGATTGCTTTTCGGTTGATCAATGGAACCATGATGTCACCGATCGCATTGTAGAACAACGACTGTGGGGCCTGAAACAGCAGTTGGGGGTCAAAGCCCGCAAAGCCGGCACCTGCCTTAATCGTCACGTTGGGGAGTAGCTGGGCCTTGACACTTTTCAAATCGAGTTTTGCCGCCTTAATCGCCGCTTCAGCCTGACGAATATCGGCTCTGTTTTGCAAAAGCTGAATAGGCACACCCGTCTGCAATTCATCCACAGGAATCGCCATAAACTGCTCAGATTGTCTGACTATTGGCGCTTCATTATAGATACCGGAGAGGAACTTCAGACGATTCTCTTTTTCAACAATTCGTTGACTGGTTTCAAACCGCTGGCTTTTAGTGCCCAGTAACTGTGCTTCAAAGCGATTGACCGCTAGCTGGTTTGATTTGGCATATTGCTTCAATGCCTGCATTTTTAGGAAAGCCGCTTCCTGGATACTAATGTTTTGATCCAGTATCTTCAGAGACGTATCCAGCGCCATTAGTTCATAATAGTTGCGAGCGATTTCAGAAACGAGTCTGGAAATAAGAAAATTCCGGACTTCGTATTGTGCCATCATTCGCATTCTGGCTGCCTCTTTGGCATTTCTCAATCTTTTCCAGACATCCACTTCCCAGCTCAGAGAAGGACCTAGATTCAGGTTGAAATCCGGGTTTCTAACAATATTTCGCTCTTCAATAATTTTATCCAACACGCCTTCCGGAGTATTTTCGGATGGTCTGATGTAACTTCCGCCAAAGCCCAAGCCGACTTTAGGTAGATATTCAGCTTGCTTTTCTTTCACTTCATTGGCAGCAATTTCAATATCCTGTACAGCAATATTGAATTCTTGGTTATTTGCCAGGGCTGTTTCAATCAGGGCGACAAGATTAGGATCAGAAAAAAAAGTCCGCCAGCTAATGGTAGCCGCACTAACAGAGCCCTGTAGCTGCGGAGACAGCGGAGTATCGTACTTCTTTGGCACGTTGAATGTCTGCTTTTTTTCCAAGAGCTGAAGCGGATGACGCCACGATTTTGAAAAAACAATCGGATGAAACCACGATTGTTTTGCAAAAACAGGCGCTTGAACGGCTCCCATAAAAGCTATGAGTGTTAAAAGACTAACGATTTTTTTTCTGTCTATTCCGCTCATGGTTGACTCTATTTCTTGGGAGGACTTATTTTCTCAAGCAGAAATTGAACGCTTTGTTTTAGCTTCGCCTGTATTTTCCAACGGCTCTCTTTGTCTTTGTCATTGGCTTTGGGGTTCATAATGGCGTCGGTGATGCTGGTGTGAGTTTCATCTGTCAGCAGGTTTTTGCCATCAACCATGGTGGCGAAAAGATAATAGAGCCCCGGAATAACCAACACGCCAATTATGGTGCCGGTAATCATCCCACCCATGGCAGATGAACCAAGGGTTCTGTTCCCCACGGCCCCGGCGCCATGCGACAGGACCAGGGGGAGAAGCCCTGCAACAAAGGCAAAGGACGTCATCAGGATAGGTCTAAACCGCATCTTGGCGCCCACC
>JAIEPM010000422.1 GCA_019748395.1 Candidatus Obscuribacterales bacterium
GCGGGTTCGCCCAGACCACCTGTCTACCAAAAATGGGGAAGATCACTCCGAGTTTTAGTTAGGGCTTTCGCTACTGAAAGAAACCGAGAGTCAAATTATCTAGTCCCTAGCCTCTTCAACACGCACCCAACCAGTTCTTTCCAAACTGCAAAATTCCGCTGGTGGTCTTGAGTCGTAGTTGAAATTTACATAAAACCCGTCAGGCTTTCTCTGAACTTGCATTTTGTCAATTGCACTCCTCTTAGAGCTGAAGAAGAAGTCAGTTTTGATTGCCGGTTTGCCTTTGTGATTGCGGGAAAGTGCCCATGGCGCAGTCCAGCAGATTTGACCAGGCTTCAGGTCTTTTAGCGTTTTGCGTCTGTATTCTTCCGGGAGCAGAATTTGCTTTCCGCAGTTTTTGGCGAGTCCGATGACCGGTGCATATTCCTGCTCGGAATTGAGTTTTCGCTTTTCAAACTCTCCTTCTGTCGGGGGATTGTTTAAATAGACAACGAATCCCGATTCTACTCGGTGAATCTTCAGCAGAGCGCTTCCTGCCGCGCAAGATATAACGGGGAAGCTCTCATCTATCCACAAGCGACCATGCTCGTCGGCATGCAGCGCCCATCTTTGAGTCCAGCCGCTGTCGCCGACTTTCAAGTCGCCAACAGATCCAAGGTGATGAACCTTTGAAAAAACTGCTGACAGTCCACAGTAAACAACGAGTGCAAGGATCAAACACGGAAAATACTTAACTGAGTTCATAGTCAAATCCTTAAAGGTTTTGATGCGTCAAGAAAATTGGGTCAGAAACCGCGAGTTCGGATGCTTTTTGAAAGACCAGTCCATCTGCAGGGAAGCTGAAGGACCGGCGTTTCCCGGTCCTTCAGCGATTCGCCGTCGTAGTGGATCTGCCCGCTACAGGGCTGCAACGCTCCATAACGACGGTCCATTTTTTCCGAGATTTCCGAATCCGGACATTTGTGCGGCACTCACGATCGCCGGAACAGCAACCGCATCGAAACTTGCATCAGCGAAACTGAAGATGGCCATTTTGGTTCTTTCTATTTTGAATTTAGAAAACAAGAAAACCGGACCAAACAAGCAGGGAAGCTCAGGCGCGCGCGATCATCGCCAGCAAGCTCAAAAGCTGCTATCAGACCCCGGGGTCGTCAACAGAGACGGTTTAGTCGTCGGCTGTTTCGCTGCGGCTCTCACGCGTCGCTTCAGTAGAAGAGATCAGCGTTTGACGCAGAGCGTTCATGATTTCCGACGAAGCGCCGGGATTTCCGTTCAGGAAGATGACCTTGGAGCCGGAATCGGCGCCGATCTTCACCTGTGCTTCGATGTACTGCTGGAAGCCGATGAGAGCCAGCACATCCTGCGCGTTGGCACCGTGCACGGCACTCTCGAGAGCTTTGATTGATTTCTCGAAGCCCTCAGTGATCGCAGCACGTTCCAAGGCAATACCCTCTCCGTGCGCTTTCATAGCGTCACGATCGGCTTCCGCAGCCCGCACTGTTTGCCTGTATTGCGCTTCTGCCTGATTCACCACCGTTTGCTTGGCCAGTTCGGAGGCGTATTTGTCGTTGTTGGCTTTCACAATCGCTTCGTCCGGGTCAGCCTCAGTCACAAGCACGTCTTCGATGATGTAGCCATACTGGCGCATCGTTTCAGTCAAATCCGTCTTGACGTGGCTAGCGATGCCTCGTTGGTTGGTTTGCACCTCCTCGAGGCTCATGGTCGGCACCTTCGAGCGAATTGCGCTGGCAACGTGCGCATGAATCTGAGCCTCCGGATTGGCAAGCTTGTAGAAAGCGTTGCACACGGATGCATCGTTGTCGTCTACCCGGTATTGCACCTGGGCTGAAATCGTGACAGATGTACCCGTGTTGGTATAGGTCAGTTCAGACACGTCAAACTGCTGAGTGCGCAGACTGATCTCCTTGCTGGCACTGTCGAACCAGCCCAACTTCAAAGTAAAGCCGGCCGAGCGAATGCTCTTGAACTTGCCAAAGCGTTGAACAATTCGCTTGGTGTTCTGCTGCGTTATCACAACACAGCTGAAGATGAAGCTCAGAACAATCAAAGCTGCAATGCCGACAAGCACGTAAAAGAGAATGTTGCCAAATACCATGGGATTTATCCTTTTTCGAGATTTTGAAAGAATAGTTGAGTTGAAGAACTGGAGAAACTTTGCGATTTACTTGCTGAATTTAGCGACAACGATTCGCAGCATCGGCCGAAGCAACTAGTACCAGAAGTCGATTCCTCGCCCCTTCCCCGCGCTGCGCAGGAAGTAGGTCCCATCGGGAATCGTCCGCAGAAAGTCGTCGAAGGACTCGCAGTGGAAAAGCTCCTTGCCGTTCTTGAAAAACGGCGAGTCCGTCTTCTTTTGGGTCTCGGCGAAGTGCTCCGGCGCCAACATCGTCGCGATTTGTTGAAGTTCGGCCGGGCTGAGTTTCAAATCGCTTCGAATCGGGTCCTTGGATTCTCGAACAAAAACGATCGCCTCCCGGGCGCTGAGCGGATCGCGCGAACGATACGGCAGAACCGAATAAGCTGCAAAAACGACCGGACCGGCTTTGCCTTTGAGAGTCAGGAAGCCCAGTTCGGGGCTCACCGCTCCGGGGTTCGGATTTCGACAGTAAGCCGATCTGAAGACTCGAACCAGTTGCAAGACGAAGCTCGGCGAAGTGGAGATGATCATCTCCAGCCCGTCGACAAAGCCTTTCAAACTCAACTGCTGAACGAGATGATCGTTTGATCGCAACACGGGATTCACAGGCATAAAGCCCTCTCTTTCATATTTTTTTCTAAATCATCCGGCACACTGCGCACAAAAGGCAGGCACCAAACAGGAATCGCGGGACCACACAACGCAGTCCCGCTCTAGGTAAATCGTATTTGACAGAGCAGAAGATTTCGAACTGGCTCTTGCTCAGTTCTTGCCGTCGGAATCGCGTTTGAGCACGGCTTCAATACGTGCCTCAAGCCCGGCGAGCTGACGCTCGTAGAAACTTTCAAACCCGGACTCCGGAGCTTTCTGATATTGACGCAAAGCAACCCGATAGAGCGTCATCAACTCAGATGCTTTTGTCTTAGCTTCAAAAAGCCGCCCGGCGAATCGCCCCTCTTCCATGCGATAAACATGGAGACTTAGCTCGCAGTGCCGATCGCGCATGCGCTTCAGGCAGGCCGTCCGTAAGACCTCCGGAGAATTATACCGCCGGTAAAAGTAACTCCCGATCAGCCACAGAAGAGCAAGCGCAAGAGAGACGAGCAAAGAGCCGATGAAAACGGGGAAAAATTCAAAGCCTCCTTTCAACGGCTTTAGTGCTACCAACAACAACAAACCAAGGGCAATTCCTTTCAGAGTTGCCCGGCAGAATTCCACGCCACCAGACGAGCTGGAATCCCGGTCTTGGCGACCAAACACCAGGTACAACATGATCAATACAAAAATAAATTCCATTTGCCTTTGCCTTCTCTTTATGAAAACCACGTGCACAGGCTGCTCCGACGGAGCAACCTGTGCACGCTATGACCATCGGTACACTGCAAAAACTTTTCCTAGCGTCCGGGCGGACGGAAAAGACACCAGATAATCAGAGCCAGCACCGCCACCCAGATGCAGCTGCTCAGGCCGAGCGGCGGCGCGACGACGCAGGCAAAAACCAGGTAAACGAAGAGCGCCACAAAGAGGAAGAGCACGAACTCTTTCCAGATTTGTGTGAAAGACAGACGCCGGAAAAGGTCTCCCAGCATCCAGAGCAGAAGAGCGCTCACGCTGACCAGCACAACAAGCGAAGTGAACTTTCCGAGAAAATCGAGACCATTCATTTAAGTTTTTCCTTCTTCAAAAATTTAAGGCAGTCAGACACGTGGAGAAACAGCGACCTTATTTCCGGTCGTCACTCTTCTTGTCGAGACCACTGATATATCGAATGAGAAGAGCTGCCAGCGGCAGCCCGACGCAAACAACGCCGACGACACTGACTTTTTCCCGCATCATGAGCAACCAGAGGATATGCCCACCATAGACGGAGCCGGCGAACATGAACAGCGCGTCCAGGTACTTTCCGGACTTCAAGTAACGGACAGCCTCATAGAGCAGCGTCGGGAACGTGGCGCCGGCGCAGCAGAACACAACGAACCAAAGTGAGTGCGAAACGGAAGCAGGCGAAATCATTGCATTATTCCTTATTCAGAGCCTAAGAGAAAGGTAAGTACACGTAAGCGAGCGGTTTTGAGAAGCCGTCGCAGAGTCTTGACACTCAGCGAAAGAAGATACGGTCAATGAGCCAGATAGCCGGAAACAGCAGCACAGCAAACAAGCCCTGGACGTCAGCCAGAACGCAGCACAAACCAAGTAACAGGAATGCCGGACCGAGCAGGAGAGGAATCGGTCCGGCGGCAAAGTCCATCAGGGGTCGATAGCCTTCCAAAGACGAGAACGTGAAAAAAATCATCACGAGCCCGAAGACCATCGTGAAAGCTCCGCCGACCTTAGTCATTGCTACAAGCAAATCCATTTCAAAAATCTCCAGTTCAAAGTGCTTATTTCATGCTTATCGAAAGAAAAAGAGGGGCGTGACAGCTGCTGCTACCACAGCCCCTGAGAGGCAGACCTAGCTGCTCTTTTTCCGCAACGGAAACACATGCCAGCAGAACGCAAGAACCATGCCCATCGCGACCGTTCCGACCAGACCCAGAGGCGGACTGTCGATGATCACAAGGGTGAGATTAGCCAGTAGCACCGCATTCAGCAGCACCATGAGTCCACCCCAGAGCAACTTGGACTTCAGCAAACGCGGCAAAGAGAGAAGCATCGCCATCAGCACCACCGCCTCGACAGTCAGCAAGACGAGCGCGGTAACGACAACCAACAATTGTTCAAAAGTCATATCAAAACATCCTTCATCAAAGAAATCGAAACGCTCAAATGAGCAAGGAAAGCCGTCAAGAACTCTTCAGTCTTGAGTTCTTGCTAGGCAAGCTCGATCAAAACCACTGCGGACGCTTGATTCCGCAAACGATTGTGACGAAGGTAAGTCATTCCGTCGACACCATCGAAGTTCTGGTCCGACGGGAAAAGGTGGCAACCAAAAGAACGGTACTTGTCGAGATCGCCAGGTACGAAGTTATCGAGCACTTCCGCAGACAGCAAGCTGCGGTCAACCCCTTTGGCATCCCAGCCGACATGCATCATGCGGGCATCAACGCTGGGGCTGATGAAGCTGTACCCAACGCTGATGCGCTTGCAGCCGGCAGAGCGCAAACTGCTGATCGCTTCCCGAAAAGCGCTCATTAGCTTGCCCCGGTAGTAGCCTCTTCCGAAAAGTGTTTCAAAATCCGCCATCGAAAGCGAGATTTCCCGACCGAGAGCGAGTTGTTGATCTGCCATGTGAAAGCTCCTTTCAAAAAATGTTCTTGCAAAAAACTTCAAACACGAACACAAACACTAGATAGCGCGTACCGCAAACTCCTGTGTGTTGCGACTCAGCGCTCAATGCGCCTTGTCGAAAGATTGATAGCCCTGCTGATTCTTGCTGCTTGCGCCTTGAACTCTCTGGAAAAGAAAACGATCTATACAAACATCGTTAAGTCAATTCCAGGATCAATAACAAGCGGCTCAGACGGAAAGCCCCGACTGCAGCACCATAGACCAAACACAAAGAGCACACAATTGATTGGCACACTTGTGCAACAGCTCTGTTACTCCGGAAATTCGGCGCAACTTTGGCTTCAGTTGTGAGCAGCTTGTGAGCGGCATTTAGTAAAACTCCTAAAGTCAGATCTTAAGGAGCCTAGAAAGAAAAGCAAGTTTTATGCGAAGTATCAGGTGTCATTCAAATTTCCCACCCCTAAGCAAACTGAGCCCAAAAGCCAGTACTAAAAACCTTCCCGAGAAAAAAGCAACGCAGTCTTACTGCGAGGTTCTTTCTCGAGAAACAACAAGGAAACAAACATGTCCTCGAAGAAAGCCAGTATTTTTGTTGATCTCAACGAAACCCTCATCCGGGGAAGTTACCTTGAAGAAGGGCAAACACCGCCGGCCGGCAGCGTACCTTTCTCGCTTGTCGTGGACGGGGAAACACGTCAACTTGCATTGCAAGTGCGCCCCTCGGCTCAAGCATTTCTTGAGTCGCTGTCACAGACCTACAATCTGTATGCGTTCAATTACAGCAACGTCGAAGTGCAAGATCTGTTGCTCAAGGCAGTCGGTCTCAAGAAATTCTTCCAGAAGATCTACAGCCCCTTCGACCCCGGGCAAATCGCCATCGACGGACCGTGGGTTCTGGTGGACAACTGGGTTGCCTGGGCTCAAGGCCTCGAAAAGAAGTTTATGCGTTTCGGCATCGATGCCGAAAAACTCAAAGTTCAAAATCGGGAAGATCTTCCGTCCGGCGCCGACGGCATGATCGATTGCGGACCACGATGGCAAGCCGTTATCGACTTGCATTACATTCGCTGCCTGCCTTACATCGGGTTAGAAGATCCCGAACCGCTCACGACCTTGCTGCCTGAAATCAATCGCCGACTGGCACTGCAGTCCTGAAAGACCGTTGCTGCCAATTCACGGCAATACCAACACTAATAAAACAGAGTTCTGCTGCGCGTACGCAGAACTCTGTTTTTCAGAGCTTTTCATCCATCTTCAAACTAGAACAATGCTCTTTCAACTCAGAAGGAAACTCCTATGAACAATTCTCACTGGCCGACCGAAACACCTCGACCGGAAGCAGCCGGGAACGAGCGCGGGGCGCTATTTATTTTCTTCCTGCTCTTCTTCGCCTGCGTAAGCTTCGGCGTGTTTTACTGCCTGCAGATAGAGAACTTGCCGCCCGAAGAAACGCCGACGCCGGTCGCAACACCAGCCGAGAAGGAAGATGCAGTGATTCTGAACGATGATTTTCTCGACTGCCGGGGACAGTTCGAAGCGCTGAGCGATCCCAAAATCGTGCAAGCTAACTCCCTGAAGCAGGTCGACGACGACGAAGAAGTGCTGGGCATCACGATCGGCGATGAGCATCGTGCTTATCCGCTTCGCTTTATCAACTGGCACCACATCGTCAACGACAGGATGAACGGCAAGTCGTTTGCGATCACATACTGCATGATCTGCAACACCGGCGTTGCTTACGAAAGCGAGGTCGGCAATGAGCGGCTGCAATTCGATGTTTTCGGACTTTACCGCGGCGTACTTGCGATGTATTCGCTCGACAAAAACGGCAAAATGACAATCTGGACCCACCTCGACGGCGAAGCAGTCGCCGGGTCGCGCAAAGGGGAGCGCTTGAACGCGATTTCAGTGCTCAATACGAGCTTCGGCGAATGGAAAAAGATGTACCCGAACACGACAGTTCCGGACTGGCACACGGGCTATGAAGAGCTCTACAAAGCGAGCATGCGAACGGGTGAATTGAGAATCCCGCCGTTTTTCTTCAATACTTTCAAAAATCACGAAGACAAGCGCCTAGCTTTAAACGAAATTGTTCTGGGTCTGCGCCTGAAATCGATGCAGCGAGCTTATCCCTATAAGACGCTGGCTCGAATCGGCGCCGTCAACGAGCTGCTCGATGATCTGCCCGTGACCGTGCTCTATGCCGCAAACAGCAAAACTGCAGCGGCTTATGATGCCAGACTCGGAAACAAGATCTTGCGCTTCACGTCCGACAAGGGCGGCTTCCGCGACAATCTCACAAACTCGCTCTGGAACATCGACGGGGTCTGCATCGATGGAGAGCTGAAAGGCTGCAAACTTCAAAAGCTGACTTTCACTCAATCTCGATGGTACGGCTGGTCGGCCCTCTTCCGCGAGAGCAGCATTTTTGCAGTTCAGGACGTTCCAGCAAGGTAGCGGATGCTAGCCTAGTGCTAGCCCCGCCAGCGCAATATCCCCATGTCCTCTGCGGCTTCCCCCATGAACTGAGAGAAGTCGTGCCGTGGGGTTATGGACCCACGGCGTGGCCGTGTAGTAGGGTGATGGCCTATTCGTTTTTCCTTGACCCCAGAGTAAACAACAGCCACAGAGCCATTTACAGCCATTTCAGCCTAATTCTGCCGCGCAATGCCGACAGAGCAGTTGAAATGGTCTTCGGAGCAAGTAAACGAGAAACCCAATCATGCCGCGACTCGTCAAGTTCGGCATCTTTCTTCACCTGAAACAACGAACCTCACTCAAGAAGGGAGCTTCACTATGTTAGACGGACACGACGGAGGACACGGCGGCGACCATCATGGTGGCGGACACCATGGCGGCGGTCACGGGCACGGTATGCACGCAGCAGCCTTCGGGCATGGCGGGCATGGCGGCGCTTTCGGACACAGCGGGGACCTCGCTGATGTCGCCGGTCTCGGCCACGGCTCACATTCGCCTGGTCACAGCCATGGTCATCACGGTCATGCAGTCGGCAATTCGCCTGTGACAGGGCACGCCGGCTGGGCATTCGGTTACACCGGTCACGCGATGGCGATGATGGGCGTTATGGACCCGAGCGCTTGTGCCATCGCCTGCAACGGCGAAGGCGTTCGGCTTCCAGGCATCATCTATCGCGACACGAGCATCCAGTTGCTCGTCTGGCCGCACGGCGCCACAGACACGCAGGCACTGCTTC
>JAIEPM010000548.1 GCA_019748395.1 Candidatus Obscuribacterales bacterium
CATGTGGTCGCAGGTAAATGAAATTCCCACAAAGAATCTTGGAGAAGTATTCAGATCTTTGCACGATGTATTTCCTTGTGTTTATGTATTTGATTCCGGTTATGGCGACGTAAATGCAGTTGCTTACACTGATCAAAGAAAAATCAATTATGCTGAGCTTAAAAAGCAGCTTGAAAATCCGGAAATTAACTCTGCGCTCAAGCGATTTAAATTGACCACCGCCGCCGATATCATAAGCCGCATTTTGGTTTGTCCTGCCGGTGTAGATAAGCTAGTCCAAGACTCCGGTGCCAACACGGACGACACCAACCATCTTGAGTTTGAAGTTGCAAGAACTTATGAAAGCAAGAATTATCTTCCTGAAAATCGCCGATGGTTGTTTAATTCCACCGGAGCTCTCTGGGACTCAGTTGACTGGGGAGAGATGCCACCGGCCGAAAAGGCTGCGGAATATTTGAAGATTGCAAGAGCGCGATTGATCACTGATTCACCAAACTGGCCAAAACGAGATCTGCGCTTATATGCTAATCTCTGGGCTCAGGAGTCTATGCGCATTTGTCCGTCTGCTGATGCCCTTGTTCTTGTCGGAGAAATGCAAGTTGCAGATCGTGACTATAATGCTGCGGAGAAAACGATAGCCGAGGGACGCAAGCTCTATCCGAAAGAGAGCCGATTCCCCGGGCTTGCCGGTCTTTGTGCTTACAGACATGGCGATTATCTAAACGCCAGAAAGTTTTTCACGGAAGCGTTTGTACTAAATCCGAACGACTACTCTAATCGCTACTTTCTCTCTCTCTGTTATTCACCCTTGAATTTCGGCATTCTTGAGGGGGTATATTCCAAGCCTCCTTCAATTGAAGCCTCTCGTGTAATTGAGCTCTGTCAGCCGACCTTAGCTGACTTGAAATTTGTGGCAAGCAGACCTGAAATTCTGCTGGTTACGGCGGATGCTTACAAACGACTTGGGAAATTGAACGAAGCCGAGGCTTCCGGCAAGCTTTTCGTCGGAGTGGAACCGAATAGTTACATCGGCTGGAGATTGCTAGCTGAGGTATATGCACTTAAGCAAGACGGTATGAAGTCGTCTTATTGCTGGAGCAGATCTGCGATGGCAGTGGCCAGAATCTACGCGAATCTCTTGAAGCAGGCTCAGGTTTCTATGGAGAAGGGGCGTGAGCAGGACGCATTGAGAGATCTTCAACTTCTGGTTGATATGTCTCCGTCTGATCCAAGAGCCTATGAAGATCTGCAAAAGCTTAGCGCTCGCAATTCCGAAGCAGCGGCTTACCTCAAGAAGCAAATTCAAGAAATACGCTTTTAGTTGTTAGGGTAGAGATCTTTCAAGCTTTCGTAGTCGCAGCTGCTTGGTGCTACTGCCGACGATAAGGTGCAGAACATCACGTCCTCCGGATGAGGGCTGTGTTTAACCATGCCGAGTGCATGTCCGATTTCATGTAAGCAGAGAGCATTGATTTCGCTGCTCGATAAGCGAGCGGTGCTGCCCAATCTTCTGGTGAGCAAGATGATTTTGGCATGGGAAACCGTTTTACCTTGATGTCTCAACACTGTTTCACCACCTTCGCCGATGGATGCAAGTTTTCCGGCATCATCAGTCCAGACGCATTCTATGTCTGCGTTTGCAGGCGAATTAACAAACTCGAAACTGAGTACGCCGGACTGACTCCATCGAAGAAAGCTGTCTTGCAAAATTTCGTTGTATGCGGGCTGGAAGCCTCTAACGTTATTGGCTGCATGAATGTAAACGCGAACTTTCTTATTACTCCAGCTGTAATTTTGAATCTGTGTCGAGTTGCTGCTAACGGCAGATTCCTTTTCGAGGTTTCTTATTATCTCCGCGACAAAGCGGCTGTCTCCTGCCTGTGGAAAGCTGCTCAAATATTGACGATAAAGCTGAATAGCCTGGCTAAATTGCGCTTGCAACTGATACGACGCAGCCAGAGATTGCAGCACCGCCGGGTGATTTGGAACTCGCTGATAAGCGTATAGTAGATGGCTCAATGCTTCGCGCGCGCGACCGGTTCTATTCAAAATGAATCCGAGATTGCAATGAGCAACAATAGAACTATTCTCAAAATTGAGTGCCTGACGCAGGGCTTTCTCAGCTTCGGTGAATGAGCCGTTTTCGATTAACGAATAAGCGTAATTGCAGAGTGATTCCGCCTGCCGGTGCATTGCTGTTCCGGGGTAACCGAGAGTTTGCACCGGGCTGATTGGAGAACCTGCGTAAGGCGCCATCGGACCGGTTTCTAAACATAGAGCTTCAAGACCTGATGTTTGAAACAAGAGACAAGCCAAAGCAAGCGCCGCAACAGCCGCTTTCATAGCACTTCACCCGATTTCAGAACCTTGCGAAGATTATTGTACACTCATATTCGAAATTGAATACGGGCCAATTCGCGTATTCTTAAAGGGCGTTAATAGTGATGAAACTGGCTTAGAATGAGCCTCTGTCGCCGACTGCAGCGCTTGACTTCGAGCTCTCCCTGCAAAGAGATAGATGTCATTTGTGGGTTTCCCTTAGTGCTTCAATGACTGCTATGGGGACCGCATACATTTCAGCATCAAGCCGTTTCTTATTTTACGAGCTCGCCATCTGCGGCAAGTGCTGTGACTTGCTCTAAAGCCTGCTTATTTGAGAGATTGTTTTTTGCGGAAAACACATCTTCAATAGACTTAGATGTGTTGACCGTATACTTGCGTCCCTTCCAGCTAACTTTTACGCCGCTATGTACAAGATACGCAGAATGTAAATAGAGCAAGGTCATAGTCAAACTACCAAGAGGCAGCAGGAAAAAATCTCGCCAATCTACGCCCAGATAATGCTGGCGGCAGCGTCTGTACCAGGAATAAAGCAGAGCAAACTGACAAACAAGCTGAGAGCTCAAAATTGTGAGTTCAGTGCCCCTATCTCCGTGCAAGAACATTGAAAGCACGATGGCGGCTGAAATGAACGGACCGACAATTGCAATGTTTACCAGAAAAATTACGGTGAGCAAATAGAAGAGATTACATTCAATCAACGCATAAAGATTCTTTGTCCATCCCTGCCACAGTGATTGCAAATCAGTGTACATGCGTACTTTATATAGCAATCTGCCGTCTGCCGAGAGAATGTGATAACCCTTAGATTTCGCAACTCTGGCAAGACTGATGTCGTCTAAAATTTGATCGTGTACAGCTTCGTGCCCGCCCACGTTTTCGTAAACATCGCGGCGCACTAATATGTATTGACCGTAAGCGTAAGCACGCTCATTTGTATGCTCGTTAATCGTATTGAGCGGATCTCCGCAAAGAAATGAGCCAAGCAAAACAGGCATCACTGTTCGCTCCCAGAAACTTCCAAGCTCCTGCACCGGCATGAACGAGATTAACTCAGCTTTGTTCTTAACTGCGTAAGAAAGAGAGTAACGCAGTGAATCGGCACTGTGGCAGGTGTCGGCGTCCGTGAAAAGAAACCACTGCCCGTTAGCGTGTTCTACCGCCTGAACCAGCGCGCTACATTTGCCGAGCCATCCGGGCGGCGCTTCCTTGGCGTGAACGCATTTGATTTGAGGATATTTGTCGGCAAGAGCTTGAATGATTTCGCCGGTTCGATCATCGGAGCGATCGTTGACGGCTATGACTTCGTAATTCGGATAATTCTGCAGCGCCAGCGATTCAATACAACGACCAATTTTGCTCTCTTCATTGCGAGCAGGCACAATCACCGTCACAAAGGGCAGCTCGCTGTCCGGAAGCGACGATGCCGTCAGCTTGCGAAAATATAGAAAGAACAAAAAAGTCAGTGTCGCTAAAATCGACACCAGGAGAGTCTCAAAGCTGAACCAGCAAAATAAGTTCATTCGCGTCAATCAAGCTAGACGCCTAGATCCTACCATTGTATGAATTGCCTGTGGATTGGCAGATTTCATTTAGGATTGCCAAGAGCCGAGGACTCGCCGCCCAGAGCGCACCCTTTAGCCTTTCAATCAGTTAAAACCTGTGTCACTCCTCAAATCTATTTCTTGACAGCGTTCCTTCCGGATATGCTTTGGGATATGCGCCGCCAATATTTTGGCTTAGATCATAAGTAAGCTTCTCTTGCATCCAGGATTTGAAAGCAGACAAATCTGCTTACGCGTCTTGAAACAGCTACCCCTGCGGTTTGCGCAGGGACCGCCAGCGTTCATATTGCCGAGCCTTTTTCGGATCGGGGTCCTCATGACCATTAAGCCAGAAATCGTACCAGTCGGCATTGGTCTCCTGTGAGACAAATCTCTGGACTGGCTTGCTCAGAACATGTTCCCCGTTTCGCATGTACAACAGCTCGACCGGTTTTTTCTGGCGACGCAGAGCTGCATAAATGTCCCATGAGGCCAGCATCGCCCAGGGTGCATGCTCCTCGAACAAAATCGGTGCCGAGATTTTCTCTGTTTGGAAACCCGGCGATCTCTCCAGCCATGACTTTAAACCTTCAGCAAAGGGCTGACTGCCGATGCAGGAAGAAACGCCATCAGCTCGACCATCTTCGAGCGAGTCAGTGCCGGAATAGTAATACCAGAGGCTATTAGAATTAGCTTCTGCCATGCTTGCAGCCTTAAAATATTTCGGGGCGTTGATCAGGCAATCGAGCACGTATAGACCAGTGCGGCTGAAGCCGATGATACCGACATTGTCTGCTGCAATCAGCCCGTCGGCCGCCAGCTGTTCTATCGCCGCGACATATCCGCTTCGGCCATCTTTTTCAATCTCATCAGGGCTCAGCTCGAAGCTGCGATTCTCGTTGACCTGCAAAACGACAATTCCGCGAGATGCCAGAGCTCTTCCTGGATTTGCGGTGCTGAAAGTACCGTCACTGAGAAATGATCTGTGGAATCCATGAGTTTGGATGACGAGCGGGTATCTCCGACCGGGAATCATCGTTGATGGTTTGATCAGCCCACCGTTCCACTTTCGCCCGAAGCTGTCGGTCCATTCGTAAAGCGACGCCGTGCCTCGGTCAATTTGCCCAAGCTGAGGATTTGGATCCAGAATACGCAAGTTATTTTTACCGACTGCAGAAGCTGCCCCCGCCATCAAGACCGGCGGTTTGTCAACGTCTTCATCAATCCAAACGCTCAGCCCCGAATGACCGGGGGCGCCTGCTTGCTTCCCTTCCTCGGCACGATGTCCGATCCATCCTTCGTTTTCCTTTCGATAAATTTCTCGGCGATCGGAATAATTCAGCTCCAGGCTGTTTCCCTTTTCACCCCAGGCTAGCTCCCAGAGCCTGTCTGCCTTTTGATACTCGACGACACATTCTTGAGAGCTTTTATCCGTATTCAGCACGACCACGCATGGACGGACGCGCTCTGGGTCTGACTTTGACTTTGCCGGAAAGAATGTGTTGGAGACAGCAAGTCGGCGACCATCCGCCGACCAGGCAATTGCTGTTCCCCCGCGATAACCTACTGTGGTTCCCGTGGGCGCATCGAGCAGAGCGGACATCTTGCGGCAAGCTAGATCGATGATTTGGTACTGCTCCAAATTGTTCATTTTTGCTATTGAATTGACGCTGTTTGCTGCAATACCGTTTTTTGTAATTGACGTGACCGGCAGATCGTTGAATGTCTTGAATTTCTGCCAGTTCGACCGCAGTTGTTTCGCCGGCGCCGTAACTACAATATATCTTTTGTCCGGTGAAATCGAGAGCGTTTCGGCGTCACCATATATGGTGGCGATATGTTGCTGTCTCGAAGCTCCGCAGCTAACCATGATCGGTGATGTCTTATTATTTTGATATGACCAGAGCTGCAGCGGGCTTAGATGAAAGTTTGATTCGACAAAGTTTGGATAAAGCAATTGCGACAGGGATGCGCCTGTGCCTATCTGTATGTCAGGCAGGTCGTGACCAGCCGATTGAAAGAGAGCGGAATCACTTGGGCGGCGCCCCTGCGCGTAGACCACTAAATCCTTTACGATGTCAAAGTTACTCACGTCATAATTTGAAGGGGAAATTCGTTTTAGCAGTCCTGATTTTATATCGACGCTGCAGAGCCGCCGTCCGCTGCCATCAGCTTTCATTGCCAGGAAAAACAACAATTGTCCATTGGCGTGCCATCGAGGGGCGCTGATAACTTCGCGCTCATTTGTACACGCGCTCAGTCGAACAAGCGCTTTGCCGAGACCGGTCGATGCCGACTTAGTTGCACTTGTGAGCAACAATTTCACTTTTGAAGTTTCGAAGAGCCAGATTGTTGTTTCAATCTGATTGACGGGCAAGCGCCCACGGGTGGTTGAAACCACGAAATAGCGCCCGTCCGGGGAGAATTGAGGACCGTAGCCGAAATGTGCCATCTCAATCGAGTCATGCACTGCATACGGGCGTGAGGCAAATGCAGGCGTTGATACCTGCGCCAGCCAGAACAACATCATCGCTGCTGCGTAACTTTTTTTTGAACTCACCAGCTTGGGCTCCACGACCTACAAAAAGTGCCAATCTGATCTTTGCCCGGCGCAAGGCAGGATCAATTAAGAAGAAAGCTGAGCAAAAACAGGGCTAAAATACTTAGTATAGAATGCATATTCTATGGTTCCTTGCTAATGAATGCTCTGCAAATCAAGGTTATTTCACAGACGACGCGCTATGCTCAGTTGAGCAAAACTATGGCTTGTGCCGCCACGGCTAGACCGGCGCCGATTTCCCCCAGCTTTTCATTGGTTGTTGCTTTGACGCTTACCTGATCTACTGAAAGCTCCATCGCATCCGCTAGCCTGGCGCGCATGGCTTCGTAGTGCGGAGAGATTTTCGGCTTTTCGCAAATTACAATCGAATCTATATTTGAAATTGCATAGCCTTTCGTTTTGACGGCTGCGGCAACTTTCTTCAGCAATTCAATGCTGTCGGCGCCTTCGAATTTCGGATCGTCGGGAGGAAACCAGAGCCCGATGTCGCCGAGGCAAGCGGCGCCAAGTAAGGCATCGGCTATGGCATGGCAAAGAGCGTCGCCGTCCGAATGACCTTCCGGACCTTTGTCCGATTCGATCTTTACGCCGCCCATAATAAAGGGCCTGCCGCTTACAAGTTTGTGCAGGTCATAACCGATGCCGATGCGCACTTTTGCTATTCCTATTCCTATTTGTCTGCCAGAACCAGAAGTAATTGATCCGATTCTACTGTTTCGCCGGTTTTAACTCTCAGGCTGCTTACTTTGCCTGGTCTGTCCGAGAGAACTTCCGATTCCATTTTCATGGCTTCCAGAATCAGAAGTTTCTGTCCTTGATTTACGGCGTCCCCTTCATTGACTAACAGTTGCTTCACCAGTCCGTGCATGGAGGAGCGCACTTCACCTTCGATGCAGCGGGCAGCACCACCGGCGATGGCGACATCGCCCGTGACTTTTCTTTCGGCGCGGGCTGCTTTGGCGGGGGCCGCTTTTGCCGCAACTGTTGTTGTTTTTATTGCCTGAGCTGTTTCTTCAGAGACTAATTCCGAGACAGCAACTTTGAAATGCTTTTGATTTACTTCGATTTCAAAGTTGCGCACGGGGCTGCGTTCGTTGCCGTTTGAAGAAACGCTGTTAGGCTGCGCTTTCGCTTGTGCAGGTGGAGCCACCAGTCTGCCTTTGAGCTCTTTCTCCACGTATGTAGTATAAACTTCGCCTGCTCTAAAGCCCGGGTCATCCAACAATTGAATATGGAAAGGAATCGTCGTGGAAAGTCCTTCGATTTTAAAGTGCTGCAATGCCAGTTTTGTTCTTGTGATTGCTTCGTCGCGATTTCTGCCCCAAACAACGAGCTTTGCCAGAAGAGAATCGTAGAAAGGCAGAACCTGATAACCTGTATAACAAGCGCTGTCCACGCGCACCCATGGTCCGGTCGGCTCGCTGTAAGTATGCACCGTTCCTGGTGCAGGCATGAAATTCTTGAATGGATCTTCGGCATTGATTCGACATTCGATAGCATGACCGCGAGGCTGCACGTCTGCCTGGCTGAAGCTGAGCTTCTCGCCGTGAGCAATCAAAATCTGCTCTTTGACGATGTCTATGCCCGTCACCATCTCCGTGATCGGATGTTCGACCTGCACTCTAGTGTTCATTTCCAGAAAGTAATAATCGCCGCCTGCGACCAGTCCTTCCACTGTTCCTGCCGAGTGGTAGCCGATGCTTTTGGCCGCCAGCACGGCTGCGTCGAATGCTTTCTGGCGAATTTTCGGGTCGAGTTTTGCTGCCGGGGATTCTTCAAGCAATTTCTGGTGGCGGCGCTGCGAGCTGCAATCGCGCTCACCCAGATGAACTACATTGCCGTGCTTGTCGGCCAGTATCTGAACTTCGATGTGACGGGGGCGTTCCAGATACTTCTCAAGATAAACCTCGGCGTTGCCGAAGTAGCTGGCGCCTTCTCGCTGAGCCCCGGCTAAAGCCTGCTCCAGCTCTTGCTCTTTATGAACCACGCGCAGCCCGCGACCGCCGCCGCCGGCACTTGCTTTGATCGCGACCGGATAACCGTATTGAGCAGCCAGCTTCTTAGCTGTTTCGACATCGCTCACCGGATCTGTCGTGCCCGGAACTACAGGCACTCCGGCTGCTTCCATAATGCGACGCGATTCCACTTTGCTTCCCATCTTATGAATGACTTCAGGAGAGGGTCCGATGAAAGTCATGCCTGCGTCGGCAACTGCTTTTG
>JAIEPM010000420.1 GCA_019748395.1 Candidatus Obscuribacterales bacterium
GGAGGAGGAGGACAAACCGGAGGGGGAGGAGGGCAAACCGGAGGAGGGGGAGGGCAAACCGGAGGAGGGGGAGGGCAAACCGGAGGAGGGGGAGGAGGACAAACCGGAGGAGGAGGAGGGCAAACCGGAGGTGTGACTGGAGGTGGACATACCGGCGGAGTGACCGGTGGGCTAACAGGCGGTACGACGCCTGGTGGGTTCGTCACAATCGGAGGGCTTGTAGGAGTCGGTGTCGGAATCGGGTAATAGCCGCCGCCGCCACCACCGCCGCCGCGGTTGATCAGCATAAGAGGTACAAGTCCGCCCAGTGCCGCAGCGCCCAGAGCTGCCGGAAGCAATCCACCAAGTGGAGGGAAGCCGAAGCCGCCGCCACCGCCGCTTGGAGGTGGTACGCTGCCGACCGGCGTGAAGGGAACAACCGGGCTGCGAGGAGTTTCAGACATCGGAAAGCCTGGTGCAGGCAATGCCGATACAGGAGGTGTTTCGACGGGCGGAGCTGGTTCTGCCATCGGTGGTACTACCGGCGGCACAACCGGTGCCGGCGGTGACTCAGCCGGAGGTGCCGAAGCTGTCATTGGTGCTCCGGGAACGCCGATTCCGCCGACTGGAACTCCCGGACCGCCTGGTCCGCCAATTCCGACTCTAACTCCGGGTACTCCCGGACCGCCAACGCCAACAGGCACTACCGGTCCACCGGGCACGCCAATGCCTCCGACCGGAACTGTAGTTTCGGGAATTCCTCCCGTGCCAACGCCAGGAACGCCTACTGGAACTTCTGTTACTGGAGTGCCGACTCCTGTTCCGACTACCGGAACGCCGGGTCCTTCGGTAAGACTGCTGAGAGGACCGCCGACCACATCTATTACTTCCGAACTTGCAGGCGCATATTCGCCCTTGGTCGGAACCTGATAGATTTCCACATAATCGCCCGGGTTGACCAGCGGCGGAATCGTGCTTTCATCTATGGGAATTACTTCGCGACCGTCTTGCTCCTGGTACTGAACATAGTTTTCAGCCGGTGCAATGAAGTCTGTTTGCGGATTCAAATATTTTTTGACAGCCGGAGGTACTTTGCTTACGTCAAAAGTATTTGCGTAGTCGATAACAATGTCGGTGCCTTTGATTTTCCAGACGCCGTCTTCTTCCTCGACTTCAAGGAATTGACCGTTTGGGTCAATGTCGCCGCCTTCCTTAATATATAACTTGCCATCGCGCTCTTCGATCTCTACATAACGATGACCGGGTTTGAGATTGTCCACGCCATGAATAATGAGCGGTGTGACCACGTCGCGAGGCAGTTCCACATTAGATGGATGAACTGCTTTGGGTGCGTTGGATGGCTTGGTGAATACTTTATCGCCGATTCTGGAACGGTTCAGATTGGCTGAAGCGCTCTGTTTGCTATGCCTGATCATATGGTAACGGCGGACGCTGCGTCTGCCGCTGCCTGGCTTGTAGTAACGGACTCGGCGGACTTTGCGCAGCACACGCGCGCCGCTCTTGGTTCTCAATTCGACTGCGCCCTGCAGTGGGATCAGCACCGGCGTATGCGCTTGCGGCGCAACGCTCTGGGCACAAACGGCGATGCCGCTGAACTGAACTTGGACTACTAAGAAAGAGAGAATAATTGAGATTAGCGATTTCATTTATTGCTTCCAAGCCCGCCTGAGCCAGTCGTACGTTCTGCGGGAAAGCTAGTAATCTAGCCCCCGGCGCCTGCCGGGGCTATGGTGGGATTCCCATAAGGCACTGACTGTAAAGATTTTGGGGATCGGTAATTACGAAACCTTGCGATTTTTTATCGGGCAGATGCCCGATTTGCAAAATGATTTAATCAAAATATTCCATTAAATATTGCTGGATAAAAGAATGTAGACTACTTACCTAAAAGGGTTGTGCTTACAAGAATGAGTGAAGCTAAAAATTGTCCATGCGGAAGCAAGCTTAGCTACCAGCGCTGTTGCAGGCGTTTGCACACAGGTACGGCGGCATCCAACGCTGAGGAGCTTATGCGCTCGAGATATTCAGCTTACGCACTTTGTCTTGCCGATTACATAATTAGAACGACACATCCGGAAAATGAGAGCTTCCAGCAGAATAAAGCAGCCTGGCGTAAAAGCCTGCTCAAGTTTTCACAGCAAACTCGTTTTGAAGGACTTCAAATAGATGAATTTGTTGATGGTGAGCTAAACGCCTCAGTTACTTTCAGAGCTTTTCTAAAACAGGGCGGACAGGATATCGGTTTTAGCGAAAAAAGCTGCTTTGAAAAAGTAGCCGGAAAATGGCTTTATAAGTCCGGACTTACAAGACCCCTTCCTAATCCGTCTGCATTCTAAGTAATACTGAAACATTTTGGATTGGGAGAAGCGGCAATGCAGTCTAAATCGCTAAAGCATAACTGGTTTCTGGCGCTCGGCTTTTTCTTTCTGGCGGCAAATTCAGCCTCTGCGGAAACTTTGCTTGGTGGGGTGAGCGTTAACGATGCTTTGCCCAGAGCCGAGTTGCGTTCGCTTTCACCAAGTCTGGATAAATCAATAAAGACTCCGCTTCATCAAGATTGTATTTGCTTTGATAGAAATCGCGTTGAAGCCAAAGTCATAGACGGGCACTGGAAAATCGTTGATGGCGATCATTGGATTCTCGATTTTGCGAGTTCCGGCGATGCAGCCGCCACAGCACTCAATACTATAAAAACTTACAAAATGAATGAGATTTGTTTTGTTGGTCGAAACGCCGGAGTGCCGATGATGTACTTCTTGAGTGATGGTCAGGCTCCAGCCGGAAAGATTGAAGGCGAAGATTCCATAGCTTTCGACAACGACAGTATTAAGGCTGAGCTAATTGACGGGCGTTGGAAACTTACTTGCGGCAATATGTGGATGAAAGATTTCGGCAGCAGCAAAGAATCTGCCGAGGAGGCTGTTCTGGAGTTGAAGTATTACGGTTTTAAGAGGCAGTGTTTTGTGGGCAGACCGGGGGCGCCCATGGAGTATTTTGCCCGCTGAGGCATTTCAGCCTGCCGGCTTGCTTTTGCTTGCGTCGGCTGCGACAGTGCCGACCTCGACATTGCCGATGTTCACCACCGGCAAGCCCAGATTGCTTTCCAGTGCCAGGGCATGTTGTGTGGCTTGTTGGGGATCGGTTCCTGTTCCAATAAAAACTCTATTGAAAGGATGCGCGCGTTTTAAGTGAATTAAGCCGTCCACAAGCGACTCCGGAAGGATTTTTACCGAAAGAATTATGTCCTGATTGCGGAAACTTGGGGCAATTTGTTGAGAAACGACCCTTTGCAGGAGCTCATGCATCATGCCCTGTCTTGCCTGGTTCTCTTCCGAATGGAAAATAATTACTTCCTTTGGTCCGGGTTCTTCACGTTCAAGTAAGCGAATAAGCATCGTTGCGAGGTTTCTTGCTTTAGCTCCGCCTGTGCAAAGCACGTAAGTCGGCAGATCTGCGGGAAGCTCAGTGTCCTTGCTGAATTTACCAAGTCCGAGTCTGAGGTCCGGAAGTTCTCGCAACCGACCTTCCAGCACCCCCATTCTATAAAGACACATGATCAGTAGGATTAACGTAAGTATTTGCAAGCCCAGAGTTCTTGCGCTTTCTGCTGAAAGCACAAGTACAGTCTCGGCAAATAGCAGTGTGACCAGACCGATTGCAGGCGGCAGGGGCAGAGGTACCGAACCCAGCTTAAATACCCATTTTGTTTTGTAAGGAGCTCTTTCGACTTTCAATGGCATTCTGATCCGGAGCATAATCACTCCAGCGCAGAATGAAGCCATGACAGCCAGGAAAGCCATTCCATACACCTGCCCGAGATCTTCTATCTTTCCAGGCATGGTGCAGATCATGAATGTGGTAACTGCCATGAAGCAAAGCACAACATAAGGATATCCCTGGAAAAGCGGTACTTTATCCGCCCAGCGACGAAGCAAAAATGCCGGCAAATTTCCTTGCTTGGCCATGGTTGTACAAAGACCGATGCAACCGACATAGGCGGTGTTAACCGCAGCAAAAAGAGTGAGCGCCGCATCTATAACCAGAATCGTCAATAGAGGCATTCCACCTTCTGCATATGCAAGACCCGATAAAAGGCTGTTTTGATAGAGGTGAAGTTGCTTTTCATCAAGGAGCAAAAAGCAAAGATAAGAACTGACTGGCGCGGTAATGCCTACCAGAACTACCACTACCAGATATATGGTCTTGAGTGTTCGCCAGGTGGGTGTTTTCAATTGTTCAACTATTTGCGCTGCCGACTCGAAACCGGTGATTCCCAGGAATGCGGCGGCAAAACCGTGAAGTAGATTTGCAGGGCTGATGCTTGGAAGCGTTTTGAAAACAATGCTGAAATCGGCATGTCGCTCAAATGCCATGATCAAACCCTTTATATCCATATATAGGAACAGGGCAAAGTGAAAAGTGGCAATGAAAAACACGATGATTGCCGGTTCTTTAATCCCGACAATATTGAGCAATCCGAAAACGACGACCGGGGCTATGGATGCCATCAAAATATTCGCCACCGGCCAGTTTAAAACGTTGTCCATGGAGTCAATGTAATAGGCTCCTGAAAGAGCGCTGACCGCTGCTGTTGCGAGGTAGGAAAGAATAGTTAAAGCGCCGACCACCAGTGCCATGCGTTTGCCGACTGTTTGGAGCACCATGATGTAAGCGCCGCCGTTAAATGGACTTGCGGCGCAACCCTCTTCATAAGTGGCTTTGAAAAACCACATCAAGACGCAAACTGCAAGGATGATTAAGGGCGCTGCGTAGTTGACATAGGGCCATATGACCCCGGTGCTGTAGAAAAGTGATGTTCCGATGTCGGCGCCGACAATGGCAGCACCAAGCCACCACGAAAGAAGTGGATCATCGTGCTTTTCGTGAGAAGAAGCTGAAGCTGGTGTTGTGGACACGTCCGGAGATGGTAAAGCGCTGGGACTGTCTTTAGGATGAGCAGACAAGGGAAAAGGATTCCTGAGTTTACGCCGATTGATAGGCTACACCTAAAAAAAGGTCTTTGGTATCAAGATTTTGTATATTTGCTTTTCCGACTGTCAACCGTTCTTGTTTTCGGGCTCACTACACGTTTAGTATGCGTGGCTGAAGCCTTGATTAGCAAGCGTTTTCGCTGCTGTGGTCGAAGACCTGGCGAGCATTAATTTTAGTCCTGAAAAGAGACCCTGATTTCAAGCTGTTAAGCGTTAATGCCGCGTTAATGTGGAAGCAGAAAAAACACGATTATTTCAAGAGCAAATATGCAGAGGAAAATCAGGCAGCCTTTGATGGTGTCGGAGTTATTCTCAGGAAAAAGCCACCAGGCAAAGCACTTGATCAAAAAAGGCATGCTTATCCAGCTTGTGAAAGCCACACTAGCCATCATTTTGATAAAGTTCGCCAGTGCCGGGGGAAGCTCGGTCAAAAATGGTGTCAGGTACTGGATTTCAAGCATGACGATTGGGTAGAGTCCAAGCAAAACAAGAAGAGCTGTTTTCCAATTGCTCGGCTGCTTGCCTGTTTTACTGTCAATCGGAACCCAACCGGGAAAAGATGAACTCATGTGCTGTATCTGCGTGTTGTCCACCAGTCTTTCAGATTCCTCAATAAGTGCTTTTCTTTCGGCAGAAGCAAACCATTTTTCAAGTGATTCAGGTGAGTCAAAACGCAGCAAAGTCGACCAATTGTGCCCTTGAACACCTGGCGGCGGCGGCTGCCAATAGAGCCCCCGGTAGCCGTCGTACTTCATTTGTGCAATCTGGATTTTTCTCTCCCATTCAAAATATTCTTCTTCCTTCCCTGCTTTTACGTTGGTAACTATGGCTGTTGCAACGCTCCCAAGAGCCTCACCTGATTCGGAGATCTCATCTACCTGCACTGATGAAATGCCGTCTTTGCTCAATTTCGCAAGCAATTCTTGCCTCTTGCTTGAATCTTTCCAGTCTGCTGCTTTGCTGCGAGAACTGAATCGTTGAATCATTATCCATTTGTTGTTCTGCGGTGGCAGTGGTGGAATTAGTTCACCGCTCCAGAAACCTGATTCTTTTCCGCCAGCCTTGAACAGTTCGACCATACTTTCAACAAAGCTTAAAAAGTCCTCCTGACTTGGAGGCAAGAGCTTTGTAATGAGTGAGACGACCCTGGTATTTCCTGTCTCTTTAGACACTTTGCTTTTCCTGCTTGGCTTTTGGGTGGCAGGATTAAAGTAGCATACTGCTAAATTTTTTCCTTTTCGGCAGATAGAGGAAGTATTTTTTTGAATTCGCCGGTGTGAAGATCTCTTTTGGAAATGCGATTCTCTTTGTAAACGCTACCAAGCGTATTCCAGTCGATGATCAATTCTCCTCCCGCTGATTCCATCTGCTTTTCCCAGCTCATCAGAAGGTCGAGACAGGCGTGGTCGATATAATCCAATTTCTCAAGATTGATATGAAGCTCCGTATTTAAGCGGATGCTTTCCAGCGTTGCAGCTATTCTAGGCAGATTCAAAAAGGTTCCTGAGCCTTTTAGATAAAGCTCTGTGCGATTCAGGATTTCGTCCTCGACTATCTTTATTTCGAGGTTGGAGAAAATGTAGAGCAGTTTTACAACCGAGAGTCCGACGCCAATAATGACGCCTGTGAGCAAATCTATACTGACTATTGAAATTACTGTTGCAGCGTAAATATATACTTCACTTTTGCCGAAGGTTCTCAGTTGTTTCCAGACATTGAAGTTTGCCAGTTTATATCCGGTGTAAACAAGCAAAGCCGCCAGACTGCAGGTTGGTATCAACCTGACTAGAAAGGGTAATGCAGAAACAAAAAGCAGTAGCCAGAGTCCGTGAAAGATTGTGGAGGCTCGAGTTCTGGCACCGGAATTGACATTGACACCGCTTCTAACCAGCACACCGGTCATCGGTAGTGTTCCTAAAAGACCGCATAGCAGGTTGCCGACACCCTGAGCGCTTAACTCGCGATCGTAATTGGTTCTCGTTCCTTTGTGCATTTTGTCGATCGCCGTGCAAGTAAGCAAGGTCTCCGCCGTTGCAACAAGCGCCATGCCGATTGCGTCCACATAGAGTTCTGTGTTTTTCAGCCATGATGGATCGAAATTGGGAAGTATCTGTATGTCTTGAATAATGCTGGATGGCAGATCGACGTGCTTAATTGGAAGTCCGAGAAAAGCCGTCAGGACTGTGGCTGAAACTACGGCCAGGAGAGACGCCGGCACTGCTTTCATTCTGCCCCAGGCGAATTTTTCCCAGGAGATGATAATCAGTATGGTCGCCAACCCTATCGGAGCGGCCAGGTGGTGATTCAGTTCCGGATTGTTGTCCGGAATCAAGCCTTTCCAGATCGCCAGCGGAATTGAAATTAGATTGTTGAAGCCGCTTCCTTTTGGGCTGTCGTCAATCATGACATGAAACTGGCTTGCAAAAATCAGAACACCGATTCCTGAGAGCATGCCGTTAACCACCGCCGGTGGCACTGCGCGAAACCATTGTGCTGTTTTCGATAAGCCTGCGATTACCTGGATAATACCGGCAAGCAGAATGATGAAAGAAACTTTTTCAAGCCCATGCTCGCGGATTAATTCGCAAACTATAACTACCAGCCCGGCTGCCGGACCGCTTACCTGCAGTGGGCTGCCGCTCAGTGAACCGACCACGATTCCGCCTATGATGCCCGTGATTATTCCAAGAGATGGAGGCAGGTTGCAGGCTATGGCAATCCCCATGCAGAGGGGCAGCGCCACCAGAAATACGACGATGGAGGAAAAAAGATCTTTGGCTAAGGTCTCTTTCAAGTTCGCTATATTGAACGCTGAAGAAGCTGAGAGCATTACTTTTCCGATTCCGGCGCTTTAAGCATGCGCAAGCTGACCTGCAAGCGCGAAGCCCCTCTCCGGATGGCTTTCGAACTTTCAGATCACGTTCCTATAATAATGCAGAAGTCTTTCTTGCAGCTTTCGTGTGGCTTTCGCGAATCTTTCAAGGTCTGAATCCATTGTTTGGACGCTGTTTGGCATGATTAGGCGCCTGTCATTTTTCCCTCTTTCTGAGCGACAACAAATGCCTGCCTGAGCGAGAGTCTGCATAAAATGACTCAATATATGTACTTCGATTTCGCTTTAACTCAGATTGCTCTAAAGCCTCACTAGGCCTGAATGCTGCTAGCTTTATAGAGTTAAGAATAATTTGATTCAGGAGATGTAATGAGAAAGTCCAGGGCGAATAGTTTAGACTGACAAGTCAAGAGTGCCTTCAGCGCCACTGGTCAATCCGTCAGCGCGAAATTTCAACACGTAGGAGCAGTCATGCACAGGAACGCAGGTGGTTCGCGACCGAAGCGGAGCAGCAATTCTCAGACCAGAACCGGCAGACCTTCGGGACCGCCCGGTAGGTCTCGCTATGGTGCTTCCGGCTCAGGCGGCTATTCTTCGGACAGACCGGCTCGCTCTGCTGGCTCGTCCTCCGGAAGATCTTATGGAAGTAAACCTTTCGCTCGTAGAGATGCTGAAACTTCCGAAGGCGGTGAGCAAAAGAGATCTTATGGCGGCGGCGAAGGTCGCAGCTATGGCGGGAAGAAATCTTACGGCGGCGGCGAAGGTCGCAGCTATGGCGAGAAGAAATCTTATGGCGGCGGCGAAGGTCGCAGCTATGGCGAGAAGAGATCTTATGGCGGCGGCGAAGGTCGCAG